>CAYUYM010000078.1:0-14885 GCA_964449305.1 uncultured Chromatiales bacterium | reverse complement strand
TTCTCGTTGACCATCGGGACGATGTCGGCCGCAGCAGCGATTGCGACGAAGTCGAGGTACTGATACGGCAGCTCCGGGGTGCTGTAGTACGTGGACAACCCCTGCATGAGCTTGAATGCCACACCCGCACCCGACAGTGACTTGAACGGGTAGGCATCGTCCGGGCGGAGCGGATCGAGGACGGCGAAGGCGTTGGGCAGCTCCGCACCGGGTTCGTGGTGGTCGCAGATGATGACGTCCATCCCCTTTGTGCGTGCATACTCCACCTGGGTGATGGCGGTGATGCCGCAATCGACGGAGATGAGGAGTTCCACCTCACGGGATGAGGCATAATCGATGCCGACCTCGGAGATGCCATACCCCTCCTTCATTCTGTCGGGGATGTACACCTCCACATCACAGCCGATGGCCTGGAGGTACAGATACAGCATGCTGGCGCTGTTGGTACCGTCCACATCGTAGTCGCCATAGACCAGAAGCTTCTGCCCTTTTTCCCGCGCTTCGACGATGCGCTTGACCCCCTTTTCCATGTCCTGCATGATGAAGGGGTTGTGCAGATGCTGCAACTGTGGCCGAAAGAAGGTTTTTGCGGTTTCGTAATCGACGATCCCCCGGGTGATCAGGATCGAAGCGATGACATTGGGAACATGAATCTCCTCAACAAGACGACGCACCGTCTCAGCGTCCCCGGGGGGCCGGATGTTCCATTTCGCGTCCATGGTTGATTCCTTTTTTTCTCATTTACTTTATCCATACAACTTCTCATTCTCAATTTCAGGTCGGGGGAAAAAAGATGCTCAAGTCCATCTGTAAGCCGAATTCTGTCTATTCCCGTGAGGGAACGAGGCAGCCATTTATCTGGACAACGGGTTGCCCCGTTGTTCGAGCAACCTACCCGGATATCCGCCGAAGCGCTGCACGGGCCGCGCAGCCGTGAGGAATATCCATGCTTGGTCTTGCTCCGGGTGGGGTTTGCCAGGCGGGACTGTCACCAGCCCGCCGGTGCGCTCTTACCGCACCGTTTCACCCTTACCGCGGGGGGCACCCGCGGCGGTTTGTTTTCTGTTGCACTTTCCGTCGCCTCTCGGCGCCCGGACGTTATCCGGCACCCTGCCCTGTGGAGTTCGGACTTTCCTCCCCTGCATGACGCAGAGGCGGCTGCCCGATGGACTTGAGATCACCTCATGTGATTTTCGTCTCATGCGCAATAAGCTCCGAGACGAGGATTCTTCCGCAATGCTCACAGATGTGAAGTTTGTTGTTCTTCTTGATCTCGAGCCGCAGTTGCGGAGGAATGACGTTGTTACAACCGCTGCACGACATCTTGTTCTTCACGACGACAACGGCCTTGCCGTTCTTCGCCGCGCGGATGCGGTTGTACATCTCCAGATGCTCGGCGTCGACAAACTTCACCGCCTCCGCCCGCATCGTCAGAAACTTTTCTTCATCCTTCTTGGTGGTGGCCATGACCTCCTCGAGCTGCTTGGTGTACTGCTCGAGCTCGGCCTGATGCTCCTCCATCTGGTGGGCAAGCTCCTCCTGCTTCTCGCGTATGCCGGCGGATTCCACGGAGAGCTGCTCCACATATTCCTCGTTCGATCGTATGGTTGCTTCCGACACGTCGATTTCATTCGTCAATGCATCATACTCGCGGTTGTTGCGCACCTGCAGCAACTGCGCCTTGTGCCGATCGATGCCCTCCTGCAACTCCCGTGACTCGCGTTCCTTCGCGTCCTTCATCGCGAGGTCCGCCTGCAGTTCATTTTCATAGGCTGTGTTTCGCAGTTCAAGGTCCTCGATCTTGCGTTCCAGTTCGTGAACCATTTCCGGAATGTCTCCGCGCAACATGTTCAGTTCATCGACTTCCAGGTCAATGAGTTGGAGCAAATACAGGGATCCGAGTTTATTTTTCAAGGTGGCACCTCACTTTTTCGAGACGTGGCAGCTGATGGGATTCGTTGTGATGGTGGTGGGATGGAACATCACGCCGCCGAGGGTCGGATGTTCCACGAGGTGGGAGCGGCAGGCGTCGATGAACACCTGCTCGGTTTCGAAGTGGCCCGCGTCCACAAGAATGATGGCGTCGCGATGGTCCTGGAAATCGTGGTATGAGAGGTCGGCGGTGACGAAGGCGTCGGCACCGGCCCGGATGGCGTCGGCGATCATGGAACGGCCCGCCCCACCACACACGGCGACGCGATGGATGGGACGGTCAGGCTCGTGGCGGGTGGCTCGGACGCCTGTGCAGGACAGGCGCGAGCAGAGGTCATCAAGCCAGAGGGTGGCGGGCATGGGGGCGGGCAGCATGCCGACAGCTCCCAGCCCGGCTCCGTGGGGGTGAAGCGACCGCGTTGTATGCAGGATGCAGGATGTGTCGATGCCGAGGCCGTCCAGTGTTGCATGCACCGATGCGGGCGGGGCGGGAAGCTCGACAACCCACCCTCCGGCATCGTCAGCCAGAGCATGGAATGCAGCGTTGGATGCTGAAAGGACGGGCCTGACACGCTGCCATCCGGTGGCGGTCAGCACCAGACGCATGGATGACTGCGGGATTGAGGACGCGGCCAGGGGGACGGCATCCTGGAGCCCGAGGCGACGGGCGAGCGCGGTGTTGACGCCACCCGAGGCGGCATCCGCGTTTGTGTGCATCGCGATGAGGGAGATGCCGTTCTGGATGAGCCGACCGATGAGCCTGCCCTCAGGATCCGACCACAGCACGCGTTTCGTGGGCAGGAACATCACCGGATGATGGGAGATGATGAGCGAACATCCCTTTTCCAGTGCTTCGTCGATGATCTCCGACGTACAATCGAGCGTCACAAGGGCATGGCGCACCTCGGAAGAGGCGTCACCGACAAGCAGGCCGACGTTGTCACGCTCCCATGCAAGTTGCAGGGGCGCCCACTCGAAAAGAACCGACGCGATATTACCGACTGTGACCATAAAAAAAGCGCACCCTTGCTTATGTGCACTTTTTCACAGTGAGGTCGTGTCCTTTCCACTCCGTCGTTATTGTCCGCAATAAAAGTGGTGTGTTTCCGTATCCTATATCCATAAAAGAACCTTTGATAATTTGGTGGAGCTGAAGGGAGTCGAACCCTCGACCTCTACAATGCGAATGTAGCGCTCTCCCAACTGAGCTACAGCCCCAAGGACGACCAAAGGTACGAAATCGCCCGGAAGAAAGCAAACCTGCGGCCCCCGGCCCGCAGTCGGTTCAACCCACGGCACAATACAAGCCACATGCATTGATTTGCAGTGATCTAGCTTGCCCCGCATCATCCTTCGCTTTATCTTGATCGACGAAACCCCTTGTCAGCCAGATGGTATCATGATCCGACGCTTCCTGCTCCTCCCCGCCCTCGCCACCCTGCTTGTGATGGCCGGGTGTGGTGGAAGCGGGGGGGCGACACGCGAATCGCACCGATCCGGAACCGGGACGACAGAGGCAGGCGGTGTGCGCGGCCGGCTTGTCCACGAGGCACGATCCTGGCTCGGAACCCCCTACAACTATGGTGGCCTCTCCCGCTCCGGCATCGACTGTTCGGGGCTGACCTCCCGCATCTTCCATGCAGCGGGCCTGGAGCTGCCCAGGACAGCTCGAGACCAGTTCGAGACCGGCACGCTGATCATGAACGGCCGTGATGTCCGCCCAGGCGACCTCGTCTTCTTCCGCAACACCGCGGGCCGCGGCATCACGCATGTCGGCATCTTCATCGGTTCCGGCAGTTTCATCCATGCAAGCACACGTCGGGGCGTCATCGTGTCCTCATTTGCAGAGGCCTATTACCGCGACCATTATGCCGGGGCAAGAAACGTCCTCGGCGACCGATGACGACGCCATCGGGCACCAACACCGCCAGAACCATCCCTGCATCATCCTCCCGTTTCCCTCAGGGCACCGACGGGGAGTCGTGGTTGTGTCTGGCTTCTGTCCCGGCATTTTCCTACATTGGAAGATGAATTCCGCAACACAAGTCACCAGCGTGGAGGCGCAATGAGCATCGAACCGGCAGGCGCCGACATGTTCGGCCTCGAGGGGCTGTTCAGCGAGGAGGAACGGCAGATCCGCGATGTGGTGCGAAGCTTCACCAACGACAGGGTGCTGCCGATCATCGCGGAGGCGGATCGCGAGGGGCGATTCCCGCGGGAACTCCTCCCGGTGATGGCGGAACTGGGGATCTTTGGCCCGACTCTGCCGGAGGAATACGGTGGCGCCGGGGCGAACAATGTGATCTACGGCCTCATGATGCAGGAACTTGAGCGTGGGGATTCGGGCCTGCGGAGCTTCGCATCGGTGCAGAGCAGTCTGGTGATGTACCCCATCCATCGCTACGGCACCGAGGAGCAGCGGCGGCGACTGCTGCCGCGCCTCGCGCGCGCCGAGATGATCGGCTGTTTCGGCCTCACCGAACCCGACCATGGATCCGATCCAGGCGGCATGGTAACGCGCGCCGAGCGCACTGCAAACGGATGGCGCATCAACGGGGCGAAAATGTGGATCACGAACGGAAGCATCGCCGATGTGGCCGTCGTGTGGGCAAAGGTTGGCGACGAGGTGCAGGGCTTCCTCGTGGAACGTGGGACTCCGGGTTTCCATACCCCCGAGATGAAGGGCAAGCGCTCGCTGCGGGCTTCGGTCACGTCGGAACTCGTGTTCCAGGACTGTGAGATCCTGGAGGATGCCATCCTCCCCGGTGCGCAGGGTCTGAAGGCCGCCCTCGCCTGCCTCACGCAGGCACGGTATGGCATCGCCTGGGGCGCAGTGGGAGCCGCAATGGCGTGCCACGACACGGCCCTCCGCTATGCCCGGGAACGGAGGCAGTTCAACCGCCCCATCGGATCGTTTCAGCTTGTGCAGGAAAAGCTGGTCTGGATGCTCACCGAGATCACGAAGGCCCAGCTCCTCGTCATCCACCTCGGGCGCCTCAAGGATCAGGGCGTGAACACCTTTGCCCAGGTCTCCCTCGCCAAGCGCAACAATGTCGACATCGCCCTCACCACCGCCCGCCTGGCGCGGGACATCCTCGGAGCCAACGGCATCATCGACGAGTACCCCATCATGCGGCACATGAACAACCTCGAAAGTGTCAGGACCTACGAGGGCACACACGACATCCACACACTCATCCTCGGCCAACAGATCACCGGCTTCCCGGCCTTCACCTAAAGGAATGGACACCCCATGCGACCATCATCCAGCGCCATCAGACTCGGACTGACCTTCGACGACGTCCTGCTTGTCCCCCGCAAATCCTCCATTCTCCCGCGTGAGACCAACGTGCAGACACGCCTCACGACGGGCATCACGCTCAACATCCCACTCGTTTCGGCCGCCATGGATACGGTGACCGAATCCGCCATGGCCATCAGTCTCGCCCGTGAGGGCGGCATCGGCATCATCCACAAGAACCTCCCCATCGCCCGCCACGCCGAGGAGGTGGAGATCGTCAAGCGCTCCGAAAGCGGCATGATCGTGGATCCCATCACACTCGGACCGCATCACACGGTGGCCGAGGCCCTCGTTCTCATGACGAAGTACAGCATCTCCGGCATCCCCATCGTGGATGATGCAGGGATGCTCATCGGCATCCTCACGAACCGCGATCTGCGCTTCGAACCCGACGGATCCATGTCCATCGACGATATCATGACGCGGGAAAACCTCGTCACCGCCCCGCTCGGCACCACGCTGGCCACGGCCGAACGCATCCTTCAGAAGCACCGCATCGAGAAGCTCCCGGTGGTGGACAAGAAGGGCCGGCTGCGCGGGCTGATCACGTTCAAGGACATCATGAAGAAGAAGCGGCATCCGCATGCTTGCAAGGACGGACTGGGGCGGCTGCGTGTGGGCGCGGCACTCGGCATCGCAGGTGACACACTGGAGCGTGCCAGGGCCCTCATCGATGCGGGCGTGGACGTGCTGGTCATCGACACAGCGCACGGGCATTCGGCGGGCGTGCTGAACATGATCCGTCAGGTCCGCAAGAAATGGTCAGACATCCAGCTCATCGCCGGGAACATTGCCACCGCCGAGGCGGCAGAGGAGCTCATCGCCGCGGGTGTCAACGCGGTGAAGGTGGGGATAGGCCCCGGAAGCATCTGCACCACGCGCGTCGTCGCCGGCGTGGGCGTGCCACAGGTCACCGCCATCATGGAATGCGCCGCCGTGGCACGGAAGTACGACATCCCCGTGATCGCCGATGGCGGCATCAAGCAGACCGGCGACATCGCCAAGGCGGTGGCCGCCGGCGCGGATTCGGTGATGATCGGCGGGCTTTTTGCCGGCATGGACGAAAGCCCCGGGGAGAAGGTGCTCTACGAGGGCCGGGCCTACAAGATCTACCGTGGCATGGGGTCCATCCCCGCCATGAAGGCCGGAAGCAAGGACCGCTACTTCCAGGACGTGGAGGAGGACATCAACAAGTTCGTTCCCGAGGGCATCGAGGGGCGTGTCCCCTTCCGCGGTTCGCTGGAGGATTCCGTGTACCAGATGATCGGCGGACTGCGCGCGGCCATGGGCTACTGCGGCGTCCGCACCATCCCCGAGCTTTCCACGAAGGCCGAATTCATCCGCATCACGGCTGCCGGCCTCAAGGAATCGCATCCCCACGATGTGATCATCACGAAGGAGGCGCCCAACTACCAGACATCCTCACGGCCCTGATGCTGGAAGCGACCACCATCGCGCGATTCTTCCCCACCACCGGCGGACAGCGGTCATGAACACCGTGCTTGTCATCGCCTACTACTTCCCCCCCCTCGGCCTGAGCGGGGTGCAACGGACGCTGAAGTTCGTCAAGTACCTGCCCTCCTTCGGTTGGAAACCCATCGTGCTCACCGTGGACGGCCGTGGATATTTCGCGAAGGACGAATCGCTTCTCGACGAGCTCGAGGGCCTGCCCGTCACCATCGAGCGCGTCTCCTCCCGCGATCCCCTGAGCGTTGTGCACCAGGTGCGCAAGGCGGACGTGGTGAAGATGCCCTCCGGCTTTCTCTACAGACTCCTCGGGCGCATCAGCCAGTCCATCTTCATTCCGGACAACAAGATCGGCTGGAGGAAGCGTGCCGTGCAACGGGCGCTGGAGATCATCGATTCCACACAGGTCGATGCCATCTATTCCACGGCACCACCCTTCACGGATTTCCTCATCGCACGGGACATCAAGAAACACCGCGGCATCCCGCTGCTCATCGACTATCGCGACGCCTGGCTGCGCAACCCGCTGCATTTCTACCCCACCCCCATCCATCGCATCCTTCACCGGCGACGCGAGACCTCCGTCCTGCGCTATGCCGATCGTGTGGTGACGATCAACCGCCGGATCAAGGAACTGATGGTGGGCGACTACCCGAACGTGACGCATCACGACATCGAGATCATCCCGCATGGCTTTGATGCGGAGGACTTCGCCCCGACCCCGCCACCTCGGCGCCCGGGGAGGATGGTCCTTGCACACGCGGGCACGTTCTACTACAACCGCACTCCAGTGTACTTCCTCAAGGCCCTCACGCTGTTCTTTGAACGGCAGCCCGAGGCCCGGAAGCACGTGGAGGCGCACTTCTACGGCGTGTTCCGCGACGAGGACAGGCGCCGCATCACGAAGCTCGGTCTCGACAACGAGGTGGTGATCCACGGGTATGTGCCGCATCGCGAGTGTACGCGGGAGCTGCAACAGGCCGATGTGCTCTGGATGATGATCGGAAACGATCCGGGGGACGACCTGATGTCGACGGGCAAACTCTACGACTACCTTGGTGCACGGCGCCCCGTTCTGGCCTGCGTCCCGGAGGGCGTGGCACGCCAGGCGCTGGCGCCCGGGCGTGCGGCATTCTTCTGCCCGCCCGACGATCCCACCGCCATCGCCGACAGGATCGCCGAACTCCACACGTTGTGGAAACGGGGCGCACTGCCCGTCCCCGACGAGACGCACGTCATGAAATTCGAACGCCGGCATCTGACCGGACAGCTGGCCAGGGCTCTGCTGTCGTTGCAGGACGTGGATCCCGGCATCAAGATCGTGAACCGTTGACCCGACGCGGTTGCACCATGAGGCCGTGATCGGTGCCTCGAGGCGGCGATCACCCGGTGAGGCACTGCCCTCGCCAACAACCCACAACGCATCCCCCGAACACCAGCCCTCAATGCCATGAAGATCCTGATTCTTGGAAGCGGCGGTCGCGAGCATGCGATCGCATGGAAACTGAAGCACTCACCGAAGGTGGAGGCGCTGTACTGCGCCCCCGGCAACGCCGGCACAGCCGCCATTGCGGAGAATGTGAAACTCCCGGTCACCGACATCGACGCGATCATTGCGTGGGTGCGGAAGAACGGGATCGACCTCACGGTGGTGGGGCCGGAGGCGCCCCTGGCGCTCGGCATCGTGGACAGCTTCCAGGAGGCGGGGCTGCGCATCTTCGGGCCCACGCAGGCCGCCGCCCGGCTCGAAACGAGCAAGGCCTTTGCCAAGGACTTCATGAAGCGGCATCACATCCCGACAGCGGGCTTCCGCGTCTTCACGGCGGACCAGGTGTTCACTGCGCGCGAGCATCTGCGCACGGTCCGCTATCCCGTCGTGTTGAAGGCGGACGGCCTGGCGGCGGGCAAGGGTGTGGTCATCTCGAACAGTTTTGACGAGGCCGGCTGGCTCGCAGAGGAGATGCTGCGCGGAGCGGCCTTCGGTTCGGCCGGCACCACGCTTGTGGTCGAGGAGTTTCTCGAGGGCTTCGAGGCCTCCGTCTTCGCCATCACCGACGGGACGCGCTTCGCCACCCTCGCCCCGGCGCAGGATCACAAGCGCATCTTCGACGGCGACGGCGGCAAGAACACCGGCGGAATGGGCGCCTACGCACCGACACCGATGGTGACGCGTGAGATGCTTGCTGATGTGAAGATCCACGTCATCAAACCGGTGCTCGACGGCATGCGCGCCGAGGGCATCCCCTACCGTGGCGTGCTGTTTGTGGGGATGATGTTCACCCCCGACGGCCCGCGTGTGCTGGAGTTCAACTGCCGCTTCGGCGACCCGGAGACGCAGGTGGTGCTGCCGCTCATCGACGCCGACCTTGCAGAGATTCTCACGACGGCCGCGGACGGGCACATGGAGATGACCCGCATCCCCATGCACGATGCCAACGCCGTCTGTGTGATCATGGCATCCAACGGCTATCCCGACGACTACGTGACCGGCAGGGAGATCCTTGGGCTCGATGCAATCAACGAGCAGGAGGAGGGCGTGGTGGTGTTCCACTCCGGCACCGCCCGTGAGGGACGGAAGGTTGTCACCGCCGGCGGCCGCGTCCTTGGCGTCACCGCTCTGGGCGAGGGATCCGACCTGCAGCAGACGATCACGCTCGCCTATTCCACCGTGAACCGCATCGCCTTCGATGGCGCCTATTACCGCACCGACATCGGCCGCAAGGCCCTCGGCGGCATGAACCCCTGAATGGTGAACGGAACAGGACGACCGGACGGCTACCCCCTCCCCTCCTCTCGTCCGTCCACACGATCCTCGGCACTCTGACGGTGGAAGTCGAGGATGGATGCGAACAGGGTGAGGCTGCCGAAGGAGAGAACGGTGATGATCCAGGTGCGGGAGGCGGTCTGGATGTCGTAGTTCCCCCACATCACCATGGTGGACCATGGAGAGAAGAACCCGAGCCAGCGGATGCCCATCAGGAGCAGGATCATCACCGCGAGGTGGATGCCGAGCAGCGTCCACCGGCGCGCGTGTGAGGGGGATGTCTGGACCTGGAGGCGGAAGAACATGAGGAAGAAAAACACCGTGCCGATGGTGCCGAGCGCCGTCGCCACGATGCCGACGAAATCAAGGAAGCCCTCGTCGGCGTTCACCTCCTTGAGTCCCCAGAGGAGGGCGATGGTGAGTGGCAGGACGCTGATCGACGTATACAGCCGTCTGTGGGAGACACGGGTGGCAGAAACGAGGGCGGTATGGCGCTTGAACAACATCGGCGAATGGACGGATCTGGAACCGGGAAAGTTTGCGAGATGAAAAAGTACTATCGGAGCGTTCACAAAAGCAAGATCCCGCATGAATGGAATTGCATGTAAGCGGACCTGCCAGTATCTTCATGCGAATCAGCAACCAACACCCCGTGCCCTTCGTCCACCGCCGCCTTCCGCTCATCACCGCCCTGCTGGCCCTGTGCCTTGTGCGGGCTTGGGCGCAGGACGGGGCAGGCACCGGCACACCCGGCGGTCGCCCGATCGCCGACACACTCGCCCTGTCCGGTGACACGCTCCAGCTCTCCCATGAATTCATTCAGACGGGGACGCTGTCGGTGGACGGCCTTTCCCCTGACGGACAGGCGGGGGCCATCCGGTTCGACGCCCGCAGCGGCCGCATCATCCTGCGGGCCGGCGTGGTGGACAGCCTGCGGCAGGCGGGCGTCGCGAAACTGATCATCCGTTACCGTGCGCTTCCCTTCCGCCTTCCCCTTCAGTTCCGGAACCGCGAGCTTGCCGCCATGCCTGATTCGGTCAACATCGATTCGATGCGGTACAGCGTCCCCGCCACGCCGCTGTCGATGGAGTCGATCTTCGGTCCCGAGCTTCAGAAGAGCGGCTACATCGGGCGTGGCTTCACGGTGGGATCGAACCGCGATCTGGCGCTCAACAGCGGCTTCCGACTCCAGATGTCGGGCCGCCTGTCCGACGACATCGCCGTGGTTGCGGCGCTGACGGATGAGAACACGCCCATCCAGCCTGAGGGGAACACGCGCACGCTGCAGGAGCTCGACAAGGTGTTCGTACGCATCGATGCGCCCCACGTGTCCGCCACGCTCGGGGACTTCGTCCTGACGCACACCACCACGGAATTCGGGCGCTACAACCGCAAGCTGTCCGGCATCCTTGGTGAGGGGACCTTTGACGGGGGCACACTGTCCGCCTCCTATGCCACGATGAAGGGAGCGTTTCACACGAACAGTTTCAACGGGCTTGATGCGGTGCAGGGGCCGTACCGCCTCACCGGCCGCAACGGCGAACAGCGCATCGTGGTGATCGCCGGCACCGAGAAGGTGTTTGTGGACGGCGTGGAAATGGTCCGAGGTGAATCCAACGACTACGTCATCGAGTATGGGAGCGGGGAGATCACCTTCAAACCCCGCCGCATCATCACCGCCAATTCCCGCATCGTGGTGGACTTCGAATATGCCGACCGGGAGTACATGCGATCGATGTTCACCGCGAACGGGACGGCACGTCTGTTCGGCGACAGGATGGATGTGACGGCCCGCTACATCCGCGAGGCCGACGACCAGGATTCCCCGATCGACATCCAACTGTCCGACGAGGACAGACGGATTCTGGAGCAGGCCGGCGGCGATGCGCGCAACACCTGGCGCAGCGGTGCGGTGTACGTCGGACTCGATTCCACGCGGACCCGCGGTGCAGGACTCTATGCCCTCATTGACACGCTCATTGGTGGCGCCAGCATCGGCATCTACCGCCATCAACCCGGGACGGACAGTGCCACCTACGCGGTGCAGTTCTCGTATGTCGGCGCCGGGCAGGGCGACTACATCCGCAAGACGCTCGGCACATACGAATTCGTCGGCATCGGTGTGGGCGACCACGCCCCCGTGCGCATCCTCCCGCTGCCACGCGTTCAGCAGAACGCCGTGCTGATGCTCGACGCACGCCCGGGTGGCGGGCTCACCGTGTCGGGCGAGGCGGCCGTCAGCAGCCTCAACCGCAACCGTTTCGCGCTCGGCGATTCCGCCACAAGCACCGGCGAGGCACTGCGTCTGCGGACGGACTGGCAGAGCAGCGGAGCGGGGCCCGGAGCGGTGTCCCTCCACGCCTCGCTGCGCAGCATCGCCCCCGATTTCACCGCGGCCGACCGCATCAACGAGGTGGAGTTCTCCCGCACCTGGGGTCTTCAGGATGCCACGGCCGCGCGCGAGACCATCCTGGAGGTGGGAGCCGGCTACCGCCCCACGAGCTTCCTGGCATCGGACGTCGCGGTGGGATCGATGCGGCGCGGCGGCTTCAGCTCGCTCCGCATCAACGGAGGCCTGAGCGCGAGCGAATCCCCTGCACTGCCGTGGCTCACATCGGCCTCGTATGCGGTGGAGCACATCGCCTCGGACAACCCCGACGGCAACCAGCGCGGCACCTGGTTGCGGCAGCGGGGCGACGCACAGGCGGGGTTCGGCATCCTGCGGCCGCGCATCCGCCTTGAGCAGGAGCGCCGCACGGACGAGAACAGCGCCGGCGACAGCCTGCGTGCGACATCCCTGGCCTTCATCGATCTCCGACCGGGCGTCGAACTCGTCGACATCGCGGGCATGCGCTTCAGCGCCGACGTGGGTTTCCGGCGCGAGGATGCCATGTTCGATGGTCGGCTTGTACGTCAGTCCGACGACATGCTCCAGCAGTACGGCTGGTCGATGCGCTCGGGGCAGGAGTTCACCACATCGGCCTCGCTCACCATCCGCGATCGGCACTTCACCGAGCCCTTCCGCCTCGCCGGCAACCAGGACGTGCAGTCCATCATGTCACGTGTGCAATCGCAGGCATCCACGTTCAACCGGGCGGTCGCTGCAGATCTGCTGTACGAAGTGAGCACCGAGCGGACGGCACGTTTGGAGCGGGTGTTCTGGAAGGTGCCTGTGGGACAAGGCAGCTACATCTACACCGGAGACAGCAACGGCAACGGCCTGCAGGATGAGAACGAATTTGAACCGACACGCTTCGATGGCGATTACGTGCTCATCACCGTGCCGAGCCAGGCGCTCTTCCCTGTGATCGATCTCAAGACGGGGATCCGCCTCACGCTCACGCCGTCGCGCATTCCACCCTCCGGTTCCGGATTCATGTCGGACCTGCTCCGCGCCCTGTCGGCGGAGACGCAGATCCGTGTGGAGGAAAAGAGCCGTGATCCGCGGACGTCGAACATCTACCTGCTCCGCACCTCCACGTTCATGAGCGACTCCAACACGATCCGCGGGTTCCAGACCTTCCGGCAGGATCTGTTCCTCTTCGATCAGCAGCCGGATTTCTCGTTGCGGTTGCGCTTCGACCAGCGGCGCAGCGCCACGCAATATGCCCTGGCCAGCGAGCGCGCCTACCGGCGTGAGCAGTCGCTCCGCATGCGCTCCCAGCTCGTCCGCGAGATCGGGTTGCAGACGGACCTGGCCTTCATCACCGACAATGTCGGCTCGACGCAGACGAGCAACCGCGCGCGCGCCATCGAGGCCGTGACCTTTGCCGGCGATCTTTCCTACCGCCCCTGGCCGCGTGTGGAGATGGGCATGGTCCTCACACTCAAGTCCGCACGCGACGGCTATCAGGGGGCGGGGCTTGATGCATCGATCAACTCCGAGGCGGTCCGCGCGGCCGTGACCTTCGACGGACCGGGGCGGCTGCGCATCGAGCTCGAACGCAACGAGGTGATCCTGTCCGAAACCGTGGTGCAGTTTCCCTACGAGCTGACCGACGGCCGGCCGCAGGGGCAGAGCTGGGTGTGGCGCGTGAACCTCGATTACCGCCTCGCCGGGTTCATCCAGTCAACGCTCTCCTATCTTGGACGCAGCGAATCAGGCGTGGTGATCCACACCGCCCGGGCGGAGGTGAAAGCGTATTTTTGATGAAGGGTTGAAGTGTTCAAGAGTTGGACGCGGAGCGAGTGAAGAGAAAAGAGTGAAACGGTGCTTGAGACAGGCTGCTCGAGTCCATTCGAAGCCAACCCTGAAAACCCTGACAACCCTGATAACCCTGAAAACCCTGATGCATCTACCACGGAAACAACCGCATCCATGGCTGCGTGATGGGTTTGACGGTGTTGTTGACCAGGTCCCACTCCCACACCATCTCGGTGGAGCGCGCGAGGTTCCGCGTCATGCAGAAGAAGGAGCCACTGAATGTTGTGTTGGACAGCCACCTGGGTTGGTACGTGGTCGGCCAATACTGAGGCGGCAGAATCTTCGTGGCGACATTGGTCTCCATGTCGATCAGCCAGAGACCGCCTTCATTGCGTGCGACAACAGGATCGTAGCTCCGGCTCTGGATATCGATCAGAACGCGCTTTCTGTTCGGAGAGAGGTCCCAGCCATGATCTGCAACAAAGGTCAGACGTCCCGCTGGAAGGTTGCGCAGTTGGACGTATTCCTGCGTCCGGGTTGTGGTGTCGTAGTAATACATGCCCTTCTTCGTGTCAAATCCCAGATATCTTCCTGGAGCTGATGGCCGCAGATACCAGAGCCCCTGCTCGATGCAGCGTTTGTCCGCGCCGGTTGTATCGATCGACCAGAGTGCACTCCGATATGAGTACTCGATGCGTGAGCCATCAAGCGACCAGTGGGAGTCCACCATCTCGGTACAAAGAGAAACCCGTCTGAGGCTTCCAGTGCAGGCGTCATAGATGTAGTGACCGTCCCAGGCTTCGATGAGTGCGCGGTTGCCATCAGGAGACCATCCCCCAGCAGTACCCTGAACAAAGGCGAGCAGGGCATCCTTCTCCGGATCGTAGACGAATACACCCGCTATGTGGCCGCCATGGATGACATGAATATTCCCCATGAGGAGGCCTGTTGTCGCGGATCGTGTCACATCCCACACATTGATGGTGACTGCAACCCAGGGCTCGGGATACTGTGCGCTGTCATTCGGGGAGTAGGGAGAATCATTGAAGCAAGTGTCGCCCCCCACGGGGAGCGTCGTCGGTGGTGGGGATCCCGGGTCATCACAGCCTGCAAGAACCAGGACCACGGTGGCCAACATCAGGATGTGTTTCATGGGAGCACCATAGTTTTTTCCTCGAACCGGTCAACCGGCAGGAAGGTTGTCAGAGTTTTCAGAGTTATCAGCGGAACCTGCCAATAGAAATGAGACAAAATCATGAAGGTTTTAGCTCTCATGA
>CAYUYM010000077.1:0-14912 GCA_964449305.1 uncultured Chromatiales bacterium | reverse complement strand
CCTCCTTGTTCAATTTGCGCGATGCGTCCAGCAGGATCTGTTTCTCGCGCTCCGTCAGCCCGGCATAGCCGCTTTGGCTGATCTTGTCGAGGATCACATCGATCGCGCGCTGATACTCGAGCTGCTCCTGCGTCTGCCGGGGCTTCGATGGCTGCCGCGATTCGAAATCGATGATGGTGGCATCCTGCACAGGCGCGCTCCATGATGTGCGTGACGAGACGCCCGGCCGGCGCCGCCTGTCGAAGAGCGCGTCGAGCCTGCCGAAGCGGTCCAGCAGCACCCAGATCACGGCCAGCACCGCACCGCCAAGGTGGGCGAAGTGCGCGATGCCCGATCCATCACCACCCATGGACACGCCGTTGAAGAGCTCGAGGGCGATCATGAACGTGATCATGTACTTCGCCTTCACGGGGATGAGGAAGTAGATGTAGATGAGGCGGTTCGGGAACATCATGCCGAATGCCACGAGCACGCCATACACACTGCCCGATGCGCCGATGGCTGCGGCGGGACCGGAGAAGATGGGGGCGATGAACAGGTTCGCGAACCCCGCGGCAATACCGCAGAGAAAGTAGAACCACAGGAATTTCCTTGTGCCCCAGGTGTTCTCCACCTCCACACCGAACATCCACAGCATGAGCATGTTGATGCCGATGTGCCAGAAGCCGCCGTGGAGAAACATGTAGGAGACAAGCTGCCAGGGCCGGAACCCTTCACCAATGGGCATGAGGTAGAAGGTCTCCTTGAACCAGTACGACAGCGGCTCCCCATCCACGGTGAGTCCGCCGGTGGCGAACTGCTGGATGAGATAGAGGACCACGTTGGCGATGAGGAGCGCCTTGATGGCCGGAGGGAAGAAGGTGAACCCGCCGAAGGTCGGCCGGTAATCGCTTTGGTTGTTCCAGTACGACATTGTGTATGATGCATCCTTGCGCCGGAGCGCGTTGTTATTTCTGTGTCAGTGCAACCACACCCGGAAGGGCGCGCCCCTCGAGGAACTCGAGCGAGGCACCACCACCAGTGGAGACGTGGGACACACTGCTTTCGAGGCCCGCGGCGGCGATGGCGGCGGCGGAATCGCCCCCACCGACAACGGTGACCGCCCCGTTGCTCGTGGCTTTGACCAACGCCTGTGCCACGGCGTTGGTGCCCTTGGCGAAGTTCGGCATCTCGAAGATGCCCATGGGGCCGTTCCACACCACCGTCCTCGACGCGAGGATGAGCTCCTCGAACGCCGCGATGCTTGCCGGACCAATGTCGACGCCGGCGAGATCCGCCGGGATGGCGTCGACCGGCACCACCTGTGCAGGCGCATCGTTGTTGACCTCCGGGACCGCGACCGTGTCGACCGGCAGCACCAGCCGGCACGACGACGCGGCGGCGGCATCCAGCACCTGACGTGCGACATCGATCCTGTCCGCCTCAAGCAGCGACCTGCCGATCTCGCGCCCCTGCGCCTTGAGGAAGGTGAACATCATCCCGCCGCCGATGAGCAGCGTGTCGACCTTCGAGAGCAGGTTCTGGATGACGTCGATCTTGCCGGAGATCTTCGCTCCGCCGATGATGGCGAGGTAGGGGCGGGCGGGGTTGCCCACGGCACGTCCGAGGTAGTCGATCTCCTTTTCCATGAGCAGCCCGGCCACGCAGGGTGAAAGGAACTTCGTGACGCCCTCGGTGGAGGCGTGGGCGCGGTGAGCGGAACCGAACGCATCGTTGACGTAGATCTCGCCGAGGGACGCCAGCCGGCGCGCGAAGTCCGGGTCATTGGCCTCCTCTTCCGCATGGAAGCGGAGGTTTTCGAGCAGGAGGATCTCGCCGCCTTTCAGCGCCTTGGCTGCCTCCTCCGCCACGGCGCCGATGCAGTCGGGCGCGAAATGGACGGGGACGTTCACCAGCTCGGCGAGGCGGTCGGCCACGGGTTTCAGCGTGTATTTCGGGTTTGGCTGACCCTTCGGGCGCCCAAGGTGGCTCATGAGGATCACGGCAGCACCCTTCCCGAGCAAGGCGGAGATGGTGGGCAGCGAGGCGACGATACGCGTGTCGTCGGTGATGTGCAGGGCCTCGTCGAAGGGGACGTTGAAGTCCACGCGGACGAGGGTTTTCCTGTTGGTGACGTCGACATCGCGGATGGTCATGGTATTCATCAGGAGTCTCCAGAGTGGTTGATGATACGTTCAAACACCGACATGGTGACAAAGGTTGCGGGAAAAAAAAGACCTGCAGGGAGGCCCGCAGGTCTTTTTCACAACGGAGGAGGGATCAGCCGGCGACTCGTTTCACGAGATCGACCACGCGGCAGGAATAGCCGAATTCATTGTCATACCAGGACACAACCTTGACCATGTTCCCCATGACCATGGTGGAATCCGCATCGAGGATGGAGGAGTGCGGATTGCCGACGATGTCGCTGGAGACGATGGGATCCTCGGTGTATTCGAGGATGCCGCGCATGGGGCCATCGGCGGCGGCCTTCATGGCGGCATTGACTTCCTCTTTGGTGACCTCACGTTTGAGGATGGCGACAAAGTCCGTGATGGAGCCGTCGGGAGTGGGGACGCGGAGGGCGAAGCCGTCGAGCTTGCCCTTGAGTTCGGGGATCACCTTGCCGACGGTGCGCGCGGCGCCGGTGGTGGTGGGGATGATGTTGGCGGCGGCGGCGCGGGCGCGGCGCAGATCCTTGTGCGGGGCGTCGAGCAAGCGCTGGTCGTTGGTGTAGCTGTGGACCGTGGTCATGAGGCCTTTTTCGAGGCCGAAGGAATCGTTGAGCACCTTGACGATGGGAGCGAGGCAGTTTGTGGTGCAGGACGCGTTGGAGACAATCTTCTCGTTGCCTGTGAGAATGGAATCGTTGACGCCGAGCACGATGGTGGCATCGATCTCGTCCTTTGCGGGCACGGTGAGGATGACCTTTTTTGCGCCGTTGGCGATGTGCTGGGCGCACTGTTCGCGCTTGGTGAAGATGCCGGTGGACTCGATGACGACGTCCACATCCGGCCACTGGAGGTTGGCGGGATCGCGTTCCGCGGTGATCTTGAGCAGGTCGCCATTGACGCGGAGGTTGGTTCCTTCCACTTCCACGGTGCCCTTGAACTTGCCATGAACCGAATCGTACTTCAACAGGTGTGCGAGCGTGGTCGCGTCGGTGAGGTCGTTGATGGAGACGAAATCAAACCCACCGACTTCGAGAGCGCGACGAAAGACGAGGCGCCCGATACGCCCGAAACCATTGATTCCAACCTTGATAGCCATATGAAACACCTGTATTGTGAGTTGAAGTGAGCATGTCCGTCACACAAAGCTATCGGGTTTCCGAGGGAATTCCAAGCCGGAACGGAGGGCCCTGGGGGGGCCTATAGGTCTTCTCAGGAATCCTAAGAAGACCTATAGGTCTTCCAAGGAAGTACTAAGAAGACCTATAGGTCTTCCAAGGAAGTACTAAGAAGACCTATAGGTCCCCCCCCCCCGACGCAGTCACTCCCACGTCATTTCTTCTTCTTGGGGAGCTTGACGCGGATCATGTTCGATGTGGCAGTGCAGCCATTCTCGTTGAGTGCCTTCACTTTGTAATCGCCGGACTTGGAGGCGATGTGCGTGGCACCGGTGCCGGCGATCCGGTCTCCTTCGTGGTACCACGTGTAGCTCACACCGCCTGATGCGAAAAGAGTGTCGCCGCTGCGCGCCAGGGCCGCCACCGGCCGCGACACCACGGTGATGGTCACCGGCTCCGATGTGCCGGAACAGCCATGTCTGTCAATGACGGACACGGAATACGATCCCGCCTGGGTCACGCGGATGCTGCGTGTATCCGCCCCGGTGGACCACTTCCAGCTGTCGGCGCGCGGCGCCTCCAACACCGCATCGTCGCCTTCACACAATTGTGTCGATCCCTTCACGGTGATGGCTGGAATGGGATGCCGGTTGATGGTGATCGACACAGGCTTCGATATGGCGGTGCAGCCCTCGGCCGTGGTCACCGTCACTGTCCGCGACAAGGAATCACGGACCACGATCGTGCGTGTCCTTTCTCCCGAACTCCAGGCGTAACCCGCATATCCCCCCCCCGCATCCAGCTCCACGCTCCCCCCCTCGCATATCGTGGTCGTTCCACTTCCCGAGCTGATGTGTGGCACAGGCACGGGGGTGACATCCACCACCACGGTGTCACGCCCTTCACAGCCATGCCCGTCTGTCACGGTCAGCACGTAGCGGCTGCGCTTCTCGACGGCGGCGACAGGGTTGCGCACCGACGCATCGGAAAGTCCCTTCTCGGGTGACCAGGAGTAGGTCAGCGGTTCTGTGGGCTCCGCCTGCGCACCGATGGTCACCTGGCCTCCGGGGCAGATCGTTCGGTCGGGTCCGGCATCTCCCGTCGGTTTCTTGTACACCGTGACACGCACCGTGTCGGAGGCGCTGCATCCATTCGCGTCGGTCACGGTCAGTACATATTCCGTGGTGGTCATGGGGCCGGCAAGGGGTTTGGGTACATCGTCGGAGTTGAGGCCGGTGGTCGGTGTCCACCGGTAGGTGATCTTCCCCGATCCGCCATACACCTTCCCGTTCAGCTTGGCATGTGTCCCCTCGCAGATCTCGAAATCCTCGCCCGCCGACACCCGGATCGATGGATGAACGTTCACCGTCACCTGGGCGCTGCCCTCACAGCCGTTCGCATCGGTCACCTTCATCGTGTAGGTGGTTGTACGCTTCGGTGTGACGACAGGGGTCAGACTCGACGGTGCATCGAGTCCGTCGATCGGACTCCACTCCACAGCGTACGGCTCCTTTCCACCAGCGACCGTGGCCTCGATCGTGGCACTCGTCCCGGGACACAGGGTGACCTCCCGACCCATGCGGACATCAGGCGGTGTGAGAACATACACGGTGACCGTGTCGCTCCTGAAGCAGCCGTTCGCATCCGTTGCCGTGAAGGTGTAGGTCGTGGTCTTCTCCGGCGATGCGGAGGGATTGGCCACCGTGGTGGAGCTCAGGCCATTCGCAGGTGACCACGCGACCTTCAGCCTCCCCGTCCCACCGGAGGACTCCGCATCAAGGTTTGCACTGGTGCCCCGGCAGATGATGGCTCCACGCCCCGCCTCCACCTCGATCGGTTCCGCAATCGTCACCGTGGAGGTGTCTGCAACCGTGCAGCCGTGTGCATCCGTCACCAGCACACGGTACTCGGTCGATTCCCCCGGTGAGGCCACCGGCGTGGCGGAGGTTGCATCATCCAATCCCGTCCCTGGTGACCAGGCATAGGTGAAGGGCGGTGTGCCGTGCGAGGCGGCGGCGACGAGATCTGTCGACGATCCCGGACAGATCGTCACCGACTTGGATGCCTTCACCTTCGGAAGGGGATACACAGTGACCTGCACGCTTGTCTTCGCGATACATCCGTTGGCATCCGTGACGGTGATGGTATAGTTCGTCGATTTGTCGGGCGATGCGGCAGGTGTGAGCGACGCTGGATCCGACAGACCCGCGGCCGGCTTCCATTCCTGCGTATACGGCGGCGTGCCTCCGAGGATCTTCGTACGGATCTCCACGCTCCCTCCCGCGCACATACCGGGCGTCTCCTCGATGGCCACCATCATGGATGGTGGCACGGTCACCACCACCTCATCGCGCACCGTGCAGCCGCGGCTGTCGGTCACCAGCAGGGTGTAGGTGGTTGTCCGTTCCGGTGTGGCGTTCACCTTCTTTGCATCGGCCCGGTCCAGCCCGTCTGCAGGCGTCCAGGCCCAGGTATAGGGGGCCCGGCCCTCCGATGCGCGGCCTTCGAGCACCACGGAACCGCCTGGACAGATGAGGCGATCCTCACCCGCATCGGCCACCGGCATGGGGTGGACGGTCACCGTCACGGAGTCCCCGCCCACGCAGCCGTTCGCATCCTTCACCTGCACGCGGTAGACGGTTGTTGCGGTGGGCTGTACATCGGGCATAGCCACATCATCGCGTGAGAGCCCGTCGTCCGGCGTCCATTCGTATGTGTAGGGTGCCTGACCGCCTGTCGCTTCCCCACCGATGCGCACCGGGGAGCCGAGGCAGACAGCCACATCCGCGCCGGCATCCGCCTTGGGGCGTTCGTTGACCATGACCACCACGGTGTCGCGTGCGGAGCAGCCGTTCGCATCGGTCACCACCAGCTCATAAGCGGTGGTGGTCTTCGGCGCAACATCGGGCGCCTCGGTTGTGGTGGAACTGATGCCCGCTTCCGGCGACCACGCAAATGTGTAGGGTTCCCGGCCCTCGGAGATTTCGGGCTTCAGACGAGCCGAGCTTCCCGCGCAGATGTTGATTGTCGGGACGAGATCGATGCGCGGCGTCGGCAGCACGGTGACGACCACCGTGTCTGTCGCCAGGCAGCCATTGCCGTCCTGGACGGCGACGATGTAGGCGGTGGTCGTGGTCGGTGTTGCAGTCGGGGCCTGGACATCGGTCGCATCGAGGCCCTCAGCGGGGCTCCAGCGGAAGCTGTAGGGCTGCCGCCCGCCGGACATGACGGCGGAGAGCTTCGTGGAGTTCCCCGCACACAGCGTGCGATCCTCACCCGCAATGGCGCCCGGCGTGTTGAACACGATGCGTGCGAGCATCGCATCCTCGAAGCCGGCATTTGCCGCCTGCAGGGCGTTGCCGGTGACGGGCAGATCCGTGCTTGCCGTGCCACCGGCCACCACGATGTTGCCATCGGTGTCTGATGCCACGCTATACGCCGCATCCCAGTCCCTGCCGGCGAGCAGACTCGACCACAACAGCGTGCCGTCAGCGCTGAAGCGCGCGACGAAGGCATCCACCAGACCGCGCTCCCGTGCAGCGAAGGCTCCAGCGGTGAGCGGGAAGTCTGTGGATTCCGTGTACCCGGTGACCACAACAGATGCATCGCCCATGATGGTCACTCCCGTGGCATCGTCGAGCCGACGGCCGCCGATGAAGGTGGACCACTGCCTGGTGCCGCGGGCATCGTATTTTGAAACGAACACATCCACGCGGCCGGCGAGAGCCGTCTGCCCCACGCCGTTCCGCTGGTGAAAATCCGTGGATTGGGAGTAGCCCGTGATGACGACCCCACCTTTGCCATCGCTGGCGACATCGGTGCCCTGCTCCGTGTCCGAGCCTCCGACAAAGGTGGACCAGACGCGTTCACCCGCGGGGGAGAGTCGGAGGAGAAACGCATCGTACGCTCCTCCGGCATAGGAGCCCTGGTCGGCCGTGGAGGTCACCGGGAAATTGCGTCCCTCGGTGTAGCCCGTCACGGTGATGGCGCCGTCGGCCTCCGCGGCCACAGCCGTGCCGTAGTCGAGGCTGTAACCACCGAAGTAGGTGGACCAGCGAAGCTCGCCCGAGGTGGAGAACTTGGCGACGAACACGTCGTAATCGCCGCCGTTGCTGGGCTGAAGGCATTTGTCCGTGATGGGGAAATTTGTGCTGTAGGAACCGCCGCAAATGATGATGTTGCCGGAGCGGTCGACGGCGAGACCATTGGCTTCATCGGAGAATGTGCCGCCGAGGAGCGTGCTCCAGTTGCGTTCGCCATCGAGGTTGAACGAAACGATGAAGGCGTCGTTCTTGCCTGCAAGCTGTTTCTGCCGGGCATTCTCGCTGACCGGAAAATCGGCGCTCGACGTGAAGCCGGAGAGGATGATGTTTCCGGCGGGATCCACGGCGAGGCCGCTCACCTCCTCCACACCGCGGCCACCGTAGTAGGTGGCCCACAGGACGCCTCCATCACGCGTCATTTTGACGACCCAGGCATCGAGGTTGCCGGCGAGCTGGGATTGGAAGGCATTGCGCACGGGGAAGTTCCGCGATGCAGTGATGCCGGCGACGACGATGTTGCCCATCTGATCCACGGCCACATGCCGGCCGTGGTCGGTGGCATCACCGCCGAGGTAGCTGAACCAGTGCATGCAGGGATTGACCACCGCGGGGCGTTCCTGCCCGTGAGCGCGCGAGAGGGGTGCACAGCAGACAGCGAGAATGCAGACGAGCGCCATCAGGCTTTGGTACATGGGTCGGATCATGGCCACTCCTTTCAATAAAGCACACGCTTTACTGTAGCCAGTAATTTACGCGAAAATCCTGGCGGAAGGAACTGGGGCCGTGGCAGGTGGTGACCTATAGGTCTTCTAAGTACTTCTAAGAAGACCTATAGGTCTCCAACACCCCACATGTCATCCCATCCATCCGTTTCGTATGTTGCGATATTCCTCACACCCCGACGTCTGCCATGAATCTCCGCCACGCTCCCGCATGCATTGCCCTGCTCATCCTCGCTTCCTCACTCCGCCTCACTGCTGTTCACGCACAGGCTCCCTTCTCGGAGGATGAACTCCTCTGCGGGTATCGCGACACTCCTTCCACCGCCACCTTCGTCTTCGACGCAGACCGCCATGGCGTCTCCCCATCCGTCGTCGTTGTCGAGGGCTCCATGCGCGCATGGAAACACGACATGGCCGATCCTTCATGGCACCTCACCCGGCGCTCCGATGGCGTCTGGTCTCTTGATGTGTCAAACCCGGACCACTCCGTCGTCAAACCCGGTGACCAGTTCAAGTTCCGTGTGGATGACGGACGCTGGATTTCCCCCCTTCCCGCAGCCCCGAACACCGCCGCGGGAAACCTTGTGTTCGCGCACACCGTGAAAACCACCGCCTTCACGGCCGAGATCGTCGCTCCGCGTCACATCCGCATCCTGTCGCTGTCAGGACCCCACGAGTTCTCCACCGATCCGAAACTGTACCGCCTCACCGACGCACGCGGCATCGACGCACCCATCGCACGCGTGCTGCGCATCGCCCCGGATGAGGTGCAGATCGTTCCCTCCAATGCACTCGACATCACCCGCGTCTGGCGCATCGACGCCCCCGGCAGCACTCGACGCCTCCTCTGCTCCTTCGATGGATGGTACCGCCACCTCTGGTCACCGAAGCAGCTCGGCGCCAATTTCGACGCCATGAAGGGCGAAACCACCTTCCGCATCTTCGCACCCCGCGCCCGCGAGGTGCGTTTGTACCTCTACCGCCGGCAGACGGACAAGGACCCTGCCGTGATCTTCACCATGAACCGCGACGACTGCGGTGTGTGGGAGGCTGTCTTCAAAGAGTCCTACCTGCGCTGGTGGTACGACTACACCGTTCACGGCGATGCCTCGGATCCCGGCAACGAGTTCTTCGAAAAGGTCCCCGTCCACATCACCGATCCCTATGCCCGCGTCAGCGACGATTCCTTCGGACGCGCCCGCGTGTGGACATCCATCACACCTGCCCCGCCGCTCAGGAACGGTCGCCCGCGCATGGAGGATGTCATCGCCTATGAAGTGCATGTGGAAGACTTCACCCTTCTCCTTCCCGGCCTCGACGACAAGAAGCGCGGCAGGCTCACCGGGTTCTTTCAATCCGGTCTGCGCAATGCCGCCGGTGCCAAAGTGGGCATCGATCACCTCGTGGATCTGGGCATCAACGTGGTGCACCTTCTGCCTGTGCAGGAGTTCCTGCATCATCCCGACGACGAGTGGCAGGCCGCGTTTGCCAACGATGCGTTCATGCGCTCACAGGGGGTGGCCGAGACCAATTACGACTGGGGGTACCGCACCACGCACGCCTTCGCGATCGAGTCCCGCTATCGCGAGAAGGGCAGCGATCACGGTGAGCAGAACGCCCAATTCCGCGATCTCGTCAAGGCCTTCCACGAGCGTGGCATCGCCGTGATCGTGGATTTCGTGTTCAACCACACGGGGGAGCGTATGGATGGCCGCGAAATGTACTTCAACTTCCGCGTGCTCGACAGACCCGGGTACTACCGCACCGGCGACGACGTGCAGTTTCTCGGGGATTATGGGACCGAAACGAAATCAGAGGACCGCCCCATGACGGCACGCTGGATCCAGGACCAGTGTCTCCATTTCATCAGGGAGTTCGGTGTGGACGGATTCCGCATCGATCTCGCCGGCCTCACCGACAAGCAGACCCTCCGCGAGCTCCGCCGCGTGCTGGGACCCGACATCATCATCTATGGCGAACCGTGGATCGCTTCGGGCGACCCGGCCTACGAGGCCAATCCCGACCGCAACTGGTACAAGGAGGATGCCCCGATCACCTTCTTCCAGGACGACACGCGCAACGCCCTCTGCGGGCCCCCCGATTCCCCGCGCAACAAGCGCACCGACAGGGGCTACGCGGGCGGCAATGGCAACCGTGAAGCGGCGAAGCGCGCGATTGCGAACTCCTTCCCCGAGGAGCACACACCGAACGATGGCATCAACTACCTCGACATCCACGACAACTGGGCGCTCGCCGACCGCTTCGCGGCACGCGACTGGAACGGTCTGCTGGGGGTGGATGAGGGTCCGTATCGCATCGCCGCCGCGATGCTGCTCACCTCCCTGGGTCCCGTCGTGATCCACGGTGGATCCGAGTTCATGCGCAGCAAGGGCGCGGCGCCCGACACGGGCATGACCCGACGCACGCGGAGCGGACCGATAGTGATCAACGGCCGGCGCGACACCTACAACCTGCGCACGCCGAACCTTTTCGTCTGGGAAAACCTCGGGCGCAACAAGACCGACGGAGCGGCCTGCGACCATGGGCGCATGAACGCCTGGTGGCGGGGACTCATTGCCCTGCGGAAATCCCCGTATGGCGCGGGGTGTCGTGTGGGTGATCGCCAGGCTCCCGACCATGTCCAGTTCATCGAACCACCTGATTCCCTGCACCTGGGGTATGTGATCGGCGGCACCCTGTTCGTGCTCATCAACACCGGGACGAGGGAGGCCGGCATCGACATCGCCACACTGCCCGAGGGGCGCTGGGCATTGGTGGCCGATGGGGATGTGGCGGGGACGGATCCGATCACCGGGCGTCCCGACAGCATCCTGAATGGGGGGAGGAAGACCACGATCACGCTTCCCGCGGAATCCGTGAAGATCTGGGTGCGCACCGGCAAATGATCCATCGAAGACTGCCGGCATCCTGCGGGGGGAATTTCCTTGCGCATTTGATGGATGACAGCGAAATTCACGAAAACAGCATCGTCTCCATATTCACCTCGTCACACTGGAGGCAGTCATGAGCAGACGCATCGTCGTTGGACTTGACGGTTCGGAATACGCGGAATCCGCATTGGCGTTGGCACTGCGCCGTGCCCAACTCTACGATGCCGTGTTGATCGGCGTCGCCGTGATCGACACCGAGTATATCGAATACACGGAATCCGGCGCCCAGCCCGGCGCGCTGGAGCTGTCGCACCATTCCGCAGAGGTGCGACTCAACCGGGCGAAGGACAGGGCGGAGCTCCTCATCGAGGATTTTCGCGGGCGATGCAATGCGGAGGGGGCGAGGCATGAGGACATCATCTTTTCCGGGGCGCCTCATCTTGCGCTGGAGGAGGAGGGAAAGACGGCGGATCTTCTCATCCTCGGCGAGAAGACCTTCTTCACGCAGCCCGCACGGGAAGGCGGGGACGAGACGCTGACGGAGATCCTCCGGTATCCGGCCTGTCCCATCATCGCCGTGCCGCGTGTGCTGGCGATGCCGCAGAACGTGATCATCGCCTACGACGGAGGCGTGGGTGCGGCACGTGCAATGCGGGCCTACCTTGCCATCACACCCAACCTTCCGGAAGAGTACCAGGTGACGCTCCTCTGCGTGGCGGAGCGCTGGGAGCAGCAGAAGTACCATCTCGAGAAGGTGGTGTCCTACATCCGGGGATTCGGCATGCGCCCGGGCATCCACGTGCGCAGCGGGCAGCCGGCAGACATCATCCGGCAGGTGGCCCGGGAGCTGCATCCCGCCATCGTCATCGTCGGCTCACCGCCGGTGCGGAACCTGGCCGACCGGCTCTTTGGCAGCGTGACGCAGACCGTCCTGCGCGACGGTACCTTTCCCGTGTTTGTCTACCACTGACGGCAGGACGCGCATTGTCGCTCTGGGACTGATCACCGGCCATTGACTCACGCTGGATTCCCATGCTTGCGCCGACCCGACGAGGTGCCTGCACAGAGCTTGCCGAGGTGTTCGAGTAATGATGAAGGGGCTCGCCGGTGTCTCTCTGCAGCCCCAGTCATCTGTCGATTGAATCCTTACACCGCCTCCCTCGCTTCCTGGCGGATCAACCAGCGGTTGTAGCCCCACATGGAGGCCGCCGAGAGCAGGCCGATGGCCATGAGGATGAGCCAGCCGGTGGCGTTGGCCACGGGGTCGAGTTCGAACAGTCCGTTCTCCAGCTTCACGGCTCCACGGCACATGATCTCGTTGAAGATGAACGCCCCCACCGGTCCGCCGATCAGGGCGCCAATCGCCATGGGAAGGTTTGCGTAGCCAAGGAACAATCCCTCCTGGCCTTTCGGCGACAGTGCACCGATGTACTCATACGTGCGAGCCGAGGTGAAGAGCTCGCCGAAGGCGATGAGCGCCACGGTGAGCACGATGAAGAGCGATCCGATTGGCAGCAGGTTGCCCATGGTCATCGCCCGCACACCGCCGGTCATGAAGATCGGTGCAAGGTTGATGAGCATCGAGATGCCGATGATCACAATCCCGACCACGATGGATTTGATGGGCTTCATCTTCCCGAATGCCTTGGTGATCAGCAGCTGGAAGAACACGATCACAAAGGGATTCGCCATGGTATAGATGTCAACCGCGGGGTTCGTCTCCACCACCTTCTTCAGGTACAGCGGCAGAACGTTGTAGACCTGCGAGTACAGGAAGAAGAAGCCGCTGGAGAACACGAGGAACAACGCAAAGCGCAGATTCTTCAGGACAAGCACCATGTCGACCAGGATCTTCCCGATGGATTTCTTCGGCTTCTTCTGGACGTTGAGACCGGGGATGGAGTCCGGATCCTTGTACGAGAACAGCACAACGAAGAAGGCGACAATGGAGCATGCCATGGCCACGGCGAAGATGAAGCTCAGGCCGGAGTTCGTGCGCACATAGTAGCTGATGCCGCGGCCCACCAGGGAGCCGATGTTGATGACCATGTAGAAGATCGCAAAGGCAAGTGTCGCCTTCGATCCGGCCGTCTTCTGTACGGTGCCGGAGATGCAGGGCTTGATCACGGATCCGCCCATGCCGATGAGCAGGATGGCCAGTGCCACCGGCAGCATGACGTCCATGCCTGCGGTCATCTCCGCCCCCACTTCCTTGGAGAGCGTCAGCCCGCCGAACCAGACGGGCCAGCCCATCAACAGATAGCCGATGGCCAGCAGGACGAAGGCGACAAGAAGCGACTTCTTGAATCCGACCTGATCGGCGATGGTGCCGGAGAGAATCGGGAGGAAATAGACCAGGGTCCAGAGGAAGCCGTTCAGGTTGCTTGGCCAGTAGTTGCCCAGTCCGAGCTGCCCGAGATACAGCACGACGAAGCTCGCCATGCTGTAATACGCGGCACGTTCGAACAGCTCCGTCAGGTTGGCTGTCCAGAAGCTGGAGGGGAAGGAGTTTTTCGTGGTGTCGGTGGTGGTCATAAGGGGGGATCGGATTGTGGAGGGGCTTGAAAATTAAGGATTACGAATGAAGAATGACGGGTATGGGCAAAAATAATGATCCGTGGGACGGTGGTCGACAGGCTTGCGCCGCGTTCAGCAGCACCGCAAAAATGCAGCTCACTTCGTCTGGATCTGGTGAATCGCGCGAAATTCCTCATCGTTTTTCATACTGCACTCAGGCAGAAGCCGAAACGGGAAATCGGCCGCGCGTCTCCTGGCAGGCGATGGACATCTCCAATTGGACGTCCGCTTTTGACGGGCCACCTGCGGCCGATCGCCTCGTCGACCCTGGCTCCGGAAGATGTCCCACGTTTCAGGAGTTGCCGGGCAAGATCGTGTTCATGCCGGATCCGCACAAGTTTCTGTCTGAGTTTCACCATCATGACGGGATACGCGAATTCGTGTCTGGCTCGATTCTCCATTCTTGATTTTTCATTCCACATTGTATTTTGCTGCAACGTCGTCATTTCTCCACCCAGGCATTTCACATCCCCCTACCCAGTACATGCATCTGAAAAACATCATCTTCCTCTTCGTTCTCGCCGGTTTCGGCGGGTTGTTTGCATGGTCCGTCTCACGCGTCGTGCGCCACCTCAGGCTTGGCAGGGCGGAAAACCGTTTCGATCATCCGGAGAAGCGCGTCTCCAACACGCTCGCCATCGCGCTTGGGCAGACCAAGATCATGCGCGATCCGCTGGCAGGGCTCGTCCATGTCGCCATCTTCTGGGGCTTCCTCGTGCTCCTCGCAGCAGTGGCGGAATCCATCGGCGAAGGGCTCATTCGTGGCTTCTCCCTCGCCTTCCTCGGCCCGCTCTCCACGGTGATCTCCTTCGGCGGTGACATCATGGGCGTGCTGGTCCTCGCCGGCATCGGCGCCGCCTTCCTCCGCCGTCATGTGTTCGGCCCGGCCCGTGTGAAGGACATCGAACCCCGGGCGCAACGCGATGCGTCGATCATCCTCTCCGCCATCGCCCTCATCATGATCACGATGTACCTGCAGTACGCGACGCAGATCGCCCTCGGCGGTGAGTCCGCCCCTGCAGCCCGTCCCGTGAGTCGTTTCCTCGCCGGCATGTTTGCGGCGTCGGGCTCCACCGCGGTGCTTCACGAGATCGGATGGTGGGCGCATATCGTGCTCGTGCTCGGCCTGCTCAACTACCTGCCCTATTCCAAGCATTTCCACGTCCTCACCTCCATCCCCAATGTGTTCTTCAGCAACCGCGGCATCCATGCGGAGGGTGACGGCGCCCTGAAGCCGATCGACCTTGAGGACGAGAACGCGGAATCCTTCGGCGTGGTGGACATCGAACATCTTTCCTGGAAGCAGCTCTTCGACAGCTACACCTGCACCGAGTGCGGGCGGTGCACATCCGTGTGCCCCGCCAACCTCACGGGCAAACTCCTGTCGCCGAAGAAGATCATCACCGACACG
>CAYUYM010000076.1:0-15083 GCA_964449305.1 uncultured Chromatiales bacterium | reverse complement strand
TCGGTGACCTGGGCACCACGGGCACGCATGGCGGTGAAGGCCTCGTGACCCGGGGTGTCGAGGAAGGTGATGCGCCGTCCGTTGGGAAGCTGCACCGTGTAGGCACCGATATGCTGGGTGATGCCACCGCTTTCACCGGCGACGATGTTCGAGTTCCGGATGTGGTCGAGAAGCGAGGTCTTGCCGTGGTCCACATGCCCCATGATGGTGACGATGGGAGCGCGTGGTGTGAGCGAGGACTCGGGATCATCAGAGTCTTCGAGCTGCGTGAACGAGACCTCCTCATTCTTCTGGACATCGAAGCCGAATTCGGAGGCGATGAGGGTGATGGTATCGAGGTCGAGACGCTGATTGATGGAGGCCATCACCCCCAGCTTCACGAGCGAGGAGATCACCTGCCCCACATTGATGTTCATCAGCTGGGCGAGCTCACCCACCGTTGCGTATTCATAGATTTTGATTGTCCGTTCATCACGTTCGGAGCGTTCGATTTCGCGCAATTGGCCTTCCTGTTTCTTTGCCCGCTTCTTTTTCCGGGAAAGAGCCCTGCTGCCCATGCCGCCGGATTCGCCCATGGACGCCTGTGTTCTACGGATCGCATCGGCGACTTCGGTCTCGTCGACGGTTCTGGTCTTGGTTGTCTTCTTGGTCTTCTTCAGGAGCTTTTTCTTGAGCGGTTCAAGATCCACCTTCTCCGGTGAAGCCGGTGTGGCCTCACCCACACCCGGGACACGCTTCTTCTTCTTCTTTTTGTGCTTGCCCACACCTGAATCCCCACCGTCGGACTTCGCACCACCCGCCCCCGGTTCTGATGGAAGCACCTCGAGTTTGCCCATCACTGTCAGGCCCATCTTTGGAATGGCCTTTTCGAGTGAGACGTCGATTTCCGCCGGCTCCTTCTTCTTGCGCGGGCGTTCGGACTTCTCGGCGCCTTCCGTTTCCGACTGTTCGGCTGCCCCCGGGGTCGGTTGCTGCTCCACCACCTCGGCCCCCTGCGCTTCAGGCGCCACGGTGGCTGGTGCTTCCTCAGCGGGCGCGGCGATGGCGGCAGGCTCCTCCGCGGCAGGACTGGCGTCGACGAGAGCATCCGTCGGTTGTGTCTCCACAACCTCGGGGAGCACCTCCGTCACATCGCTTTCCGGCTGCTCCGGAGCTTCGGGTTGCGGGACATCGACCACTCCTTCGTCTGCGGGGGCGGCCGCAGGGCGTGCAGGAGTGGGAATCGACTCCCGCATCTCCTCCTGTTTCTCCTCACCGCGGCGTTTTCGATCGAGCTCGTCGTACTCCTTCTTCTTCCGCGCATGCCGCTCCGCATCCACCTTTTCCTTCTTGAAGTGCTTGTGGATGACATCCACCACTTCCGGTTCGAGCGTCGACATGTGGCTTTTGACGTCGTACCCCTTCTTCCGGACGAAATCCAGGAGCGCGTCGTGCGAGAGATTCAACTCCTTCGCAAGCTTGTAGACTTTGATCTTTGTTTGTTTTTCGGCTTCGGACATGAATCTTCGGTACTGTGGAAATTGCCGTTGGAGTGCCTGTCAATCGATCCCGTCTGGATGATCGACTATTCCGGTTCGTCGAATGCCCGCTTCATCACGAGCACGATGTCGTTGATCTTCTCCACCGAGGTGCCCGGCAGCTTGCTGAGCAGGTCGGACAGGGAGGCTTCGATCACCTCGTTGGCGGTGGAGTAGCCTGCCTCCTTGAGCGTGGTCACCAGTTCCTGCCCAAGATCCTGGACGAATTCATCGAGGTCGATCTCGTATTCCTCCATCTTCTGTCGGATCTCTTCGCCCTGCTTGATGATCTCGAGACGGAATCCGGTGAGCTCGGAGGCGAGCCGGATGTTCTGCCCTGCACGACCGATGGCGAGTGACGCCTGGTCCGGGGCCACGTGCACCGCTGCAACGCGGCGACCGCGGTCGATCTTGATGTCGATCAGCTTCGCCGGCGCCAGCGCGCGCTGGATGAAGGTCTGCGGATCCTCCGAGTAATTGATGACGTCGATGTTCTCGTTGTTGAGCTCCCGGACGATGGCGTGGATGCGCACACCCTTCATGCCCACACATGCGCCCACAGCGTCGATGCGGTCGTCATGCGACTGCACGGCCACCTTGGCGCGCTCACCCGGCTCACGGGCGATCTTCCGGATCGTGATGACACCATCGTAGATCTCCGGAATCTCGAGCTCGAAGAGTTTCTGGAGGAACAGGGAGTCAGCGCGTGAAACGATCACCGTCGGCATGCCGCTTCCCTTCCGCACAACGTCCTTCACCACACAGCGGATGACGTCGCCCTTGCGATAGCGTTCCTTGGCGATCTGCTCGCTCTTCGGCAGAATGAGCTCGGTGCGGCTGTGGTTGATGAGCACGTCGTTGCGGCGCACCTGATGCACATCGCCCACCACGATCTCACCGATCTTGGCGTGATACTCGTCATAGATGAGGTCCTTCTCGATCTCCTTGACGCGCTGGTTCATGTTCTGCTTCGCCGTGGAGACCAGGCGGCGGCCGAATTCCTGTAAATTGAGCACCTCGACGAACTCCTCGCCGATTTCCAGCTCTGTGGCATCGTCTCCCCCCATTTCCGCAGTCTTCTGCCGTGCCGTCTCGAGGTCGATCTGCAGCGAGGGATCCTCCACAACCTCCACGATTTCGCGGATGAGGTAGATCTCCAGATGCCCCTTGTCGGGATTCACCACCACATCGAAGTTCGCATTGGGCCCGTATTTCTTGCGGACCATCATGCCGAAGATGTCCTCCAACACGGACGACAACCGGTCGCGTTCGATGGCCTTCTCACGCGTCATCTGGCTGAAGGAGTCGATGATCGCCTCCTCCCGCTCGTGCTGCAGCCGTTCGTGCTGTTTCAGATCCGCCTGCTTTTTCTTCATTGCCTTTCAACCTCCAGAATATCCAAATGAGGAACGGGTGTCATTTCAACGAGATGCGCATCACCGCGTGTGTGATGGTGGTGAACGGGATCTCCTGTGTCACGCCCTTGCGATCGATGGTCAGGACGTCGTCGGTGGCATTCGCGATCACCCCATGAAGAATGACGCGATCCGGTTCCGATCCGATGGTGAGTTCCACCTGATGCCCCGCATGGCGGCGGTATTGCCAGGGAAACACCAGGGGGCGGTCAAGACCGGGAGAGGACACAAGGATGGTCTGGTCCTCGTCTGGGAAGGTTTCATCGAGAAAGGTCACAATCCGCTTCGTGATTGTGGCAAGCTCTCCGGAAGTGATGCCCGTCTCGGTATCCACCAGAAACTCGAGTCGTGGATGCTGCTTCCCCCCCCGTTTCTCCACGGCGACGAGACGAGCTCCACACTCTTCGATGATGGCGTTGATCTGTTCCGTTGCCTGTTCTATCTTTGTCACCTCGTATAAATTAAAAATGTGGGAATTTCCCACACATCAGCCTTCAAATATAGTGGAGAAAGTGCAGAGATGCAAAGTAAATTCTGAATTCTGACGCATTTTCCCGATGCAATTGCACGTCTGAACGGGATTGCCTATACTTGTCATCTTTTGTGGACTCTCACCATCACCGCCATGAAATCCGAGGAAGAACGTACCATCGCCACCAACCGCCGGGCCCGCCATGAATACTTCGTGGACGGGACACTCGAGGTGGGCATTGTGCTGGTGGGCACCGAGGTCAAGTCCGTGCGGGCTGGCCTGGTCAACTTCCAGGATGCCTATGCCAGCGTCGAGGGCGGAGAGTTGCTGCTCTTCAGCCTTTCCATCAGTCCATTCGAAAAAGGCAGCATCCACAATCATGACCCGCGCAGGACGAGAAAGCTTCTTGCCCACAGGCGGGAAATCCGAAAACTTCAGGTGAAGGCCCAGGAAAAGGGCCTGACACTCATCCCCTTGCGGGTGTACTTCAAGGGCCCCCACGTCAAGATCGAGATCGGGATCTGCCGGGGAAAGAAACTCCATGACAAGCGCGAGGCGCTGAAAAAGGACGAAGCACGGAGGCAACTGCGAACACATGACGACTGACTCCATCACCTTTCCATCCGTCAACGTACAGATGGATGCCATCCGCAGCAACGCGGTCGAGATCATCCCCGAAGAGGAGCTCGTCCGCAAAATCGAGCGATCCATCGCCACCGGGAAACCGATGCGTGTCAAGCTCGGCTGTGACCCCAGCCGCCCGGACCTCCATCTCGGCCATGCCGTTGTCCTGGGCAAGATGCGCCAGTTCCAGGATCTGGGACATCAAGCCATCCTCATTGTCGGTGATTTCACCGGCATGATCGGCGATCCATCCGGAAAGAACGAGAGCCGGCCGTCGCTGAGCCTCGAGGAGACACGGCGCAACGGCCAGAGCTACTTCGAACAGGCATCGATGATTCTCGACGCCTCAAACGTGTCCATCGAGTACAACTCGGAGTGGCTCGGTCGACTGACCTTCGAGGATGTCATCAAGCTGACCTCGAAATACACGGTGGCACGCATGATCGAACGTGATGACTTCGAGAAACGCTTCCGCTCCCAGACGCCGATATCCATCCATGAGTTTCTCTATCCCCTCGCCCAGGCCTACGACTCCGTCGCCATCAGGGCCGACGTGGAACTCGGTGGCACGGATCAGAAATTCAACCTCCTCGTCGGTCGCGAGATCCAGCGTGAGTACGGCGTGGAACCGCAGGTCATCCTCACCATGCCCCTCCTCGTCGGCACCGACGGCACCGAGAAGATGAGCAAATCCCTGGGCAATTACATTGCCTTCACCGACACGCCGGAGGACATGTACGGCAAGACGTTGTCCATCCCCGACACGCTGCTCATCACCTACCATCGGTTGTGCACCGCCCTGTCCCCACAGGCGATCGATCAGCTCGCCTCCGATCTCGATGCTGGCACGGCCCATCCTCGGGATGTGAAGCGTGCACTGGCGCGGTCCATCACGGCACGCTTTCATGGCACCGAACAATCAGTCGCTGCTGAGGAGCATTTCGACCGCCTCTTCGTCAACAAGCTGGAACCCGAATCGATGGACGTGCTCACGCTGCCGGCGGGAACGGAAAAGCCGCTGCTCGACGCCATCCTCGAAGCCGGTCTGGTGAAATCGAAGAGCGAGGGATTCCAGCTCATGAAACAGTCCGCGATATCCCTCAATGGCACGAAAATCACGGACAGATTTGCTATATTGCCGGCCGCTGGTGAGTGCGTCATCAAAGTGGGAAAACGGCGTTTCTTGAAAGTGGTGTATTCCGATTAACGCAACAACGATACTGGAGGTCGTGCATTGTTCGTTCCAACCAAAATCTTTTTCACGAAGGGCGTAGGCCGTCACAAGGAGTATCTTCAGTCATTTGAACTCGCGCTGCGTGCAGCCGATGTCGAGCAGCAGAACATCGTGACGGTGTCCAGCATCTTCCCCCCAGGGTGCCGCATCCTCACGAAAAAGGAGTGCCTGAAGCTCCTTCAACCTGGTCAGGTGACATTCGTGGTGATGGCACGAAACGCGACCAATGAGGCCAACCGCCTCATTGCAGCCTCCATCGGTGTCGCAATGCCGACCAAGGGCTCGCACTACGGCTATCTCTCCGAGCACCACCCATTCGGCGAGACATCCAAGGTGGCTGGTGACTATGCCGAGGACCTTGCAGCAACGATGCTCGCCACAACGCTTGGCGTTGATTTCGACGCGGAATCGGCATGGGATGAACGTGAACAGGTGTTCAAGGCGACCGGCAAGATCTTCCGCACGTTTAATGTCACACAGTCTGCCGAGGGAAAAAAGGGGCTCTGGACCACTGTCATTTCCTGCGCCATCCTCCTCCCCTGACAGGCGCCCTCCGCCTTACGCTTCCGCGAAAACCTCTCCACCTTCATGCGCCCGGATCAGTTCCCGCATCGCCTCGGGAATGCGCTCCGGGCGGTCTGTCTCCGTGCTGACATGGACCAGGACGTGCGAGCCCCGCGCCAGGGCACGCCCAGTGTCACGCTCCACGGCCAGGTGTTCGAAGGTGATGCTCGACGTGCCCACACGGGAGATGCGCGTCAGGATGTCGAGCTCACGATCGAACAATGCAGGTGAAAGGTAGTCGCAGGCGTTGTGTGCAACGTAGAAGCGCGTGTGCCCGACAAACGTGTCGGCATCGACGGCCAACCCGAGCGTGCGAATGAACTCCACCCGGGCCTCCTCGAAGTAGTAGAAGTACCAGATGTTGTGAACCACGTTCTGTCGGTCCACCTGATAGGTCCTGACCCGGATCGGGTGACAGTGTCGAAATTGTTGGATGGGATTCATGGGAAAAGCGTCCTGATAATGCTGATGGCCCGTTCCGTCATCTCCCTGCTGATGTCCAGGTGGAAGACGAGGCGGACCGTGTTGTTGCCTCCCTGGCCGGCGAGTATGCCATGGGAGAAGAGAAGCTCCTGTGCCTGCACCGGGCTCATGGTCGAATGAGTGAAATCGAGAAACACCATGTTCGTGTGAACACGCCCGATATCCACATGAAATGTTGCGCGGTCCTGCAACTCCGTGGCGAGCAAGTGCGCATGCTCGTGATCAGCCGCAAGCCGCGGCAGGTTGTGATCGATCGCGTGGTTGCAGGCGGCGGTGAGCACACCAATCTGCCGCATCGCACCGCCGAACACCTTGCGGAAACGGTGCGCGTGTGTGATGAACTCCCTGCTTCCCAGAAGCATCGAACCAACGGGTGCACCCAACCCCTTGGAGAAGCACACAGACATCGTGTCGCAACAGGCACCGTAGTCAGAGAACGGGATGCCGGTTGCCACGTGGGCGTTCCAGATGCGTGCTCCATCGATGTGCACTGCAAGACCACGATGGGTGGCGAGCTCGCGCACATCCTGCATCACTTCCAGCGGATGGATGGTGCCGCCGGCCCTGTTGTGCGTGTTTTCCAGACAGACAAGCCTTGTGCGCGCGAAGTAATACTCGGATGGCCTGATGGCCGCCTCCACGTCCTCCACACGCATCACACCATTGCTGCCGCGGACATGGTGGAGTTGCACGCCCGAGAGCACGGCGGGACCGGCAGTCTCGTAGTGAAAGATGTGGCACTCCCCCTCCACGATCACTTCATCCCCCGGCTGCGTGTGGGCGCGGATGGCGAGCTGGTTGCTCATGGACCCTGAAGGGACGAACAGACCAGCCTCCTTGCCAAACATCGCCGCCACACGCTCCTGCAGGGCGTTCGTGGTGGGATCCTCGCCGTAGACATCATCCCCCACCTCGGCGGTGCTCATGGCCCGCAGCATGTCTGCATCGGGCCTGGTGACGGTATCACTCCGCAGATCAATCATTGACGTCGTCCTTCCTCTTTCTGTTTCGATGGTGATGGATGGGGGCGGCGATCAGAAGCCCGAGCGTGATGAGCACACACAGCAGTGCAGGCCAATCGCCCAGCCGCGTGTACACCGTGGTGACGGACGTGACGGGGATCGATTCGCAGATCGTTCCACGCGCGTAGAGCGCCGTCTCAGCACGCACATGGCCCAGCGGATCGATGAAACAGCTGATGCCGTTGTTGGCACAGCGCGCCACCGCCCGGCGATTCTCCATGGCCCGTAGCACGGTGTATCGCTGCAACTGGTGAGGCCCCGAGGTCCTGCCGAACCACCCGTCATTGGTGATCACCGCCAACACCTGCGCGCCACGGTCCACGAAACCGGCCACAAAAGACGGATACAACGTCTCGTAACAGATCATCGGCCAGAGACGGACGGCTCCACCGCGGGCGAGCGACAGGCTGAATACTGTTGTGTCATTGCCGAGCCCCCAACTGCTGATGCCGACCCCCCAGTTCAGGGCGTCCTCGAGAAACGGCAGGTGTTCCATGTAGGGCACGCGTTCCGACATGGGTGTCAGACGCGACTTGTGATAGATCTGGGGTCTTCCTGCACCGGCGGGCACAAGCATGGCACTGTTGAAATCGTTGTATCGGTGCTCCGTTCCCTGGACACGCTTGGCGCCGGTGGGAGCCGGTGCGTCGACATACCACACCAGATCAGGAAAGCCTGTGAGGACAGGCACGCCCATGCTGTCGATGTGCCGCCTGAACCATTCATACTCCGGGCCGAAATCCTGCATGAGAATGCGAAACGGTATTGCGGTCTCGGGAAAGAGAACGACGTCGGGTTGGTCGTGGATCACAAGGCTGTCGTACAGGGTTGTCAGCGATTGCAACTTGCTCAACGGGCTGTCGCTCCTGCTCCATTTTTCGTAGGGATTGATGTCGGGCTGGACAATGCCGACCCGGATGCTCCCTTCTTCCCGTGGGGTCGGTTCGAACCCCCACATGAGGAGCGCCGGAACGAGGTACACGGCTGCCACTGCTCCAGCGATGCGAAGCACCCCCCGTGACCGCCAGGATGACCCCGTCCGGAATCTCCACCAGATCTGGAAGAGAAGCACATTGATCGTCACGATCCACAGGCTCACACCGAACGGCCCGGTGACGCTGATGAAATCGATCATCCGCGTCTGATAGGTCTGCGTGTTGGCCAGAAGGAGCCAGGGGAAACTCAGCTCCGGAAGATGCGCCAGATACTCATACGTCACCCAGATGGCGGGAAACGCCCAGAGGGCGCGTTCCCGGCCAAGCCTGCGCTGCACCATCACATACACAAGCATCGGCAGAGTAAACAGCAGCGGATGGACCAGGTTGACAACGACGCCGGCCACCTTCAACCATATGTCGTCACCCGTCCAGCCGGAAATCCAATACACCGTGGTGAGGTTCATGATGAGGAAGGCGATGTAGGAGCGTCGGAAGGTTCGGCCGAGACGGGTTTCGCCGTCCAGGAGGTGCAGAAGTGGAATGAAGCCGATGAATGCGGTGAACCCGACAGGCACCGGAGGAAAAGCCGCCCCAAGGAGGAGCCCTGTTGCACTGGAATAAAGGAGACTGCGGACAACAGGCTTCACGATGCACCTGATTGATGGAACTTGGGGAGCAATCCTGCCGTCAGGCGCAGAAGCTTTCCGCGATGACGATGGATGAGCGTGAGCCGCGATCCGATGAGCATCCCAAGCACCGCGCCACCAAGGATGTCGGATGGGTAATGGACGCCGACGTAAACCCGGGATATGGCAACAAGGGAGACAAACACGAAGAGACTGATTCTGGCGCGTGGAAAGAAATGCGACAAAACCACGGCACAGGCGAAGTTGTTGACCGCATGCGATGAGGGAAAGGACTTCCCTCCGCCGCAGCCCACAAGCAGCCGCACCCCCTCGAGCGCCTGGCAGGGGCGCAGCCTCCCCACAAGCGGCTTGATGACCGAACTGCTGAGTTGATCACTGATGATGATGCAGATGATGAGCAACACAATCGGCGTGACTGCCTTCCATCGCAATCTGTAGACGACGAAACCCAATCCGACAAGGTAGATGATGTAGAAGTTCCGGACCTCAGTGATCCAGGGAAACACCACGTCGCCCAGCGGATTCGCCATGCCAGCGTTCACCGCTCGAAACACTGTGAGGTCGATATTGTAAAGCCAATCAATCAAACGGTTTGCCCATCTTTCATGGAAGTTGATTCTTCCATGGTTTCCAGGAGTGCCACCGCATGGGCGACAACACCTGCCCCCGCGCCGACAAAGCCAAGTTGTTCCGAAGTTGTCGCCTTGATGGAGACATCCTTCGTGGAGATGCCGAGCGATTTGGCAATTGCCGCCTGCATGGCCGGGATGTAGGTGGCGATCTTCGGGCGCTCGAGGATCACGGTCATGTCCACGTTGCCCACGGAAAATCCGGCAGCGTGGATCATGTCCCGCACATGACTCAATAGCAACAAGCTGGATATGCCGCGGTAAGCGGGATCACTGTCGGGAAAATGATGGCCGATGTCCCGCTCACCAGCGGCACCAAGGAGCGCATCGCAGAGGGCATGCAGCAGGACATCCCCGTCGGAGTGTGCCACACAGCCGAACTCGGAGCTGATCACCACGCCGCCGAGCGTCAGCGTCAGTCCGGTTTGGAGCTTGTGGACATCATACCCATGGCCAATGCGCATGCGACTCATGGTTGGATCTCAAAGTTTGTGGGGATGGAATCCGACGGGTCGCAGGCCTCGACCTGGATGCGATCGACACGGGAGCGGGATGGTCCTTCTCGGAGAGCATCAATGAAGCGGGCCATGTTCTCCGCATCACCAAAGGCGAACACTTCAACTTCGCCGGTGACGCTGTTTCTGACACGCCCGGTGACACCGAAGGTCCCTGCCTGGCGAAGGGCGAAATACCTGTACCCCACCCCCTGCACAAAGCCCGAAACAACGATATGACGGCAAATGCACGACATGGCAGAAGGAAGATAGAAGGGATTCGCGGCATTTCCAATCGCCCCGATGAGAGATGGTACGGAGCATGCCCCGCTTCCTGCATTGACATTCCCTCGCTGTCGTTCTATTTTGAACCGCATCAAACAGGAGACACATGAGATCACGAACTTCCCGCACATCCCGTTCCCGTCGCACTCCCACCTCTGGGCTGCTTCTTCCGCACCTCCCACTTCGAGACGTCGTCATATTTCCCCACATGGTGTTCCCTGTGCTCATTGGCCGGGAGATGTCGATTCAAGCGGTCACCATGGCGATCGATGCGGAGAAACAGATCTTCGTCTGCACGCAAAAGGATGCGAGCGAGGATGAACCCACTCCCGAAGGTCTGTACACGTCCGGATGCCTCGCCAAGATCATTCAAGTTCTGAAGCTTCCCAATGGGCTGCTCAAGGTGCTTGTCGAGGGACTCTCGCCGGCGGAGATCGTCCGGTTCCATACATCGGACACGGGGATGGTCATGGTGGAGATCACTCTCGAGCGTTCAAACGTCGACACCAGTGTCCGAGCCGAGGCCATGCTGCGACAACTCGACACCCTGTTCACAGACTACGTGAAGTCCAACCGGAACCTTCCGAATGAGACCGTGATCGCCTACCAGAACCAGAACGATCTGGAACGGAAGATGTATTTCGCAGCCGCCAACCTGCTGGTGGGTGTCGAACACAAGATCGCATTGATTCGGCCTGGAGACACGCTGGACAAACTGCAATCCCTCATCCAGCTGCTGAACCATGAGCTGGAGGTCATCACATTGGAGAAGGAGATCGAGGACAAGGTGCATGATGCCATCCAGCACTCGCAGCGCAAGTTCTACCTTCAGGAGCAGATCCGCGTGCTCCAGCGCGAGCTCGGAGAGGATGACGAATATGTGTCGGATGAAATCGATGAACTCTCCCGAAGAATCGTGGAGGCGGGCATGTCGGAGGAGGCGGAGCGCAAGGCCTTCGAGGAGCTTGACAAACTGAAACGCATGCCACCGCAATCCCCCGAATCCTCCGTCTCGCGCAACTACCTCGATGTCCTCATTGCGCTCCCATGGTCGAATACCAGCGAGGATCATCTTTCCGTCGATGAGGCGGCTGCAGTCCTGAACCGAGATCATTACGGTCTCGACAAGCCCAAGGATCGCATCCTGGAGCACATTGCCGTGTTGAACCTCGTGACCAACACCATTCTGAAGCGCGATCCATCTTCGCACGTGAAGGGGCAGATTCTCTGCCTCGTCGGCCCTCCGGGTGTCGGAAAGACGAGTCTCGGCCGATCCATCGCCTCCGCCCTCGGGCGCCAATTCGTCCGCATCTCGCTGGGTGGCGTCAACGACGAGGCGGAAATCCGCGGCCACCGGCGCACCTACATCGGCTCGATGCCCGGAAAGATCATCCAGGCAATGCGCAAGGCCGGGACCCTGAATCCGGTGATCCTGCTCGACGAGGTGGACAAGATGAGCCAGAATTTCCACGGCGATCCGGCGGCAGCCCTGCTGGAGGTGCTCGATCCCGAACAGAATCACACCTACAACGATCACTATCTCGACGTGGAATTCGACCTTTCCCGTGTCATGTTCATCACCACAGCCAACGTGCGCCACACCATCCCGCTTCCGCTGCAGGACAGGATGGAGGTGATAGAATTGCCAGGCTACCTCGAATACGAGAAGATGGAGATCGCCAAGCGCCACATCATCAGGCGCCTGCAGCAGGAACATGGACTGGCGGAGTGGAACATCCAGTTTTCCGACAAGGGCATCCTCCGCATCATCCGTGATTACACCATGGAGGCGGGGGTCAGAAATCTGGAGCGGTCGCTCGCCACCATCCTGCGCAAGATAGCCCGGCGTGTGGTGGAGGAGACGGACGGCGGCGTACCAAAGCGCCGGAAACGCATCAGCATCACCGCGGAATCGATCGACGGCTACCTTGGTGTTCCGAAGTTCCGGCGTGCGGCCCGCATCACCGGGGCACGTTCCGGATCCGCCACAGGGCTGGCCTGGACGGCAGCCGGAGGCGAGGTGTTGCAGGTGGATGTGACCATCATGCATGGCACGGAACGGCTGCGACTGACCGGACAGCTTGGCGATGTGATGAAGGAATCGGCTCAGGCGGCGCTTTCCTACATCCGCTCCCATGCCGATGCGCTTGGACTGCCGGAGGGCTTCTTCGAGAAGAAGGAGATCCACATCCACATACCCGAAGGGGGAATTCCAAAGGATGGTCCCTCTGCAGGCATCACCATGGCCGTGGCCATGCTCTCAGCAATGCGACAATCCCCCGTCCCGGGTACCATTGGCATGACCGGCGAAATCACGCTCCACGGCGACATCCTCGCCATCGGGGGGCTGACGGAAAAGCTGCTCGCAGCGCGGCGGCATGGTGTCACCACGGTGCTGATCCCCTCGGACAATGAGCGCGACCTCGTCGAGATCGCCCCGGAGGTGAAGGACGGCCTGACGATCGTCCCGGTCAGGAACATCCGGGAGATCCTGCCGCGTGTGCTTCCGGCGCATTTCCACGCACGGTGACCAGCATGGAGACGATCAAATCGGTGCTCGACAAATGCACGGAGTTGTTCCGAGTGCAGGGCGTCTCCGAGCCGCGTCCATCGGCCGAGCATCTGCTGGCCAATGTGATGCACTGCCGGCGGCTCGACCTGTATCTGCGCTTCGATCACCCGATGAGCGCAGAAGAGCTGGAGGCCATGCGCTCGCACACGCGACGGCGTCTCCGGCATGAACCCGTGCAGTACATTGTCGGCGACACGGAGTTTTTTGGAAGGGTGTTCCATGTCCGTCACGGCGTTCTCATCCCACGCCCCGACACGGAGCACCTTGTGGAACACGTGCTGCGTCTGTCCACTGACATCAGTTCCACATCACACCACCCTCTGCACATCCTCGACGTCGGGACAGGCAGCGGATGCATCGCCGTCACCCTCTGTGCGGAGATCCCTGAACTCACTTGTGATGCAGTGGACATTGATCCGAAGGCGCTGGAGCTGGCCAGAGAGAATGCCCGGCGGCACACCGTCGCAGAACGGATCCACTTCATCCCGCTGGACATCCTCCGTGAACCTCCGCCCGCAGTGTATGATGTGATCGTCTCCAACCCCCCGTATCTGACGGACAGCGAGCTCCAAGAGACCGGCCCCGAGGTTCGCGATTTCGAACCGGGCTGCGCACTGTCCGACGGGGCGGATGGACTCGTCTTCCATCGCCGTCTTGCAGCATGCGCCTGTGAGCACCTTCGGCCTCGCGGTGCGCTTGCGGTGGAGATGGGCTTCGGGCAGCGGCTGGCTGTGGAGCAGATCCTCACAGATGCCAGATTGCGCGCGATCGAGGTGCACGCCGATTATGCAGGCATTGATCGGGTGATCATCGCGCGAAGCGCGGTGTGAGGCATTGCGGCTCATTCACGCTGGGGTCTGTGAAGACCGCGTTCCAAGAATTTGACACCCGGGGTGGCCGAGGAGGACTGGAGCACGGTCTCTTCCCAACAACAATCACGCCCCGGTCGACAAGCCGGGGCGTGACAGGTTGCATCGGCGCACGAAGGCCTCATTTCTTCAGAATGGTGTCAAACACCTTGTCCTTCGGAAGGGGCTTTGTGCAGAAGAACCAATCATGGCAGGTCATCTCCTCACGGCTTTCCATGCGCTCCTTCGCAACACCGCAGGAACCAGCCGTCGGCACAATCACGTCGTCACCCGGGCGCCAGTCAGCCGGTGTGGCAATCGCGAAGGCATCGGCGACTTGCAGGGCGATCACGATGCGAAGGAGTTCATCGAAGTTCCGGCCGAGGCTGAGTGGGTAATAGATGATCGTGCGGATGACTCCCTTCGGGTCGATGACAAACACGGCACGCACAGCCTTTGTCGAACTCTCACCCGGCTGGATCATGCCATACTTCTTTGCGACTTCCATGGTGATGTCCTCGATCAACGGAAATTTCACTTCGACATCCTTCATGCCCTTGTAGGCGATCTTTTCCTTGATTGTGCGCAGCCAGGCGATGTGACTGTAGAGGCCATCAACAGACAGGCCAACGAGTCTGGTGTTCACTTCTGCGAACTGTTCTTCCATTGAGGCGAAGGTCATGAACTCGGACGTGCACACCGGAGTGAAGTCGGCCGGGTGGCTGAAGAGAATGACCCAGCTACCGGCATAGTCCGAAGGGAAGTTGATTTCACCCTGGGTCGTCACAGCAGTGAAGGTTGGTGCAGGATCTCCGATGCGAGGCATCGAAAAGTGAGGCTGGTTTTCCATGACAGTTCCTTGGAATTGATGATGAGAATGATGGTGGTGACAAGGTGTTCATGCAGCGGGTGGTCGAACGAGTCAGCACGAAGGTGAGATGCAGCAGGAGATGAGACGTTGCGATGGACACGCTGGTCCGGTGCCTTTCGGCGTCCTCTTGCATATCTCACTAATTGAACATATGTTCATTTTATGAAAGGAGCAACAATGTCGCGAAGAAAATGCAAGCGGTGTGTTTCCGGAGATCCTGAATCATTGGTATATCTCCCACAAGGACGACTGTCTGCCGAATTGGCCAGAGTTGTCTTGATGCCTGATGAGCTCGAGGCTCTCCGCATGGCGGATCAGCTTGGTCTTTACCATGAAGATGCCGCCGAACGCATGCGTGTCTCGCGTCCCACCTTTTCCCGCATCGTTGCCACGGCGCGTGCGAAGGTGGCCGATGCGCTCGTCAATGGAAAGGCCATCATCATTGTCTCGCTCCCAAACGCGCTCAAT
>CAYUYM010000075.1:0-15652 GCA_964449305.1 uncultured Chromatiales bacterium | reverse complement strand
CTGGGCCGTGCCTGCGCGTGGAAGGAAACCCTCCTTCGACGACCATCATGAGACCTCCCATGAACTGGGAGAGATGCGGTCGCCGGAGGATCATTGCGCCTTCTGCGAGGCGAACTATTACCAGACCGCCCCGGAGAAGGCCCGCATGGTGCGGCGTGGTGGCGATGTCGAGATCCGTCGGCATATCGCCCCGTCCACCTACCACGACGAACCCGCAATGCTGCGGCGTGTGGCCAACCTTTTCGAGATCGTCTCGATCGACTACTGGAAGAAGAACTTCGGGTACAAGCTCTCCGCCAGAAACCAGCAGTGGAAGGAGGCCTATCATTCCGACCCGGTCGGGTGTCAGCATGTGAACGATCTCCTGCGGTACAAGCTCACCCATTCACATCAGCACCAGGATTTCGATGCAATCCCCGATGTGGAGAAGTGGGCCATGGCCGACGCCTTTTTCGGGGGCGGGCATGAACTGATCATCGCGCAGGCGCACTACCTCCCCGGCGCGCGCCGTGCGAATGAGATCTTCTCCACGGGCGACATGTCCGACGACGACCATTTCCACTACTTCCGGTTCATCATCGACGCGCTGTCGGACATCGTGGAAAGCAACCGCTACGTCCGGTACATCAGCGTGTACAAGAACTGGCTGCGGCCGGCGGGAGCCAGCTTCCATCATCTCCACACGCAGCTGGTGGCCATCGATGAATGGGGCAAGGCGATCGACCGCCAGATACGGATGATCATCAAGGACAAGAACGTGTTCAACGCGCTCGGGCCGAACTTCGCCGGGCATCACAACCTGATCTTCGCGGAGAACGATCATGCACTGGCCTTTGTGGGCATCGGACACCGCTACCCGACGATCGAGATCTACTCGAAGTCCGCGAACGCCCGCCCGCACGAACACACCCCTGAAGAAGTCCGCGGCATGAGCGACATCGTTCGTGCCTGCCATGCGGCGATCGGCCGGCAGACGTCGGTGAACGAGGAGTGGTACTTCACCCCGTTCGATTCCATCTTCAAGATGCCGTGGCACATCAACATCAAGCTGCGGATCAACGTCCCCGCGGGTTTCGAGGGTGGGACGGCCATCTTCATCAACCCCCTCACGCCCGAGGCGCTGCGTGACCGGCTGGTTCCACGGCTCTACGAGCTGCGGTCGCAGGGGCGATGCGACGGAAACATCCACATCGCCGAGGAGTGCCGCGTCATCCCCAACCCGCTTCTCTACCACAAGAACACCTGACCGTGATCACCCTGGGCATCGAATCGTCGTGCGACGAAATGTCCGCCGCAGTCCTGGCCGATGGCGTGGTGCTGGCGAATGTCATCTCCTCGCAGATGTTCCACTCCTCCTTCGGGGGTGTGGTGCCGGAACTTGCCTCGCGTGAGCACACGCGCACCGTGGTTCCCGTGGTGCACGAGGCGCTGCGTCAGGCGGGTGTGTCGCTGGAGGCCGTCGATCTGTGCGCCGCCACGCAGGGGCCGGGCCTCATCGGCTCGCTGCTTGTAGGGCTGAACTTCAGCAAGGCGTTCGCCTGGGCCTGTGGCATCCCCTTTCTTCCGATCAACCACATAGAGGCGCACGTCTTCTCCACCTTTCTCTCAGAGCAGCCCCCGGCATTCCCCTTCCTCGTGCTTGTGGTGAGCGGCGGGCACACGCTTCTGCTGCGCGTGGAGACGGTGGACCGCTTCGTCCCGCTGGGCACCACCATCGACGATGCGGCCGGCGAGGCCTTCGACAAGGTGGCCAAGATGCTCGGCCTCCCCTACCCAGGCGGGCCGGAGATCGAGCGCCGCGCACGGAGCGGCGATGCAGGAGCCTTCCCTCTGCCACGGCCGCTGATGCACAGCGATGATCTCAACTTCAGCTTCAGCGGACTCAAGACCGCCGTGCTCTACCAGCTTCGTGACCGCGGCTTCTCCGCACGACAGGACGGGCAGGACAGCATCATCGACAACATGTGTGCCTCGTTCCAGGAGGCGGTGGTGGATGTGCTCTCCACGAAGGCCCTGCGGGCGGCGCAGCGACATCAGGTGCGCGACATCGCCGTGACAGGCGGTGTGTCCGCCAACGGCGCGCTGCGCGAGCGCATCCGGGCGATGGCAGCCGAGCGCGGCTTCCGCGTTCACATCCCGGAGCTCCGCTATTCCACCGACAATGCCGCGATGGTCGCCGCCATCGCGGAGCGCAAATTCACCCTCGGCGCACACGGCAGCTACCATGCGCAGGCGTACTCCCGCGTCCCGGCGTTCCGCGCGTAGATCCCGGCGCTGGACCGTGGTGCTGGCCGGCATCGTCGCCGTCGGCATCCTGGGGGCCGGTGCCTGCTGGTACCTGCTGTACGTCCCGCACACGCCTGCACGGCACGACCCCATCATCATCCCGCGACGCGCCCCCATCAGCGAAATCGCCGATTCGCTCGAGGCGCATGATGTGATCAGCAGCCGCACCTTGTTCATCATTGCCGCACGGGCGAGCGACTACGGACGCACGCTTCAAACCGGCACCTTTCTCTTCCCTGAACCGGTGTCCATCATGGACGTGATCGACCATCTCCATGCCGGGCGCTTCATGATCGAGCGCTGGGTCACCATACCGGAGGGACTCACCATCCGACGCATCGCTCAGATCCTCAGGGGCTCCTGTTCCATCGATTCCGCGGGTATTGTTGCGCTGGCAAAGGATCCCTCGTTTCTCGCTCGCATGGGCATCCATGCCCCCAGCCTCGAGGGCTATCTGTTTCCCGACACGTATCTCTTCACGATCAGGGATGCGCCGGCACACACACTTGAGCAGTTCGTCCGCGGCTTCCGCGCCTCTCTCGAGCCGCTCATCACGAGGCGGATCGCCGGGAGTGGCCGAACGGTGCACGACGTCCTGACGCTGGCATCCATCGTGGAGGGCGAAACCCGGCTTGCATCAGAACGCGCACGCGTCGCCGGCGTGTACCAGAACAGGCTTCGGCTTGGGATGCGCCTGCAGGCCGATCCCACGGTGCAGTACATCATCCCCGACGGACCGCGCAGGCTGTTCTATTCCGACCTGCGCATCGCCTCCCCCTACAACACCTACCGCAACGCAGGCCTGCCGCCCGGCCCGATCAACAACCCGGGACGCGAGGCCGTGCTTGCCGCCATCGATCCGGAGAAACACGATTTCCTGTATTTTGTCGCCACAGGTTCAGGCGGGCACAGCTTCTCCCGCACATGGCAGGAACACGAACGCGCCGTGGCCGACTACCGCAAGCACCAGCAGAGCAAGCAATGACCCACCGTCCGACACACCACCCACGAACGCAGGTGCTCCACCTGGCTGCCGTGATGCTGCCCCTGCTCCTGTCCTTCCTGCTCCCATCCTGTGCCACACAGATCGCCCCGACGGGCGGCCCACCCGACACCGATCCGCCCGTCGTGGTGGAGACCGATCCCCCGCAGGGCACCACGCACTTCACCGGCACGCACGTGCGTTTCACCTTTGACGAATATGTGGACCACAGCTCCTTCCAGCAGGCGGTGCACGTGTCCCCGCTTCAGCGCACTCCACCCGTCTTCAACTGGAGCGGAAAATCCGTGGAGGTCGCCTTCGGGGATCCACTTCTCCCGGATCGGACCTACGTCGTGTCGGTCGGCACTGATGTGAAGGATGTCCACGCCGGCAACAAGCTCGCGCGGACGGTGAACCTCGCGTTTTCCACCGGCGACAGCCTCGACCAGGGCACGTTCTTCGGACGCGTCCAGGACAGCGATCCAACGAACGTCTCCATATTCGCGTACCTGCTAGATGGGCGCCGTGCCGACACGCTCAACCCCGCCACGCTGAACCCGGACTACGTCTGCCAGACGGGAAAGGATGGGAGCTTCCGCTTTTCCAACATCATCGAAGGGCGGTACCGCGTCTTCGCCGTGCGCGACAATCAGAAGAACTTTCTCTACGACATTGAAGCCGACGACATCGGGATGCCGCAGGATTCCACCATCGTCGTTGCCGACACCACGCACGCGTCATCGGAGCTGCGCTTCCGCCTCGTGAAGGAGGACACCAGTGCCCCCTACCTCCAGACCCTTGAGGCACAGACACTGCGGACGTTGCTGCTCACCTTCAACGAGGAGATCGACCCATTGCCCGTGGTGGACTCGATGTTCTCCATCGTGGATTCCATGACGGCACAGCGGATCCCCGTCCTTGGCATGCGGCGGAACGGGACGAAGAAATTCTCGCATCTCGCCCATCTCGGGCGGGATCTGGCGCCCGGCCCACATCTGCTCATACCGCGACTGCTGCTCGACAGGCACGGAAATGCCATGACGCGTCCGCATCCCTTCCCGGTGGCTGCCGAGGCGGACACCCTGCGCCCGCAGCTCCTCGGACACACACCGGCGCGCGATCAGAAGGAGTATCCCGCCGACTCCTCGCTTTCCCTTTCCTTCTCGATGCCGATGACGCGCGATTTCGCCGTGGCAGTGCGGGACAGCGCGGGGCGTGAGCACCCGCTCAGGATCACATGGTCCACCCCCTACGACGCGGTCCTCTCCCACGACGCACTGCCGGCAGCCGGGCGCTACGAGCTGCGCCTCGATCTGCGGACCTGCCGCGATTCCCTGACCGGCCGCACCGCCGGCGATTCTGTGTTCGTCACGACCTTCACCGTGAAGGAACGCAAGGATGGCTCCGTAAGCGGGACGATCGTGGACAGCCGCGACAGTGTGGGCGGCGCCGTTGTGGAGCTGCTGCCGACCGATCCCAAGGGGCAGCGGCGGAAGGTGCGGACGACGCAGCGTGGTGCATTTCACATCGACGCGGTGCCCCAGGGCACGTACGTGCTAGACGCATACAAGGCAGCGGAGGGCGCGTCCACCTGGTCCGGCGGCCGAAGCCATCCCTTTGTGCCGTCACAGCGCTTCGCCATGCCCGGCGACACGATCCGCGTGCGCGGAGGCTGGGAGACGCAGAATGTGCGGCGGATCATTCCCTGATCCGCGGCTCACTTCCTTTCACGTATCACACGCATGATGGGGGCGCGGACAATCCAGGCCTCGGGAACGCCTGCCGCCTTCACAGAATCGCGCAGGGCCTGTGCCTCCTGCTGGCTGACGCAGTTGCCGACGCGGATCTTGTAGACGGGGGGATCAAAGGTGATGTCCGGTGCGAGGGAGTCGAGCTGGGCTTTGAAATACGCGAGGCGATCCTCCGCCTCCCGCAGATCGCTGCATGAAAAGAGCTGCACGCGGAAGCCCAGCATCCTCTCCGTGCGTTCCACCCAGGAATCATCGGGTTCGACAGCGGTGGCGGGAGCGACACGCGCGGCCGAGTCGGCAGGGATGGATGAGCGTGAAGTGGACGCAGGCTGCCTGTCCCTGCCGGAATAGCGGCCAGGGTCGAACCCCTGTTCATACTCCCTGATGGGTTTCCGTTGTCGTGCGGAGCTGGCGGACGAGGAGCAACCGGGTATCAGAGCCGAGCACAGCAGGCCCGAGAGCAGCAGAAGCGGCAGGATCGCCCGGGATGATCGATGGCGACGCATGCGGAGCGGGAGCACGCCTAGCGGCGCACCTCGACGACAAAGGCCTCGGGATAGCCCTGTGCACGCACCTTCTCCTTCAGCTTCGCTGCATCATCACGGAGCTGGAAGGATCCCACGGTCACCTTGTAGAAGCCGGTGACGGAATCATAGTCCTTGTACACGGCAAAGGCGTTGAACTTCGTCTTGGCCTCAGACACCGTCTTGTCCGCACCTGATTCCGCCTTGAAGGCGCCGATCTGCACGCTCCACATCATCATCCCCGTCTTCTGGGGGGTGGTGGTCACAGGCGGCTGGTCGGCCTGGGGCGGCGTGGCAGGCGGTGTGGACGGCCTGTCGGCAGGCGGCGTCTCGGTCTTGACCACGTCGGGGGGCGTCGGTGTGTCCGGGACGGTGGCCGGTGCAGTGTCCGTCCGCGTCATTTCACCAGCCGGTGGCGGTGTGGGTTCGGTCTTGGCGGCATCCTCGCTGGAACTGCAGCCGGCAAGCATGAGCCCGGAGACGAGAGCCGGACAAAGGATGAGCGTGAACAGCGTTTTCATGATGGGTTGCTCCTCGAAGATTCAAATTGTTGTATGATCGCCACTCCCGAACTGGTGCCGATGCGCGTCGCTCCTGCGGCGATCATCGCGAGCGCAGCATCGAGCGACTTGATTCCCCCGGAGGCCTTGACCCCCATGGATGGACCGACGACAGACCGCATCAGGGCGACATCGTCCGTGGTCGCCCCACCGCCACCGAAGCCGGTGGATGTCTTCACGAAATCCGCACCCTCATCACGCACCAGGGCGCAGGCGCGGCGCTTCTCATCGTCGGTGAGCAGACAGGTCTCCAGGATCACCTTGACGATGGTGGACGGGTTCACCTCACGCGTGCGACGGACGAGCTCGGCGATGTCGGCCGCGACAAAGGCATCGTCGCCCCCCTTCAGCCGCCCCACGTGGAGGACCATGTCCACCTCCCCCGCTCCCTGCTCCACGGCATGCCGTGCCTCGGCAGCCTTGGCGGCTGTGGACGATGCCCCGAGCGGGAAGCCGGCGACGGTGCAGACACGCGTGCTGGAGCCCCTCAGCAGCTCCGCACAGAGTGGAACGAAGGACGAGTTGACACAGACGGATGCGAAGCCCCACGCGCGTGCCTCCTCACAGAGCTGGCGGACGTCACCCACGCCCGCGTCGGCACGCAGGATGGTGTGATCGATGAAGGCGGCGAGGTTTTCGGGAACAGGCGGAACGGTCATGGTGTGCCGATGGTTGGTGGGTCAGAACAGGAGTTTCACGGTGAGCTGAAGACGCGAGAGCTTCCAGTCCGGATACTCCGTGACCACGGAGGTCAGAGGGTAGAGGAAGGTCAGTTCCGGCCGTGCAGAGAAGCCCGTGGACACAGGCAGGTCGTAGCCCACACCAACCGCCGCCTGGAGCTGCACCTGGTTCACCGTGTGATAGTCCCCCATGGCACCGTCGGCAAGCGTCTTTTCGGAGGAACGGGTGGAGTAGTACACATAGCCCGGTGTGACCATGCGCTGGACATCCGAATACTGCGGGCTGATGAGCAGGTCGAGCCCGAGGCCGGCGTGGACCGAGAGTGCGCCAAGGCCCGTCTGCATGCGGCCGAGCGCCCGGGCGGACGCGGTCATGAAGGACATGTCTGCCTGCTGCTCCTGCGTCACCAGGGCGTAATCCCCGTTCTGTGTGTATTCCGGAGCGGTGATGGTGTTGAGATGCCGGACTGAACCATACGAGAATGCGAGATCGATGCCCGCGGTGATGGTGGTGGAAACAGGGTGCTCAATCCACACCCCCACAAACCCGCCAAATCCGGTGCCGCCATTGTAGGCGCAATTGCAGACGGAGCGGAACTCACCTCCCGAAAGCAGCAGGCTCCCCCCCACAAGGGCCCCCATCCTGAAGCCGGGCGTTGTCGGGCGGAGGACATCGTCGCCACCGGGACCGGTTGTCCGCGCTGCGAGCGAATACGTTGTAAATAGCGCCAGAAGAAGGGAGAAGCGGATGCAACGATGCATGATCAGTCCTGTTGTGGGCTCTGCAGACAGCATCGGAAAATGTCGATATTCACGGTAAGAAACAACGGCATCAGATGCGTTCGAGGGCTGTCATGCTCATCCAGCCGGTGCGGCCATCGATGAGGCGCACTTCCACCCACTCTCCCTGGCTCTGCAGGATGTCGACCATGCTGCCCTCGTGGATCAGCGACATTCTCTCCCCTCCCGCATCAGGCGTCTTGCGAATGTCGGTTTCCGGCACCAGCACCACGGCTGTCCGGCGTGCCTGGACATCCTCCACCTTGTCGAAATACAGGGTGATGAAGATTCCGGAGAGAGTGATTCCCACAAGGAACAGGACAAGGCCGATGCGTTTCACCAGAACATGGTGCACAGCGACAAGGGCGAAGACCGCCGCGGCCGTCAGCGACAGGAAGAGGGCCACGAACCAGAGAATGCCCGCCGGTGTATGACCATCCTTGATGTCGAGCCACCAGCGGACAAGGAAGACGACAGGCAGGGGTTGGAAATCGTCGCGGACGCGGGAACGCGCCACCTCCAGGTTGTGGATCACATCCTGGCTGCCGGGGTCGGCGGCACGGGAGCGCTCCAGATGGAGGATGCTGCGCCCCGTCTGTCCCATGCGGAAATACGCGATCCCGAGGTTGTACTCGATGTCCGGGCCGACCCAGCCCTGCGCCAGCAGGCCCTCGAAGCGCCCGGCAGCCTCATGGAAGCGCCCCTGGTCGCAGGCCACGCAGGCGCTGTCGAACGAGGCGCGCAGGGCGTCGGAGGCGGGGTCCGCAGGCAGCAACGCCGGCAGAAGCAGCATCAGCGCCGTGACCAGGAGTGCATGTGTCATGGAGATCCTCATCGCAGTTCCTGTTCCACGCCGATGATGGCCGTGCGGGCGATGGCGTAGAGATTCTGCATCTCCGATGACTCGGACCGCGTCGGGCTGTAGCGTGCGTACTCCACCGCAGTGACCACGGACAGAACGTCGTCGATGCGGGCCGGCGACACGGAGCGGGAGGTGAGGAGCTCGCGCACGGCATCATGGGAAAGCTCGAACGTTGAAATGGCCATGCGATCCTGGAGCCAGCCATTGACCGCCCTCGCCACCTCCAGGTAGTAGGCGTCGATCTCCCGTGCGTCGAGGTGCTTCCGTGCCCGGGCGAGGCGCTTGTCGGCGAGGCGCGTTGCGCGGCGCATCTTCAGGCCGACGACATCGGCATGCGTCCTGTCGTGGCGGCGCTTGGCGATGATACCCACAGTTGCTGCGAGGGCCGGGAGCAGAAGCACCAGCAGCAGCGTGGCGGTGGATGGGATGTCGGATCCACGGGAATCCTCCCGCGGCGTCCTGCGCAGCGGCTGGAGGTCGCGTGGCTGTGTCGACGCCCCGCCTGCATCGCCGTTCTGCCGGTCCGCCATCGGACCGTCGGCAATCTGCAGCGTGTACTCGGGCGAGGTGAGGCTCACATAGCGCTTCTTTCCAGGATCGAAAAAGGAGAACTCGACAGGTTTTATCACGCGTGTCCCGCTGAAGCGGGGAATCAGCACGTATTCAAAGGTTTTGGAACCGGAGGTGTTGCCCTGCTCCTTGTTGAGGTTCTCGGTCACAACGGGCGGATAATGGTCCATGTCGTTCGGCAGCGAGAGCCAGGGTTCCTCGAGAAAGCGGATGTTGCCAGTGCCGGTGATGGTCACCTTGAGCGTGGCAGATTCCCCCGCCTTCAACGATGTCCGATCCAGCTCAGTGGACATGGTATAGGACCCCACCATGTCCTTGAAATGCTCCGGACGCCCCTCCATCGGGAAGGCCTTCGAGGTGATGTCGAGCTTCTCGGTCATCAACGTCTTGGTCACCGGTCGGTAGGAATCGAAGAAGGGATTGGAGAAGAACTCGTCATAGAACGGATCGCCCGTCTTGCGGCGTTCGCGTACCTGGACGGTGACGTCGATCTCGAAGGGGCTGATCGTCAGCCGACCGGCCTGTGTCGGGAAGTAGACGATCTTCCGTAACACCGCAGTTTCATACTGTTTTCCGTTGAACACTTCAAGCTTTTGATCAATATCTTGGATCGGTATCTCCTCCGACCAGAAGCCGACCATGCGAGGAAGTTTGAGGCTGCTGTTGAGCTGAAGCGGAATCCGGGAGAAGAGCTTGTAGGTGACGGTGAGCGGCTCGCCCAGCCACACCTCACGCTTGTCGGGGATCGCCCGGATGAAGAGGTTGTCACCAAGATTCACCTGCCCACCCGGACTCTGCCCCCCCTGCCCACCCTGCTGCTGCCTTGGCTTGTTGACAGCCTTGGTGACCTTGATGGTGAGGGCGTTTGTCTTGAGCGTCTGCCCATTGAGCGTGATGGTCGCCGGTGGAATGGTGTAGGTGCCGACATTGCGGGCCTGAAGGATGTAGGTCCAGGAGAAGGATCCAGAGACGCGTCCGTTGATGATGCTCATCTGCTGGGAGGTGCTCGGCCCCATCAATGTCAGGAAGTCAGCGTTGAGATTGGGTGCGCGGAAGTCGCCCGGCTGGCGGAGATTGCCACCGGCGATGGTGAATGACACCTGGAAGCGCTCATCAAGCGCCACCTGGGCGTTGCTGGTGGAGGCGGTGAAGGTGATCTGCTGGGCGCACAATGGGCCCGACAGGCAGGCCAGAGTCAGCATGCACAGCGCCGCACCACGCACCCCCACGGTCCGCGTCATCCTGTCACCAGTCCTTCTCCACCTGGACATCGGTGGCCTTGGTCTGACGCTTCTTCTTCTGCAGATCGCGTTCGTTGCGCTCCAGGGCGCGGAGCATCTGCTCGGCCTGCTGCTTCGGGATGCGGCGGGCCTGTTGCTGCTGCTGGTCCTTCTGTTGCTGCTGCTGCTGCTGTTGCTGTTGCTGCTGTTGCTGCTGTTGCTGATCCTTCTTGTCCTTGTTCTGATCCTGCTGCTGTTGCTTCTTCTGGTCCTTCTTGTCGTCCTTTTTGTCCTTCTTGTCGTTCTTCTTCTGCTGCTGTTGTTGCTTGAGCAGGTTGAGCTTGCGCATGGCATAGGACAGGTTGTAGCGGGCGTCCTCGTCGTTGGGATTGAGCTTCAGCGCCTCCTTGTAGGCCCGGATGGCCTGTTCATACCCCTTCTGCCTGAGCTCATCGGCACCCGCCGCCTGATCCGCGCCCGGAGTCTTGGCAGCCTCCGCAGCCGAGAGGAAACTGTTTCCCATGTTGTAGGCGATGCGTCCTGCCTCGCTGCGATCGGGGTTCTTCGTCAGTGCCTCCTCGTACTGCTTGATCGCTGCATCAAGCTCGGCGCTGCGATAGAGGACATTCCCCTGGTTGAAGCGGCTTTCGAGGCCATCCTTGTTGAGCTCGCCGGCCCGGCGATAGCTCTCGCCCGCCTTGCCGTAGTCCCCGCGTTTGTAGGCCTCGTTGCCCTCGTTCACGGTGCCGCGGTAGGACTGGGCCTGGGCGGCAGCATGCAGCAGGAAGAGCGCGGTGATGGGAAGCAGGACTTTCATGGTGGTGATGCGATCCAATCGTGGGACAGGGTTCACTTGGTGTCGGTGCCGCGGAACACGCGGAAGCGTGCGAGGAAGCGACTCCGCTTTTCCGGAAGAAGCAGTTCAGCGAGAAGCAGCAGGAAGGCGAAGGCGAGCGGGATCTGGTAGCGATCCTCGTACTCGGTGAACTGTTTCGTCTCGATCTCCCGTTTCTCCATCTTCTCGATCTCCCGGAAAACGGAGGCGAGATTGTCGCGCCCGTTTTCCGCCTGGGTGTAGGTCCCCCCGGTCGCCTCGGCGATGGACTTGAGCGTTGCCTCGTCGAGCCGGGTCAGGATGGGCTGGCCGTTGTTGTCGAGCTTGAAGCCGCGGGATTCTCCCTCGGCCGACTCGAGGGGGATGGGCGCCCCCTGCGGCGAGCCCATGCCGATGGTGTGGATGACGATGTTGTCGGAGGCCGCCTCCTTCGCCGCCTCGAGGGCATCGTCCTCGTGGTTCTCGCCGTCGGAGATGATGACCAGGGCGCGATACTTCCCCTCCTCCTTCATGAAGGATTCGCGTGCCATGCGGATTGCCGCGCCCAGCGCGGTGCCCGGTCGGGGCGTCATCCCCACCTCGATGATGTCGGAAAGCATGACGGCCGCGCCGTAGTCCGTGGTGAGCGGGAGCTGGGTGTAGGCCTCTCCGGCGAAGACGATGATGCCGATGCGGTCGCCCTTCAGGTTTTCGATGAGGTTGCCGAGCTCGCGCTTCGCCGCGGTGATGCGGTCCGGTTTGATGTCCTGGCTGCGCATGCTGGCCGACACGTCGACGGCAACGATGAGGTCGATGCCGGAGCGCTTCACCTCCTCATACTTCGTGCCGACCTGGGGATCCGCAAGTGCGACGATGCCGCTGGCGAGGGCGAGGAGGATGATGCCGAAATGCACGAAGGGCATCACACGGCTGCGCTCCTCCACAAGGCGGTCGATTGTGGCGGGCAGGGCATAGCGTTTGAGCCTGCGGCGCCCGAGCAACCATGCCAGCAACCATGCGGCGGCAAGTGGCAGCAGCGCAAACAGCAGGTAGAAGTAGTCCGGGTGGGCGAAGCGGATCATGGGATCTTCCTGAACACGAAGGCCGACAACAGCACCTCCAGCACAAGGAGGCCGAGCGCCGGCAGCAGATACTGGCGGAACAGCTCGGTGCTGCGACGATATTCCTGGACCTCGATGCGCGTCTTCTCCATGCGGTCGATGGAGTCATAGATGTCGCGCAGCTTCTGGTTGTTTGTCGCACGGAAATACTCGCCGGAGCCGATGCGCGCCACCTCACGAAGCATGTCCTCATCGATCTCCACGGGCATCTGCTGGTAGACGGTGCCGAGCTGCGTCTTGACCGGATAGGGGGCCTCCCCGCGTGTGCCGACACCGATGGTGTAGATGCGGATCCCGTAGTCCGCCGCAAGGTTGGCTGCGGTGACGGGATCGATGGAGCCGCGGTTGTTGACCCCGTCGGTGAGCACGATCATGACGCGGCTCCTGGCCGAGCTCGTGCGCATGCGGTTGACGGCGTTGGCGATGCCCTCCCCCACTGCTGTTCCATCCACCAGGTAATCGGTCTTCACCTTCCGGAGCAGATCGATGAGGACGTTGAAGTCCGTGGTGAGCGGCGACTGGGTGAAGCTTTCACCGGCGAAGATGACCAGGCCGATGCGGTCGTTCTGTCGGCCCCGGATGAACTCCTCCGCCACCGCCTTTGCGGCTTCGAGGCGGTTCGGGCGGAAATCCTCCGCCAGCATGGAGCCGGAGATGTCGAGGACGAGTGTGATGTCGATGCCTTCGCGCCACACGTTCTCGCCGCGGGCGGAGGTCTGCGGCCGAGCCAGGGCGATGATGATGAAGGCGACGAGCGCGACGCGGAGGATGAAGCCGACGTGCCGGAGACGCACGCGCCACGAACGCCCCGCATCCCGCACCCGTTCGATGGATGGGTGACGCAGCGAGGCGAGCCTCCGCGGGACGCGCAGGATGTACCACGCGACCATGGGCGGCAGGACGAGCAGCAGCCACAGGAGCTCCGGGTTGGCGAACTGGGTGATGCGGTCAAACATTGCCACCCTCCCGCTCCGCAGGCATCGCAGCAGTATCCGGCCCGGCCGGCGATGCGGCATCGGGGGCACGCGGGGCCCGCTTCTCCTGCGGATCGGGAAGCGAGCGCGTTGCGTCCACAAAGTCGTATCCCGTCCGGATGCCGGCCTCATGCTCCATCTGGGTGGGCGTGTATCGTGCGAACTTGGTCCTGTCGGCGGTCACGAGCGCTGTGCGCAGCGTCTGCACCAGCTCCGGTGTCAGGCCATGGCGTGTGAGTGCCTCCACGATCTCTCCGGTCGTCTCCTCAAGCGCGGGAATGGCGAGCTTGCGTTCGATGTACTCGCGGATGATGTCGGTGAGCTCGCTCTGAAACTGCTTGTGCCTGCCAGCCTGCCACAGATGTTCCGACTCCAAGCGCCCGAGCCGCTCGAGGGCGATGATGTGGGCGGGAACCACGGGCGCCTCGGGTTCCACCTGCACAGGCTCCGGACGGGCCGCACGCCGGCGCTTCCAGCGGCGATACAGCCACCAGCCGACAGCAGCCAGCACAAGCGCAATGCCGGCATAGAGCATGTAGTCCCAGATGGTGAGCCCCACGTGCATCACATCCTTGATGTCGCGGAAGGTCTGCGTCGTGTCCACCTCCGTCCCATGGATGGTCAGGTACAACGGATCCGTGGTGACCGTGTTCCGCGTGGTGTCGGATCCCATGGTGAAGGGAATGGTGAACACGAGTTCCACGCGCCCGGTGTCGAAGGCCGCGAGGACGAAGTTCATATGGACGATCCTCCTGCCGTTTTCCTCGACCACGGTCTCCGGATCCGCCGAGACGATCTCCGCTCCCTGGATGAAGGCGGTGTCTGTGGGGAACAGGACGCGACAGTTCCAGTCCGCATCCACCGTGAGGCGGGCGTGGATCCAGTCCCCGATGCGATAGGTGAAGGAATCGACCTCGGCCGTGGCGCGGATCTGCTGACCGGCCACGGGCCGGATGAAGACGAATGCCAGCGTGACGAACACGGCGGTGATGATGCGCAGTGTTCTCATCGGCGACGCTCCCGCATGCGGAAGAACCGCGTCAATGGCTGGATGTAGGATTGAGCGATGTCGACATCGATGAGGTCGACATTCGATGCGGCCAGGCGGCGTGTGAGCAGCGCCTGCGCCTCGATCCACTGGATGGTGTACCTCCTCCGGAAACGGTCGCTCGCGGTGTCGATCCAGATGTCGCGGCCCGTCTCCGCATCCTGCATCCGGACGAGCCCCACATCAGGCAGCTCCACCTCGCGCTGATCGAAGAGATGAAGCGCGATGAGGTCGTGCTTGCGGCCCGCGATCATGAGCGGCTTTTCGTAGCCATCCGCCATGAAGTCCGACACAAGGAAGGCGATGCAGCGCTTCTTGATGACCTTGAGGAAATACTGGAGCGCCAGGCCGACATCGGTTCCCCTGCCCTGCGGCTCGAAGGCAAGGAACTCGCGGATGATGCGCAGGATGTGGGACTTGCCCTTTTTCGGGGGGATGAACTTTTCGATGCGGTTGGTGAAGATGAGGAGACCGACCTTGTCGTTGTTCTTGATGGCACTGAACGCGAGCACCGCACAGAGCTCCGCTGCGATCTCCCGCTTGAATTTCGTGCTCGTGCCAAAGGACTGGGAGCCGCTGAAATCCGCGATGAGCATCACCGTCAGCTCGCGTTCCTCCTCGAACACCTTGACGAAGGGCTTGTCGAGCCGGGCCGACACGTTCCAGTCGATGAGCCGGACATCGTCGCCGAACTGGTATTCACGCACCTCGGAGAAGTCCATCCCGCGTCCCTTGAACACGCTGTGGTATTCCCCCGAGAACAGGTGATTGACCAGGCCGCGCGTGCGCAGCTCGATCTGGCGGACATTGCGTAGAAGTTCCTTGGTATCCACGAAGGCTCTGTGTGAGGCGTGAAACGATGCGCCGGTTTACGGCACTTCGATGGTGTTGATGATTTCCTGGATGATCATCTCGGAGGTCATCTCCTCCGCCTCTGCCTCGTAAGAGCAGATGACGCGGTGGCGGAGCACATCGAAGCTGACGGCGCGGATGTCCTCGGGGATGACGTAGCCACGGCGCTGGATGAAGGCGTTGGCCTTGCCGCAGACGGCGAGGTAGATGGACGCGCGGGGTGAGGCGCCGTAGGAAATGTAGCCCTGGAGCTTCCTGAGCCCGGCCGCCTCCGGATCGCGTGTGGCGGCGACGATGTCGAGGATGTACTTCTCGATCTTCTCATCCATGTACACCATGGCGAGCGCCTGCCGCGCCCTGAGGATCTGCTCGGTGCTGATCACCGGGTTCACCGCACCGCGGGCGGCGTTGACCTCCTGCCGCATGATGCGCTGCTCCTCGTCACGCGTCGGATACTCCACCTTCACCTTGAGCATGAAGCGGTCCACCTGGGCCTCGGGCAGTGGGTAGGTGCCCTCCTGCTCGATGGGATTCTGTGTGGCCATCACAAGGAAGGGTTCGGCGAGCTTGAAGGACTGGTCGCCGAGCGTCACCTGCCTCTCCTGCATCGCCTCGAGCAGGGCCGACT
>CAYUYM010000074.1:0-15714 GCA_964449305.1 uncultured Chromatiales bacterium | reverse complement strand
CTCAACGCGCCTCGTCGCGGATTCAGGCTACGCGCACCACCTGTGGACCACCGGCGACACGACGCGTGCCATCGTGGTGCACGCATCCGGCTCGTACGCATGCACCGTCCGCGACTCCGCGGGATGCTTTGGCAGCACACCTACGGTGCCAATCATTGTGCGCGCCGCCGTGCAACCCGCGGTCGCCATCCTCGGGCATCTGCCCATCTGCACGGGCGATTCCGTGGAGCTCGATGCCGGAGCAGGGTGGCTCGCGTACCTGTGGAACACGGGCGACACGACACGCAGCATCACGGTCGACACCGCCGGCACCTTCACCTGCATGGTGACCGACAGCATCGGTTGCAGTGGCACATCGATCCCGGCGGTGATCGCCACCTCCGCATCGCCGATGCCCGTCATCACCCGCTCGGGTCCGGACCCGCTCTGCGAGGGTGACACACTCATCCTGGACGCGGGGCCGGGTCACAACGCGTACCGGTGGTCCACCGGCGATTCCACGCGCAGCATCCGCGTGACCGCGTCGGGCACATACTCGGTGACGGTGTTCTCCGTGCACGGCTGCAGCGGCACCTCCCCCGGCGAGGTGGTCACCTTCCTGCCGCCACCTCCGACGCCCGGCATCGTCCGAAGCGGCAACACGCTCATCGCCACCGTCCCCTCGGCCTCGCATGAATGGCGGCGTGACGGCGTGCCCATCCCCGGCGCCACGAGCGATTCGCTTTCCCTCACGCGCATCGGCTCCTACACGGTGACGGTGGTCTCCGCCGGTGGCTGCACCGCCACCTCGGTGCCCTTCCTCGTGGATTCGCTGCTCGACGTGGAGGCCCTGCCCGCGGGCTTTTCCATCGCCGTGCATCCCAACCCCGTGCGTGACCACGCCATCGTCACCATCACCAGCGGGCGGCACACCACCGTGGATCTCGCGCTCATCGACATCAACGGCCGCATCAGCATGACGCGGCGTGTGGCCATCGACGCTGGCGTTTCCACCATGAGCATGGACATGTCCACCGCACCGCCAGGCACCTGGTTCCTGCGCTGCACGGTGGACGGCATCACAACGCATCTCGCGTTTCAGCGGTGACGCTGCGCCGGGCGGTTCCGGAGCAGGCCGCGCCGGACAGTCGGCACCGGCGGCATGGACCGCCAACACCCATCGGCACGGCATGTCAGGCGGCATCATCCAACCATACAGCAGCGATCATGAAGCACAGCACACATTTCCCGGATGAACACATGGCAGACTCACGCAGGCGCCTCGGCAGCACCCACCGCATGCCCCACCATCGATGGATGGTGCCCGCCCTGCTGCTGCTGGCCGGCAGCATCTGCCTCGCACAGCCGTCATTGAAACTGCAACGCATCACACAAGCCTGGCCCAACGTCACCTTGGACTTTGTGATCAACTGCGCGGGTCTGAATTTCTACGACTTCGACGAGACCAACATCGAGCTCTTCGAGGATCAGACGAGGATCCAGAACTTCACGCTCTGGATTCCGGACACGAATGCCCTGTGTGATTTCTCCGCCGCACTGGTGCTCGACTGCAGCGCAAGCATGCAGGGTGTTCCCCTGGCAGACGAGATCAAGGCCGCACATGTCTTCATCTCCGCCATGGATGGTTCCGCTGATCAGTGCGCCATCATCCGCGCCGAAGAAACCGCCTCGGTGCTCCATCCCATGAGCACCGACACCACATCGCTGCATGCCGCCGTGGCAGGGTTGACGCTCGGTTCGCACACGGCGCTGTGGGATGGAGCGTACCTCGCCGTCGAACACCTTTCCGCCAACGCCATCAACGCCTGCCGCGCCATCCTGGTCATCACCGATGGCATCGACAACACATCGGCCCATCTGCCCACGGATGTTGCGGCCTATGCAACGAGGGAGGGTATCACCATACACGGCATCTCCATTCTCGGAGGAAACAGTGATCTCCAGAAGCTCGCCCTGAGCACCGGTGGCACCTACCACGCCGTCAATCCCGCCGGCCTCACCGCGTTGATCCCAGGCATCGTTGCCAATCTCTCGAAGTACATCCGCCAGAATCCGGAGTGCCGGGTCACGTATCAGTCGTCGTGCCAGGATGGTGCGCAGCGCCAGGTGTTCCTCAAGGTCAGGACCCTCTGCCATGGGAACGCAGTCGAGTCCGACGTGTTCACACCGCCACGCGACACCACCACCTTCACCACGCTCGTTCTGCGTCTGGATTCCGTGATGGTGGTCAATGGCGACACCGCCCGCGTGGCTCTGCGTGCCGACCCGGGAGGAGTGAGCGGGGTGCTCGAACCGTCCACGTTCATTGTCCGCATGCAGCCACCGGCCTGCGGCATCACCCCGGTGGAGGTGGCCACACCGGAGGGATGCATCCTGCCGCCTTCATCCATCACCGCCTTTCAGGCAGGCTCGGAGATCCACATCCGGACGCATGTGCCTGTTGCGATCACCGACACCTGCCGTCTTGCCGAGCTGCTCTTCGTCACCGCGGCGGTGCGCGACACCTGCCGCACGCCGCTCACACTTGAGGACTGGCAGTTCGACCGGGGCTGCTTCCGCGCAGTTCTGGCACCCGGGCAGGTGCACGTCACTCCGACCGACGCCCTCATCACCGGGTCCATCCTGCTGCCGGATTCCGCATCATGGGACAATGCGCTGCATGCCTATCAGCCCAATCCCATCCACGTGTCGATGTTCGCCAGCAACACCGGTTTCCACGACGCCACGAACGTGCGCTTCACGATCGAGGTGGATCCGCCCGATCTCCGTCTCATCTCGCCCACCACCGCCACGCAACCCGGCACACCGCCCACGGCGGTCAAGGAGGGCGGCGGCTCGCTCGCGGCCTGGGATCTTGTCCCGCTGCCGCGCCAGACGAGCGGCTGGGTCACCGTCTGCATCACCGCGGCATCCGACAATCACCCCGACGTGCGGCAGTGCGCCAGGATCTGGATCCCCGCTGCGGGCCCCATTCCGAAGTGCAGCATCACCTCGGATTCCATCCGCCTGGACAATCTGCGCCGTGCCTACATCCCCATGCCCTTCACCCTCACCACCGCGGTGTGGAACGAGGGCGGGATGCCGACCGACACGCTCTTCGCCACACTCACCCTGCCGCCCGGGCTCTCGCTTGCCGAATACGATGCACCCGGCCGGTTCTCGAAAACCGTCTCGCTGCAACTGCCGCCCGGCGTTCAGACCACCGTGACGTGGAGGCTCCAGCATGCTCCATCGCCCGTGGCTGTGACAGAGACGGTGCGCGTGATGCTCACCACACGGAACGCCGAAAGCAGCATCTGCGACTACTCGATCCATTTCCCCGCCATCAATGCCCCCGTGCTGTCGTTGAACTGCAGTGCCCCCGACAATCTCCTCTACGACGAGGCGATCAATGCCTACGTGCCGCATCCGTTTGATGTGCGTGTGTCGTGCCGCAATCTTGGTGTCAGTGATGCAGAGAATTGCACGGCATTCCTCTGGCTCCCGCGCAATGTGGTGCTCGTGAATCCCATGGATTCGCTGCGGAAGACCTTCAACCCGCGGACGCTTGCATCCTCGAACACAACACCAGCCGAGCTGTCATGGAAGGTGCGGTATGCCACCTTCCCACATCAGGAGGATGCCCTCACGTTCCGCATCTCGGCAGGTGCCGGCTCGCCCTTCACCCGCGTGGACAGCGTCACCACATCCTGCACCGTGACCATGCCGCCGCTTCGCCCGCTCATCGTCACCGGCACCACCGACATCTGCCCCGGGGATTCGGTGCTGCTGGACACCGGCCCGGGCTACCATGGGCATCGGTGGACCACCGGCGACTCGACGCGCGCCATCGTGGTCCGGCAGCCGGGCGCCTACGCCTGCTGGATGTTCGACAACAGCAACACGCGCGTCTTCAGCCGGACGGTCACCGTCCGACAGCGGCAGCTTGCGCCCACGATCGCCGTTCTGGGATCCACCACGCTGTGCGCCGGCGACTCGACGCGCATCACCACCGACGCCGGCCACGTCCGCCATGTGTGGTCCACCGGCGACACGACGCGCGCCATCGTGGTGCGTGCAGCGGGCACCTACTCCTGCACGGTGACGGACGCGGGCGGATGCTTCGGCACCACGCCCACGGTGGCCATCACCATGCGCGCCGCAGTGCGCCCCGCGATCACCATCCGCGGGCATCTGCCCATCTGCGCGGGCGATTCCGTGGAGCTCGATGCGGGGGCCGGATGGCTCACACACCAGTGGAACTCGGGCGCGACCACACGCAGCATCACGCTCCACTCCGCCGGCACCTTCGCCTGCACCGTGACCGACAGCAACGGCTGCAGCGGCACCTCCATGCCGGTGGTGATCACCACCTCTGCCACCCCGGCCCCTGTCATCACCCGCTCCGGCCCCGATCCACTCTGCGAGGGTGACACGCTCATCCTGGATGCCGGCTCAGGATACGCCTCCCACCACTGGTCCACCGGCGATGCCACGCGCCAGATCTGCGTGACCGCATCGGGAACATACTCGGTGACGGTGCTCTCCGTGCACGGCTGCAGCGGCACCTCACTCGGCGAGGTGGTCTCCTTCCTGCCGCCACCTCCGACGCCCGGCATCGTCCGAAGCGGCAACACGCTCGTCGCCACCGTCCCCTCGGCCTCGCATGAATGGCGGCGTGACGGTGTGCCCATCCCCGGCGCCACGAGCGATTCGCTTCCCCTCACCCGCATCGGTTCCTACACGGTGACGGTGGTCTCCGCCGGTGGCTGCACCGCCACCTCGGTGCCCTTCCTCGTGGATTCGCTTCTCGATGTGGAGGCCCTGCCCGCGGGCTTCTCCATCACCGTGCATCCCAACCCCGTGCGCGACCGCGCCATCGTCACCCTCACCAGCGGACGGCACACCACGGTGGATCTCGCACTCATCGACATCCACGGCCGCATCTGCCTGACGCGGCGGGTGGGAATCGACGCGGGTGTGTCCACCACGACCATGGACATGTCCTCCGCGCCGGCCGGCACCTGGTTCCTGCGCTGCACGGTGGACGGCATCACGACGCACATCGCCTTCCAGCGCTAGCGACGCCCTGGTCCGGAGCCCCCCCGGCCGCCACGCTGACATGGGGGAACTCCCCACCCGGTGTTTGAAAGCCCTGCCATGATGGGTAATTTCGCAGGGAACAACACAGGCGTCTGCATGAAATCCTTACCGACAGTTCTTCTTCTCCTCCTCCTCAGCGTTGCCGCCCAGGCACAGACGACGAAGCCCTTCACCGCCACCGATCTCTGGAAGCTGAAACGCATGGGGTCGCTCGCCCTGTCCCCGGACGGACGGACGGCAGCCGTGGTCATCACCTCCTACGACCTCAAGGAGAACCGCGGCAACGGCGACATCTGGCTCGTGGATGTCGCCGGTGGCAGTGCACGGCAGTTCACCACGGGCCGGTCCGGCGAGGGAAGCCCGGCCTGGAGCCCCGACGGCACGCGCCTCGCCTTCACGGCAAAGCGCGACGACAACGAGCGCACGCAGATCTATGTGATCGATGTGCGTGGCGGTGAGGCCCGGCAGATCACCGACGTGCCCCTTGGCGCCTCATCGCCGCGCTGGTTCCCCGACGGACGTTCCATCGCCTTCACCACGGAGGTGCTCGCGAAATACCGCGGGAACCTCGACTCGCTCAAGGCCGAGATCAAGCGCAGGAAGGACACGAAGGTCTCCGCCTGCATCTCCGAGAACCGGCTGTGGCGCTACTGGGATCACTACCTCACCGATGGCTACGTGAGCCACATCATGAAGGTGGATGTGGAGACGAAGGCGCTCACGAACCTGACGCCGACCATGGACCGCCTGTTCAGCTCCGATGGCTCCGTGTCCTTCGACATCGCACCGGATGGACGCGAGCTCGCCGTGTCGGCGCTCACCAAGGGCGCGCCCTACGACACGCTCGTGTCCGACATCCTCCTCCTCCCCACCGACGGCAGCGGCACGATGCGCTGTGTCACCGGTGACAACCTCGGCGACGACGACGCGCCGCGGTACACGGCCGACGGACGGTGGATCCTCTTCGGCAGGCGTCTCGATCCCCGCCGCAACGCCGCGCGCACCCGCCTCATGCGTCTCGAGCGGGCGACCGGCACCATCACGGAGATCTGCCGTGACTTCGACCGCTCCCCCGCGGATTGGCAGGCCGACGAAACGTCCCGCACCGTCCACTTCCTCGCGGAGGACCTCGCGCGCAACAGCGTCTTCAGCGTGCCACTCATGGGCGGTGTGCCCCGTCGGCTGTATCACGACGGGGTCTGCACCGGCCTTGAGGTGGCGGGAACCACGGTCGCCTTTCTCCACCAGAACAGCGCCGGCCCCAACGAACTCATGGTGCTGGATCCGAAGGGGGCGGCACGCCAGCTCACGCATGTCAACGACGAGCTCCTTGCGGGCATCACACTGGGGCGGAAATCGGAGACCTGGTTCATCGGTGCGCGCGGCGACAGCGTGCAGATGTTCATCCTCACACCGCCGGGCTTCGATGCGGCGAAGAAGTGGCCGCTGCTCATCGTGCTGCACGGCGGCCCGCATGGCACCTCGGCCGACGACTTCCATTTCCGCTGGAACAACCAGCTCTTCGCAGCCCCGGGATACGTCGTCGCCACGCCCAATTTCCACGGGTCCACGAGCTTCGGGGAGGAGTTCGCGGACTGCATCAACGGGGCGCATCCCGAGATGCCCTTCGAGGACGTGATGAAGGCGACGGATCACATGATCGGCCTGGGGTACATCGACTCGACACGCATGGCCGTGTCGGGCGGCAGCTACGGAGGCTATCTGACGGCATGGGTGGGCGGCCACACATCGCGCTACGCCTGCCTCATCGATCATGCCGGGCCGTACAACCTGCTCGCACAGTTTGCCTCCGATGTGACGCACAATCGCGACGTGAGCTACGGAGGCACACCATGGGATGGTCGCGATGCCATCCTGAAGTGGAGCCCGTCGTCGTATGCCGCCTCGTGGGGCACGCCCACGCTGGTGATGCACGGCGAACGCGATTTCCGCGTGCCCTACACGCAGGGGCTCGAACTCTACGGCATGCTCAAGGCCAAGGGCGTCCCGTCCCGCATCGTCGTGTTCCCCGACGAGAACCACTGGATCCTCTCTCCGGCGAATTCCATCACCTGGTACAACGAGTTCCATGCGTGGCTGGCCCGCTGGATCGGAGGCACGGAATGAGCTGGAACGTACCGCCCATCATTCTCACCATCGGGCTGCTGACACTCTCCAATGTGTTCATGACCTTTGCCTGGTATGCCCACCTCAAGAACCTTGGCGACAAGCCCTGGTTCATCGCGGCCATCGCGAGCTGGGGGGTGGCGCTGCTCGAATATCTGCTGCAGGTGCCGGCGAACCGCATCGGCTACGGCCAGCTCCAGCTCGGGCAGCTCAAGATCCTCCAGGAGGTCATCACCCTCACGGTCTTCGTCCCCTTCGCGTTTCTCTACATGAAGGAACCACTGAGGCTCAATTACCTCTGGGCCGGGCTCTGCATGCTGGGCGCCGTGTACTTCATGTTCAAGAGCTGACGCTGTCGTGCATCGACGCGCGGCGCACCACACCACCTGTTTCACCAGACACATTCTGCCATGGCCGACACCATCACCTTCACCGCAGTCATCGAGTCCGCCGGCGGCGGCGGCGCATTTGTCAGCATCCCCTTCGATGTGGAGAAGGCCTTCGGCCGGAAACGCGTCAAGGTGCAGGCCACCATCGATGGTGTGCACTACCGCGGATCGATCATGAACATGGGCGGGCCATGTCCCATGCTGGGCGTCCTCAAGCAGATCCGTGCAGCGATCGGCAAGGACATCGGTGACGTGGTGGAAGTGACCGTGGTGGAGGACACCGAGCCGCGCGTTGTCGACGTCCCACCTGATCTCGCGGCAGCGATCACCGCCGACACCGCGGCAGCAGCCACGTTCGAGCGCCTCTCCTACACCCATCGGAAGGAGTACGTGCAATGGGTCCAGGAGGCGAAGAAAGCGGAGACGCGCGAACGCCGCATTGCAAAGGCCGTCACCATGCTTGCAGAAGGAAGAAGGATCAGTTGACAGCAGGCTCCCGCTGAGGAACGCCGCATTCACCACAAAGGCACCCACACCAGTCCCAGTGCCTTCGAGTGGTGATGTTTCCAACCGCCGGCCACCATGTCGTATTCCCCTCCCGGCCCGCCTTCCACCCGCCTCAGAAATAGTACAGGTACTTCACCTTCAGGACGGCGACGCGCTCGGTGATGCGCAGGGCGGCGGGGAGAAGGCTGCCCGTGGCATCGGTGCGATCGTGGCGGTCGCGGAGTTCGTTGATGGCGAAATAGAGCCAGCTCTTCGGGGAGAAGTTCCAGGAGAACAGAAATCCGGCGATGAACTGCTGCACGCCCTCGGCCGACCGCATCCACAGGTTGTCGCAGTAGAAGCGCAGGTTCAGATCGTTCACCGGCGTGAAACTGATGAACGGCCGCGTGTTGAAAATGACGTCCTCCATGCCCCCGTCGGGCCGACCCTCGAAGAACACGCTCGATGAGGCACCGATGTCGAGCGTCCGCAGCATGTGCCACCCCACGTCGTTCCCGATCCATGCATAGGAGGCCGTGTAGTTCCGGTTGAAGTTGTAGGTGTTGGACCAACCGCCCCAGGTGGAGACCCACCACGACGGATTGATGTTGACCCACGAGGACAGGCTCACCTCGCTGGAGGGGTACTCAATGCCGAGATCCCTCGACCGGCCGACGGTGCAGTTCAACTCGTACCCCCAGTTGTCGCGGAAGTTCATGTTCAGGCCCAGCATCACCGCCCAGTCCGTGTACGCATCCACCTTCTCCTGCATGAACGAGAAGCCTCCATAAAACATCAGCGCGCTGAGATACCCGGTGGAATAGTACCAGCGCGGGCCGGACAGGGCGGCGAGAGTGGTGGTGCCCAGCCAGGGCACGTATCCCACCTGCCTGATGTCGAAGTCGGAACCCACATGGCGGAAGCGCACACCCGAGATCCACCCGTCCGTGATCTGCGTGAAGCCCGCCGACACAGCGTAGTCGCCGGAGTCGTTGTTGATGGAACGGGCCAGTTGATAGGAGAGCTGCCAGTCGGCCCCGCGAAAGGCGCCATCCACGTCCAGCACGCCATCCATGCGATCGGATGTCTTCTTTCCCACAAACAGCACTCCCACTGAGGAGTTGCCCAGGATCTGCTTCTTAACACGGCCCGAGGCGAAGACGGCCGCCGGTTCGGTGTGTGTGCTTCCATCCATGATGTAATCCTTCCCGCCTGTCATGGCAAGGAAGCCTCCGTACTCATACTCGCCCACGCGCCCGAAGGCCTTCGTGCCCGCGAGGAGGGGCACCTCCGATCCGTCGGGCAGCTTTGCCCCGATGCGGCGGGAATAGAACAGCTCGAGCGGCTGGTAGAAGCCCATGTTGCGGTCGCGCCCGGACGGCATGAAGATCTCGTTGCCCTGCGTGAAGAAGGGCCGCCGCTCGTTGAAGTAGGTCTCATAGCGCGAGATGTTGAAGGCGAAGGGATCGGCCTCGATCTGCGCGAAGTCCGGGTTGCCGGTGAGCTGGAAGGTGAAACTCTGCGAGGGATTGTAGAAGATGTCGATCCCGGCGTCCGGGCTGATGCGGTATTTTGTGCCGTCGATGTAGTCCGCCTTGGCGAGGCCCACCGGGTAGATCTCGAGGTTCAGTCCCTTGATGGAGGGGTGAAACGCGCCGAAGTCGAGCGTCCCAAACTGGGAGATGCGCTGGCCGGTGTTCTCGTCATACGGCCGCCAGTAGGTGTCCTCGTTGCCTGTGGAGATCCACCGGTCGAAATCCAGCCCCCAGGTGCCGATGGTCTCGTCGTACTGGATGGATTTGTAGGGGATCTCCATCTCCACCACAAAGCCCTGGTCGGTGATGGACGTGGCGGCGAACCACACTCCGTCCCAGTTGTAATCGCGGTTGCGTCCGTCGTCGAGGAGACGGCAATCCGCGCGCACACCGGATGCCGTGACCGCGAATTTGTATGCGGTGCGCCTGTCGTTGAAGGTGTCGAACATGACGGACACCACATCACCATTGGCGTCGTCGAGCCGGCCGGCCCAGGCCTGCACCTCGCCGGGGGTGGCCCGGCACACCATGAGGCAGTAGATGGAGTGATCCGTGGTCAGGAGCCTGGCCACCGTGGTGCGGCTGGAGGGCTTCCCGTTGTACGGGAAATGCTGCGTGAAACCGGTGGCGGAGTCCGCCAGCGCCCAGGCCGGGTCCACGATGCCGTCCACCACGATCGGCGTGTCGATGTGATGGAGCCGCACAACGGCCGGTGTCTGTGCACACAGCATCTGCGCAAGCGCAGCAACGAGAAGGAGGAGAAGAGCAGGGGTGGTGACACGGTGCTTCATGGGCAACCTCGGGACCAGACGGTGGCTCGGCTTCGCCTTGTTCTTCAGGGCGACGGAAATGATACGCGGATTTCGCTTCCGGGATTCACCGGAAGGACGGTGTGGTTGCGTCTGGACATGAATGCGGCGCGGACGTATCTTACCATTCCGAAACACGACCCGTTTCGCACGCCACCGCCATCCTCCTCCACAGGTCCCGCCATGCATCGTCCCGCTTCACTCCTGCTTGTCATCATGCTTACCCTCGTCGGACCCCGGCTCAACGCACGCACGTTCGACGACTCCCTCGCCGTGCGTATCAACCGCATCGCGTCATCCATTGATGCGCATGTGGGGGTGGCCCTGCGCCACCTCACCACGGGCGACACGCTCTCGTTCAATGGCGGCGATCACTTCCCGATGCAGAGCGTCTACAAATTCCCCCTCGCCCTTGCCGTGCTCGATGCCGTGGATCACGGGCGCTTCACGCTCGACCAGAAGATCCGCGTGCAGCGCCGCGAACTGCTCCCTGGTACATGGAGTCCCATGCGTGACGACCACCCGCGCGGCACACTCGTGATCGCGCTCCGAGACCTGCTCCGCTACACCGTGGCACAATCCGACAACAACGGCTGCGACATCCTCTTCCGCCTCCTGAAGGGCCCGCGCATGGTGGAGGCCCACATGCGTGCGCTGGGAGTGGCCGACATCGCCATCATCTCCACCGAGGCGGAGATGCACCGGGATGGATCCCGGCAGTACCGCAACTGGAGCACACCGCGGGCCATGGTGGAGCTGCTCGCACGCCTGTCCGACGGCCGCGCACTGACGCCGCCCTCCACCGCCCTCCTGCTGGAAATGATGACCTCCACCGCCACAGGCCCCATGCGCCTGAAGGGGCTGCTCCCCGAGGGAACACCCGTGGCACACAAGACCGGCTCGTCCGGCACCGATGCGTCCGGCTTCACCGCGGCGACGAACGACGTCGGCATCATCACCCTGCCGGATGGAACGCACATCGCCATCGCCGTCTTCGTGTCCAACTCCCGGGCCGACAACACGGCCAACGAACGCGTCATTGCCGACATCGCCCGTGCGGTGTGGGAGCAGCGCCAACCTGAATAAAAATTCATGATGATTATCGGCTGTTTCGCTTCATATTTGGTCAATTTCTCGCAGGAAACGACCATCCGACCGGAAGACAGCAGCTGGAGTTCATGATGAGTCTGTATCACTATGCATCGAAGGGAATACAGGAGGGGCCGCTCGACATCGCCGCCCTCGTTGAACGCATGCGGAACGCCCCCTTGCAGCGGCACCTGGTCTGGCGTCGCGGGATGACGGAGTGGGTCGATGCGCACAGCGTTCCGGAGATCGCCGAACAATTCGCCATCGCGCTGAAGGCCGCTGAGGCATCCACTCCCCCGCCAGTCCCGCCCGATGCATCCGCATCCGACACGCCGGAAAAACCGGATGTCCGGCACGAAGTGCGACCGCATGCAGGCGACGACCTGGACGCCCTGCCGCAGAAGCTGGCTGCGACCGAGGGATTCGTCGAGCTCGACGCCCTGCCGGGCACGGTGGTCGCATCGCCTGGGCGCCGCGTGCTGCGCATCCTCGGGATGGCCGGGATCCTTGCCGTGGTCGGGATCGGCGTGTGGCTGCTCTTCTTCAATGGCCGGCCCGCACCCACCACACCACGCGAGCGCGTCATTGCCGTGCTCGAGGATCAGATCGCCGTCGTGGAGGCGATGTCGCTCGACGGCATCGACGAGCGCCCGGACCTCGCCTTCGAGGCCATCGGTGAGCTCATGACGTCCACAAAGGACATCATGGAGAGATACGGCTTTGGTGAAGGGGGGGACAACTTCGAGGAGGTCAAGGGGCGCTTCGCGGATGACGAGGAGATCCAGCAACTCATCTCCCGCCTTGAGACGACCGTGGAAGAGCGGATGCACATCACCATGAACACGGGGGCGTCGCCGGAGGACGCGCAGCCCGACCAGGATGATGCGAAGCAGGGCATCCTGACGCCGGTGCCGGTGAGTCGCGTGACGGCAAGCAGCTTCGCCTCCGGTGTGAGCCGCCCCGAGAACGCGACCGACGACGACATGCAGACCTGGTGGACGCCGGGTGACCCCCACACCTCCGGTGAGGACGCGTGGATCATGATCGAGTTCCCCAGCGTCACCGACGTGACGGCCGTCGAGATCCTCAACGGATCGCATCACCCCGACTATCCGAACTATGGGGACATGTATCCCCTCAACAACCGGCTCACACGCGCACGGCTCGAGTTCTCCTCGGGCCAGGCCACCACCATCACGCTTGATGACGTGGACAGCGTGCAGACGGTGATCTTCCCGCGACAGCACACACGCTTTGTCCGTCTCATCCCCATGGAGTGGAACCCCGGCAGCACATGGAAGGATCTGTGCATTTCGTATTTTCGAGCATTCGGTCCCTAGGCCGCGATCTCACGCACCATGAACCGGGGACGCTCATGACATCACACATCACCATCGCCACGGTTGCCGTGCTCGTCATCACGGCCGCATGCACATCTGCCTGCCGGCACCACGTGAAGAACCAGACGCAGCAGGTGTCGCAGGTCGCGGCCGGCACGGGGGAGGTGGATCTCTCCGTGCGTGTCGCCGACACGTCTCTCGTCCTCGACTTCGAGGGCAACGCCATCCCCGTCCGTATCGAGGCCCCCACGGTGGCGCCTCGGGGCGCCATCCTTGTGTTGCACGGCTGGAATCTGCCGGCGACGGACTGGTGCACAAGGACGTCGTTGTGCGACAAGGCACACCGACTCGGGTACTGGCTGATCATCCCGGATTTCGGGCGCAGCAACTACACGCTTCAACACTACACCGAAACGCGCAAGGACTGGAGGAAATACCCGACGCGCCGTTGGATGCTCAACGCATTCATCCCCCACCTGCAGAAGGGCCTCCAGCTTCTCCTGCCTGGTCAGCGCAACTTTGTGATGGGGCTTTCAACCGGCGGGCGCGGGGCGGCCCTGCTGGGCATCGAGGCCGCTGGGGTGTTCAAGGGCATCGCCTCGCTGTCGGGGGATTTCGACCAGACGAAGTTCGCGGGCAACGGACTCTACACCGGCTTCTACGGACCCATCGCCCGCTTCCCCGAACGCTGGGGCGGCGAGGAGAACCTCCTGCCCAAGGCCGCGCGGCTCACCGTGCCCATGTACCTCGGGCATGGAATGAAGGACCGTGTGGTGCCCTGCGCGCAGTCGCAGGATTTCCATGCGGCGGTGAAACACGCGCATCCTGATGTGCTGATCACGCTGCATCTCGATGAGAAGGGAGCACACGACCATGCCTACTGGTCGTCGGAAGTGGATGCCGTGCTCCGATTTTTCGATGACATCAAATGATGCTGCCGTCAGATTCACCATTTCCCCCGTTCCGCCCCTATCTTCTCCCCGTGGGACACGCTCATGCATCCATGAGCGAATGCGCAACCGCAACCGATGGACAACCGGACCAGGATCCTGCACCAGTGCTCAACAACCATCAGGATTCGGAGGAGAAGCATGAAAGCATTGCCGCTGCTTGTCGTCATACTCGCATGCGCATTCACGTTCATCGCCCAGGCACAGACGGTGCCGGGGAAGTACCCACAGGCATCCACACGGCAGTTGACCACTTCGGATGTGGATCGACTTCCGCTGGCGGAGCTGCGCATCATGCGCAACGAGATCTACCCGCGGCACGGATTCATCTTCAAGAAGAAGGAGACAAAAGAACTACTTCGGCAACCAGCGATGGTATGTGCCACGCCTCACCAACGTGGATCATCTGCTGACAGACACGGAGAGGCGGAACATCGAACTCATCAGGCGATATGAAAAGTAGCATAGGCAGCACGTCCCATCACCGCATCCGTTGGAGCGCACCGGCGCTTGTCGGAGCGGTGCTCATTGTCACAGGCCTTGCCTGTGGACGCGATTCCGGCGAGGCACAACACAGCCCGGGCGGAGCTTCACCAGCCCCTGCTTCGTCCGGGGCCCCGTCGGAGCAGAAGCGTGTGGCGGCGGCATTGACGCGGGCCTTCCCCGGCTTCATTGATTCGGTGAACGCCACCACGGTGTTCTGGCACGACGGCAGCACCATGCCGCTCGGGCTCGCCACCACGCCGCGCGATTTCGCCGCCATGACACCGGCGCAGTTCGAGGGCTTCCTCGACAACACCAGCATCGCCGACCAGTTCGCCTTTCGGTATCCCGCAGGCGCGGATCCGACGCCGCCGGCGCGGAACACGGACCCCGGCCGCATGCGCTGCGTTCTGATGTACAAGAAGATATACGGTTCCAGCGCGGCCGAGGTGAGGGGCCGTCTCGTGACCGTGGCCTGGCTGCCGAGGCACGGAGGCGGCTCGGTGCGCTTCACCTCCGTGAACGGCGCCGCAAAGGCGCTGGAGGCCGTCTCTGCCGAGCTCGACGCCCTGCCGGACAGCTTCATCACCTATTGCATGCCCACGGCGGGGACCTTCAACTGGCGCGCCGTGCGTGGAACGGCGGAGCGCCTCTCCGCACACTCCTTCGGCATCGCCATCGACATCAACACGAAGTACTCGGATTACTGGTTGTGGGCCGGGAAGAAGGACGCGGTGAGCATTCCCTACAGGAACCGCCTCCCGAAGGAGGTGGTTGAGATCTTTGAACGGCACGGCTTCGTCTGGGGTGGTCGATGGTATCACTACGACACCATGCATTTCGAGTACCGGCCGGAGATCCTGGCGGGTGGGTGAGCCGACGCTGCGAGCGACGGTCGTTGAGTATTCAAGTTGGGCTACCGCGGAGGGATGGGGCGTGGATTCCCGCATCCGCGGGAATGACGGAAGGACGCGCGCAGCCGCCCCTCCGTTGTCATGCCCGCGCAGGCGGGCATCCATGTCCGGCCTTCGGTGTCCAGGGTTCATCATATTCTCCAAGTAGGGCCATAAGTATTCCCCACCTGTTGCGCAGAGACGAGGACTGTTATCTTTGCAGAGTGGGAGGTTACAGCGTTGAATCATGGGGTTGAGCATGGATGTTGAATGTTCACAGCAACATGGTATCAGGTTGGCAGGTTGGGCTGCCGCGGAAGGACGGGGCGTGGATTCCCACATTCGCGGGAATGACGGAAGGACACGAATGGACTGCAGATGAAACGATTCTGCATGTTGTCTTTCACGCGCCCTTCAGCCACTCGATCAATCGAAGTGCACGCATTCCAGGCTTTCCCGGTGCAAAACGTTCAATCACCAGAGGCAGACACCCATGCTCATGATGATCGAAAACGGAACCGATGACTCAAC
>CAYUYM010000073.1:0-15725 GCA_964449305.1 uncultured Chromatiales bacterium | reverse complement strand
GAGAGGTTGTTCTGTCCCGTCGCGATGACCATGTCCACATGCTCGATGACGCCGTCCGGCCCCACATTGTAGTTGTGGAACAACGTGCCGCGCGGCGCCTCGCACACGCCCACACCCTGCGTGCGGTTCGTGAAGGCGCGGGCACGGATGCCGTCGGTGCGCATCGTATCCGGGTCGGTGAGGATCTCCTCCATGCGCTCAAGGGCGAAGAGGATCTCGATGAGCCGGGCATAGTGATAGTAGAACGAGTTGACCACCACGTTGCGCGTCCCGGCCATCTGCTTGAACTCCACCAGTTCCCTGTCGCTCCGCGGTGAGCCGGTGTGGGAGCAGATGTTGAGCCGTGCCAGCGGACCGACGCGGTAGTTGCCCTGCGGGTAGCCCAGGGGCGAGTAGAAGGGGAACTTGAGGTAGGACCAGTCCTCCACGGCTTCGCTGATATAGTCGCGGTATTTGCGTGTGTCGAGGCGGTCGGCCACGATGTTGCCGCCGCTGTCCACCACTCTGATGACGCCGTCGTAGTACTCCAGCGCCCCCTCCTGCGTGACGAGGCCGAGGAAGAGGGACGGGAAGTTTCCGAACACCTCGAGCTTGCCGTGGTTCGTCTCGACGAAGGCCTTGATGAATTCGAGACCCAGTTGGGCTGTCTCATACGCCTCCGGAAGTCCGGCGAGGATGGCATCGCGGTCCTCGATCGGGAGCGGTCCGCGTACGCCGCCAGGGACGGCGTAGACCGGGTGGATCTTGCGTCCGCCGATGCGTTCGATGGCCTCCTGCCCGAATTTGCGGAGGCGGATGCCGCGGCGCGCAAACTCCGGATTGCGTTCGAGCACACCGAAGATGTTGCGCTTCGCCGGGTCGGCATCCATGCCGAGGAGCAGGTCGGGAAGCGACAGGTGGAAGAAGCTCAGGGCGTGGGACTGCACCCATTGCGACAGGTTGAGGACGCGTCGCAGGTTGGATGCAGTCTGAGGGATCTCGACGGCCAGGATGTCGTCGCCCGCCTTGGCGGATGCGAGCAGATGGGAGACGGGGCAGATGCCGCAGATGCGTGAGGTGATGCCGGGCATCTCCCACACGAGCCGGCCCTCGCAGAACTTCTCGAAGCCGCGGAATTCCGTCACATGCAGGCGCGCATCCTCCACCGAGCCCTGGTCGTTGAAGTGGATCGTGATCTTGGCGTGCCCCTCGATGCGGGTGACGGGGTCGATGGTGATCTGTCGGTTCGGCTTAGCCATATTTCAGCAAATCCTCCGTGAGAATGGGTTCGCGGCCCTCCAGGAGCTCCGTCACGACGTACCAGATGAGGTCGGCATTCGGCGGGCAGCCCGGCAGGAAGTAATCGACGGTCACGAGCTTGTGAATGGGGGTGACGTGCTCCTCGAGCAACGGCAGCGGGGTGTCGATGGTCCGCCCAAGCTCGGCGCCCAGCTCGCCGTAGACGGCGCGCAGCAGCGTGTCGCGTTCGATGCCGTTGCGCATCGCGGTGACGTTGCCGCTCACCGCGCAGTCCCCGAAGGCGATGACGATGCGGCTGCGCTCGCGGATGGTGAGCAGGAGCTCGCGGTTGTCGCTGTTGGCCACCGCGCCCTCCACGAGGGTGACGTCCACACCGTGCGGAAACTCCTTGATGTCGATCACCGGGCTGAACACCACCTCCACGCGTTCATGGAGATCGATGAGGCGTTCATCGAGATCGAGGAAGGACATGTGGCAGCCGGAGCATCCGCCCAGCCATGCGGTGGCGAGTCTTATCTTGTCCATTGCTGCTTCTCCCGTGCGTTGACGATGTACTGCAGGAAATCGCGGTTCTTGGTCACCTCCGCCACGGCCTTTCCCTTTTCAAAGAGGGCGCCGGTGGGGCAGACGAGCACGCACTTGCCGCAGGAGGTGCAGGATTGCGAGCGGCCCCATTCCGTGGCCATGTCGGTGATGACGAAGGAGCCGATGCCACGCCCCGCCACATCCCAGGTGTGAGCGCCCTCGATCTCGTCGCAGACACGAACGCAGCGCGTGCAGAGGATGCATCGGTTGTGGTCGACGATGTAGCGTTCATGCGTGGCATCGACGGAGCGCTCGGGGTGGAGGTACTGGAAGCGGACGGAGTCCATGCCCACCTCGTAGCCGAGGTTCTGCAGTTCGCAGTGTCCGTTCGCAACGCACACCGAGCAGACGTGGTTGCCCTCGGCGAACAGGAGCTCGATGATCATGCGGCGGTATTTCTGGAGACGTGGCGAATTGGTGTGCACCACCATGTTCTCCTCCACGCGCGTCATGCAGGCGGAGAGCAGCTTGTTCTGCCCCTCGATCTCCACGAGGCAGAGGCGGCAGGATCCCACGCTGCCGAGGCCCGTGAGATCGCAGAGGGTCGGGATGTTGATCCCGTGCTCCCTCGCCGCCTCCAGCACTGTTGCATCCGCCCGGGCGCTGATGAGTTCGTCGTCGATGGTCAGTGTCTTGATTTCATCCATGGTGTTTCTCCGGATTCATGGGCGGGGCAGGTCAGCGGGGCTTCCGGCGCGGGGGCTTCGGCGCGTCGGCTTCCGATGCGGCAGGTGTCGCGGCCTCAGGGGGGGCTGCCGGGGCGGCAGGTTCCGCAGCCGGCGGCGCCTGGCGGTCCTTGAGCAGGGCTTCGTACTCCTCCCGGAAGAAATGGAGCGTGCTCATCACCGGGTTGGGGGCCGTCTGGCCGAGTCCGCAGAGGGAGGTGTCCTTCACCATCACACAGAGCTCCTCAAGGATCTCCAGATCCGCGGCCACCGCCTCGCCGCGCGTCATGCGTTCCAGGATGGCGTGGAGCTGGGACGTCCCGACGCGGCAGGGAATGCACTTGCCGCAGGATTCATCCATGGAGAACTCCATGAAGTACTTGGCCACATCCACCATCGACGAACTGGAGTCCATGACGATCAGGCCACCCGAGCCCATGATGGAGCCGACCTTGGCGAGCGATTCATAATCGACGGGGATGTCGAGATGCTGCCGCGGGATGCAGCCGCCCGACGGGCCGCCTGTCTGCGCGGCCTTGAAATCCATGTTGTCGGGAATGCCGCCGCCGATGTCGAAGATGATCTCGCGCAGGGTCATGCCCATGGGCACCTCGATGAGGCCCGTGTTCTGGATGCGCCCCGCAAGGGCGAACACCTTTGTGCCGTGGCTCTTGGCCGTGCCGATCTGGGAGAACCACTTCGCCCCGTTCAGGATGATGTGCGACACATTGGCGTAGGTTTCCACGTTGTTGATGAGCGTGGGGCAGCCCCAGATGCCGGACTGCGACGGGTAGGGCGGACGGGGGCGCGGCGTGCCGCGTCGCCCCTCGATGGAGGCGATGAGTGCCGTCTCCTCGCCGCAGACAAAGGCGCCGGCACCGATGCGGATGTCGACGCGGAAGTTGAACTCGGAGTCGAAGATGCGGTTGCCGAGCACCTGCGTGCGTTCGGCCTGCCGGATGGCCTTCTTGAGCCGCTCGATGGCAAGGGGGTACTCGCCGCGGACGTAGACATAGCCCTGCGTGGCGCCGACGGCATAGCCCGCAATGGCCATGCCTTCGAGGATGGCGTGCGGATTGCCTTCGAGAATGGCGCGGTCCATGAACGCCCCCGGGTCGCCCTCGTCGGCGTTGCAGACCACGAACTTCCGGTCGCTCTTCGCCTTGCGCACGATGTCCCACTTGAGCCCCGTGGGATACCCCGCGCCGCCGCGGCCGCGCAGCCCGCTCTGCCGCATCTCGAGGATCACACCATCGCGTGTGTAGTAGGTGATGCCCTTCGCCAGAGCCTCGTACCCGCCATGAGCGATGTAGTCCTCGATGGATTCCGGATCAATGCGCCCCATGTTGCGCAGCACGATCTGCTGCTGCTTTGCGTAGAACGGCCCGTCGGACGGGTAGTGGAGATCGGAGATCGTCTTCCGCGCGAGGATGTGCTCATCCACGATGCGCTCCACATCCTCCGGCTTCACGCGCACGTAGAGCGTGTCGCTCGGAGCGATGCGCACGAGGGGACCCGCGCCGCAGAGGCCCATGCAGCCCGTGCTGATGATGCGGATGTCCGTGCTGAGATTGCGCTCGGCACACACCGCCTCGAACCGTTCCCTGAGCTGCATGCCGCCGGAGGAGAAGCAGCCGCCGGAACAGCAGACCTGGATTTCCGCGGTGAATTTCTCGAGCTGCTCGCGGTACGTTCTTCCGATGTCGTAGAGTTCGTCGAGTGTCATGATGCCTCCAGCCAGGGTTTGACGCGTTCAACGATCGATTCGGGTGTGTCGAAGCCGACCACATCATTGTCATACACCACCACGGGCGCGATGCCGCAGGAGCCGACGCAGCGGGCCGACTGGAGACTCACCCTGCCGCCCTCCGAGGTCTCGCCCAGGCGGCATTTGCAGAGATGCTCCACGGCCATCTGCAGGTCACCGGCACCCTTGACATAGCAGGCAGTCCCCATGCAGATCGTCACCGTGTGTTCCCCCTTCGGCTTGAGCGAGAAGAAGTGGTAGAAGGTCGCCACACCGTACACCTTGCTCGGGGGCAGCTTCAGGGATTGGGCGATGTAGAGAAGCAGGTCCTGCGACAGATACCCGAAAAGCTCCTGCGCCGTGTGGAGGATCTCGATGAGCGCATCACCACGGTACTGGAATTTGGCGATCGCCCGGTCCAGGTATTTGAACCGGTTGTCGCCGCTCTTGTGATCTCCGCTTCGTGTCTTCGATTTCTCCGGCGTTTCTGTTTCCATTGGCCTGGACAGGATATGTGAAAAAAGGAGTATTTCGTGAAGGGAATGTCGGGGGGGCGTCGGACCTGACGGCGGAATGCACGTCATGGCGGGAAGGAATCCGGGAGGCATCAAAGCCGATCAGGAAATTTTTCTCGAATTCTTCCGGTGCAAGATACTCACTTCGGACATAATTGAAAAGTGGGGGAAGCCCGGTTGGAATTCTCTTCGGCGCTGTGTATTCTCGCACGACCAGCATCACCCACACAACCTGCGGAGCGCTCCCATGGCGGATCGGAAATCCTGGAACCAGTACTTCATGGACATCGCCTTCAAGGTGGCGGAACGGGCCACATGCAACCGCGCGCGCATCGGTGCGGTGATCGTCAAGGACAGGAACATCATTGCCACCGGATACAACGGTTCTCCCGCCGGGCAGCCCCACTGCACCGAGGTGGGCTGCCTCATCTATGTGTCGCGCAATCCTGATGGGGAGGAGGAGGAGAACTGTTTCCGGACCATCCATGCAGAGATCAACGCCATCGCCCAGGCGGCGAAACATGGTGTGAGCATCGATGGTGCCGACATCTACGTGACTGCATCACCCTGCTACCACTGCCTGAAGACCATCCTCAACACCGGCATCCGTCACATCTACTATGCCAAACCCTACAAGATCGGGAAGGTTGAGCACCTGCTGCAGGGCGCCGGTGTGGAGATGATCCAGGTCGACATGGACGTTTGAATTTCCTCCGCAGTTTCGGACATTTGCACAACCGATGGATTTCCATCAATCCCCCGCCTCCATCCCCACCCCCATATTTCCATCCAACAAAGGAGCTTGCATGAAAATGCTTGTGACGAAGTTCTCCGCGACGGTCGTGGTGGCTATTGCCATGCTCATCGTCGTCGGCGCCATGGCTCACGCCCAGGGTGTCACCTCCGCGGCCATCAACGGCCAGGTGACCGACAAGGCGGGCAAACCCCTCGCCGGAGCCACGATCAAGGCCGTGCATGAACCCTCGAGCACCGTGTATGGCATGATGAGCCGTGCCGACGGGCGCTTCAACATCCAGAACATGCGTGTCGGCAAACCCTACACCATCACCGTTTCCTTCGTCGGTTTTCAACCGGTGAAGTTCGAGAACGTGGCGCTCGCCCTGGGGCAGAACCTGGAGTTCAAGGTTCAGCTCGAGGAGTCCAGTGTCCAGATCAACCCGGTGGAGGTGACCGGTGAACGCAATGAACTGATGAGCACCAGCAGGACGGGTGCATCGCAGAACGTCTCCCTCGAACAGATCGAATCCATGCCGACCATCACGCGCAGCTTCCAGGATTTCCTGCGCCTCTCACCGCAGATGGTGGGGACTTCGGCGGCCGGCCGCAACAACCGCTACAACAACATCCAGATCGATGGAACGCAGTACAATGATCTTTTCGGGCTTGGCGGCTCCGGCACACCCGGCGGTCAGGCCAATGCCAACCCCATCAGCCTCGATGCCATCCAGGAGTTCCAGGTGGTCGTTGCGCCGTATGACGTCCGCCAGGGGCGTTTCTCGGGATCCGGTGTCAACGCCATCACCCGCTCCGGCACCAACACCCTGCAGGGATCGGCGTATTTCTACTTCCGGAACAAGGACATGGTGGGCGATCTCAATGCCACCAACTGGCTCCTCAAGGATGCGAACGGCAACGCCCTCCCCATCGGCGAATTTCGTGACAGCACGGTGAAGACCGCCTTCGCCAACTTCAACGAGTACCAGGCCGGCTTCCGCGTCGGCGGGCCGATCATCGAGAACAAGCTCTTCTTCTTTGCGAATGCGGAGATGACCGAACGCAGGCAGCCCTATGACAACATCGCCTTCACCCAGCGCAACGATGGATCGCTGGTGCAGAACATCGCCGACACCGTGGGCAGAATCCTTCAGAGCCAGTATGGCTACAACCCCGGCAGCCTCGGCTCCTACGATACCAAGCGTCCCAGCACGAAGATCTTCGCCCGCCTGGATTGGAACCTCGACGAGACCAACCGCCTCACCCTGCGGCACAACTTCGTGGACGCCTCCGACGACGTCTTCCGCCCGACCACGGCCAATGTGCTCTTCGGCAACCGGAACTACGTGTTCAACAACAATGTCAACAGCACCGTGCTCCAGTGGAGCAGCACCTACGGCGCCAACATGTCCAACGAGCTCATCGTGGGCTACACCCGCATCCGTGACTCACGCGACTACGTGGGCTCCATGTTCCCGACGGTCAACGTGAGCGATTCCCGCATCACGGGCGTCACCATCTCGGCCGGCGCGGAGAATTTCTCCATCGCCAACAAACTGGATCAGGACGTGCTCGAGATCACCGACAACTTCACCTGGTTCCTCGGCGACCATGCCGTGACGATCGGCACGCAGAACGAGATCTTCTCGTTCAAGAACCTCTTCATCCGAGACTATGTCGGAACCTACAACTTCAACAGCCTCAACGATCTCCGCAACGGCATCGCCGCGCGCCTCCAGTACAGCTTTGCGCGCCCGGGGCAGGATCCCATGTTCGCGGCCGACTTCGGCGCAGCACAGTACGGCTTCTACGCACAGGACGAGTGGTCCGGTGTGAAGAACCTCAAGGTGACGCTTGGTCTGCGTGTCGACATTCCGACCATCATGGACAAGCCAAACTACAACAGCATCGCCGACACCATCCATTACAACACGAACACCGTGGCCTACAGGAACAACGCCGCCGCAACCTACGGTGTGCGCACCGACAAGGTGTTCGACTCGCAGATCATGTTCTCCCCGCGCCTCGGTGTGAACTATGACCTGTTCGGTGACAAGAGCACCATCATCCGCGGCGGCGCCGGCATCTTCACCGGCCGCGTTCCCTTTGTGTGGATCTCCAACCAGTTCGGCAACACGGGCGTCGAACTCGCCCGTCTCGATCTGCGCACGGCCTCCAACGACACGATCCGCTTCAACCCGGATCTCGATCCGCGGGACCCGGCCTTCTACAGCCGCGTCGGTGGTGCCACCGAGATCAACGTGACCGCCAACGACTTCAAGATGCCGCAGGTGGCCCGCTTCAATCTCGCCGTGGATCACAAGCTGCCCTACAGCATGGTCTTCACCCTCGAGGGCATCTACTCCCAGACGCTCAACGACATCTACTACCGCGACATCAATCTCGGTGACCGCCTCGACACGACGGCGCTCGGCTCGCATCTCCCCGGTGGCCGCGGTGTCTACGGCACGTACTCGGGCCGCAACACCACTCCGCGCACGCAGGTCGGCTCCTTCTCCAAGGGACCGTTCACGAACGTCATCCTTCTCGAGAACACCTCCGAGGGCTATCAGGCGAACATCAGCGCCACGCTGCAACGCCAGGTGGAGGAGGGCGTGGGCGGACTCATCGCCTACACCTACGGCGTCGCGAAGGATCAGAACGGCGGTCTCTCCAGCCAGGCCGTCTCCAACTGGCGCTACAACCACACACCGGACAATCCGAATGATGTGCCTCTCACGCGTTCGCTGTTCGACATCCCGCATCGTTTCATCGCCTCCCTGAGCTACACGTTCAAGTATGCGAAGGATTACTCCACCACGCTTGCCCTGTTCTACGAAGGCCGCTCCGGCACGCCGTTCAGCTACGTGTATGATGGCGACCTCAACGCCGACGGCCAGGTCGAGAACGACCTCATCTACATCCCGAAGGACAAGAGCGACATCCTCCTCGTGAGCAATGCCACCACGCGTGCATCCGCCACGGTGTATGACCAGCTCGAAGCCTACATCGGGCGCGACGATTACCTGAAGGAGCATCGCGGCGAGATCGCCGAGCGCTACGGCGCCCGCGAGCCGTGGGTCAACATCCTGGACTTCCGCCTCCTCCAGGCCATCCCGAACCCCGTGTTCCCCGAACACAAGCTCGAGATCTCGGTGGACATCCTCAACGTCCTGAACCTCCTCAACAGCGAGTGGGGCCGCGTCCAGAGCGTCTCCAACAATCGCGACATGCTCCTGCGCTTCGAGGGCCTCGCCGTCGCCGGCAACAAGCTCGGCGAGAACGGCACCGAAGTCGCCAAGGGCACTCCCATGTTCAGCTTCAAGGACAAGAAGAATCCGTTCCAGTACAACGACCTCTCCTCCCGCTGGTCGCTGCAGGTGGGCATCCGGTACACGTTCTAAACCCGGGCGCAGCACGCTGCGGGGCGCAGCACGCTGCGCCACATACATATGTCCGATTGACGAAACAGGGCGCGGGTGACTGCGCCCTGTTCATTTTCTCCGTGCCTGTGTCGGGTGATCAGGAACCCACTGCTTTCCGCCTTCCCAGCATCAGGTTCGACTCGCCCGCGCGGTATTTGTAGCCGATGCCGAAGGGCAGCGGCGTGATGCCCGGCTGGCGAAAGACGCTGTCCAGGGCCGTCTGCCGGCGGCGGGCGAAGAGACCGATGGTGCCGGTGTAGCGGCCGAACCAGGTGAAATCCCACTCCGCTGCAGGCAGATACTTCATGGCGATGCCCGAGTCGTCCTGCAGCAGCCAGCGTGCCTTGAGTGCCAGGGTGCGGATCACGGAGAAGTAGTCGTTGTGGCACAGGTAGCTCGCTGCCTTGAAGAACGAAGCATCAACGTCGATGCCGCCGATGTGGCGGGCGAAGCCGGGCAGCGCCGCCATGCTCTGGTCGATCACATTGCAGCTGAAATACGTCGCGTCGCGTTCGAGGCGTTCCCCCGGGGCCGAGTAACGGAACACCACTCCGGGGATGGCCGGCAGCGGCCGTGCCGCAGTGTCTGTCGGATGCAGGACTCCGAGGGAGTCGATGTGGACGAGGTCGACACCGCGGATCGTCATGCCGGTGCGGGCCATGAGCGTCAGCACCAGCGGGACGACGCCCTCCCAGCGGCCGCGCACAAGGTCCACCTTCATGTTGTCCGTCTTGAAGAAGCTCAGCCCGAGCACGGTGCCGAGGGAGGTGCGAATGTCGCCCAGGTTCTTCGAGAGATCGGCTTCGCTGCCGGTGACAGCCGGGATCACGCCCACGGGTTCGAGCCCGAGCATGATGGTGTGACGCGCCTCCGGGAAGAAGAACGCGGCATAGGCGAAGTCCGGTCCGCTGAACGGATAGAAGAGCGTGCGTGTTTCGCGCTGCATGTCGGCGAGGTGCGTGGCCGCGAAGCTGCGGATGGGGTCGCCCTGGCGCGCCATGAACGAGGCCCAGCGTGTGTCCATCTCGCGGGCGTGTCTCTGCCATGCGGCGCTGTGCAGCAACGGCAGGCACCAGGCGCTGTCGGCCGGCCGCAGCCCCGCGAGCATGCGTGCCACATCATTGGTGCGTGCGAGCGAATCGTCGGTCACCGCCGTGCGCGGCAGGGAGGTGTCCGCTGTGGCAGGCACGGCGGTCTGAACAGGGGGGTGCCTCTGCTGTGGCTGCTGCCGCGAACACGCCGGCCCCGCGGCCTGGAGGCAGAGCGCCGCAACGAGGATGGTCCCCCACTTCATCGCTGTCCCCCCCGACGCGTCGCGACCATGATGTGCGCCCGGCCCCGCGTCCAGTGGTAGCCATAGGCGAAGGGCAGGGCGCCCGGACGCTTCTGGTCGAAGAGCGCCTTGAGGTCGCTCTGAACGCGCCCCTGGAACGGACTGATGGGGGTCACGTAGGTGCCAAACACATCCACCGTCCATGTGCCGGAATCGAGGAAGCGCAGGGGCACGCCGGTGTCGTCCTGCACGATGCGTTGTGCCGTGAGCACCAGATCCCGCATCATCGAGAAGCCGTCGCTGTGAAGCAGGTAGGAGGCGGATTTGACGTAGGCCACCTCGGGTGCGAGGGACGTGATGTAGGTGGTGAATTCGGGGCGTCGCGTCATGGTGCCGTTGCCGGCATCCATCGAGAAATACTGGAGCCTGCGCACGCTCCTGCCATCACCGGATTGGAAGTGGATCTCCACACCCGGCACGCGTGACCCGCGGCGTTCGTCCCCGCGCAGCAGAAGACCATCGGCGCCGATGCCGATGAGCTCCAGCCCCACCACCTGCTGCCCGCCGAGCGTGAGCAGGGCGAGGAGAGGCGGGATCACGCCCTTCCAATCGCCGGACCGGAACTCCGTCTTCATGCGCGAGGTGGTGAAAAAGCCGGTGGACAGGATGTCGTCGATCGATTCTTCGAGCGCGGCGAAGTTGGGACGCACCGAATCCGGCTCCTCCGCCGACAGCCCGGGGACTCCTCCCACCGGTTCCAATGCCAGCATGACGATGAGCGGCGTGTTCGGGAAGAGGATGAGAGGGAAGGCGATGTCGGGGCCGCTGAACGGGTAGAACACCGCACCCGTGGCAGCGCTGGTATGGGGAAGATCGCGTGCGGCGAAGCTGCGCAGGGGGGCGGCATGGCGCTTCTCGAAACCGGAATGCATGCGTCGCATCACTCGGCGGTACGCCATCCACGCGGTGTCCTTCATCACCCATCCCCAGCGGGAACCCGTGCCGCATGCCTGCCCGCCGAGGAGCGCGGCCAGGTCGCCGATGGTGGAATCGTCCGGTGTCGGCGCGGCGAAGGATGCCGGCATCCCGGGATGCTGTGCCGTCCAGGGCACGGAGGCCGGGCGTGCCCGTAGTGTGGTGTCCGCATTGGTGCGTGCTGAAGGGATGATGGCGAGGCAGAGGAGCAGCGTGGCGATCGGACGAAGGTCAATCCATCCCGGTCTGGGCGATGTCATTGGTGATTCCCTTGGTGAAGAACGAATTGAGCGCATAGACGCCGAGGCCGAGCACGACGGTGCCGAGCCCTGCGAGGGATTCCACCGGCCGGTCGCGGAGCAGGAACACGAGCATCCAGCCGGTGACAAGCAGGAAGAAGGCCGGTGTGACGGGGAAGCCCCAGGTGCGGTAGGGGCGGGGCAGATCCGGCTGTCGAAACCGCAGAACGAAGACGCCGAGCACGGTCATGAATGTGGAAAGCGACAGGGTGAACCCGAGGTAGACGAGCACCTGCTCGAAGGATGAGGTGAGGATGAGGAGCACGGCCAGCGCCCATTGCAGGACGATGCCGGCAACGGGGATGCCATTGCGTGACTTCGTTGCAAGGACACGGAGAAACGACACGTCCTCGCCCATCACCATGGTGACGCGCGGTCCCGCCCAGGTCATCGAGCTGATGGCGGAGACGAGTCCGATGGCGATGAGGGCCGCCATCACGGAGCCCCCCGTGGGGCCGAGGAACTGCTGTGCGCTGATGAGCCCCACCTCCACACGGCCCTCGATGGAGGCCATGGGGGTGGTGTAGAGGAACACCATGTTGATCAGCACATAGAGGACAATGACGATTCCCGTTCCAAGGAACAGCGACCAGGGAATGGTGCGGGCCGGATCACGGATCTCGCCGGCGATGTAGGTGGCCGCGTTCCACCCGGAGTAGGCATACATCACGAACACGAGTGACACGGCGAAGGGGGGGGAGAGCATCGTCTGCAGCGAGGCTGCATTTGGGGCGAAGGACACCCGGCCGCCGCTGCCACACAGGAAACCGAGGCCGATGAGGGCGACGATGAGGAGGATCTTCAGCCCGGTGAAGAAGGTCTGGAAGCGGCTGATGGTGCGCAGGCTCAGCAGGTGCACGAGCGAGACGCCGGTCACGACGGTGATGGCGATCGCGGTCCGCATCTCCACGCCAGTCACCGGTGCTGCCGGCACACCACCGGCAATGATGCCATCCAGATAGCCGCCCATGGCGATGGCGGCGGCGGCCACCGGAGCGGCGAAGCCGGCCGTCAGGGAGATCCATCCGGAGGCGAAGCCCACGCTCGGGTGGTAGATGCTGCCGAGGAGATGGTACTCCCCGCCGGAGCGTGGCAGCGCGGTGGAGATCTCCGCATAGGCGAATGCACCGCACATCGCCGTGACGCCGCCCAGAAGCCAGAGCATGATGATGGCGAACGGTTCCGGGATGCCCCCCACCTGGAAGCCCAGGGAGGTGAACACCCCCGTCCCGATCATGTTTGCAGACACCACGGTGATCGCGGTGATGAGTCCGATTTTTGCGCCGTTGGATGGAAACACGTCGATGGATCCTGGTGAAGGAGTGGGTTCAGCGCTTCCCTGCAGGGGCGTTTTTCGTGGCTGCACGTCCGCCTGGAATGCTGTATCGTGTCGGATGGTGATGCCCGCCGGAGGGATGATGTTCTGTTCGCAGACATCGTGCAAAGATGGCGGACAGCGCCGCCGACTGGTGACGTTTTCCATGGCCGTTGCATGAAAAACCCACGGTCCATGTTCCCGGGCATCACACCGGCCATGTGGGGACCGATGGGGCGTCGATCACACGACGGGTGGCGGCGTCGGAGGGAATCCTGGTGGGGCGTCTGTGGGTGACGGCGCCTCGTGGGGGATGGCCGGGGGTATGTCCGGCGGCACGGGAGTCCATGGATCGACCACCGTCGCGCCGGCGGCGAGCGGTTCGTACCGGCTGACGATGGAGGGCATCCACTTGCTGTAGAGCATCAGGGCCAGACTCATGACGAGGTGGATGTACCACCCGTACCGCAGCGAGAAGAACTGCTCCCCCTCCTGTACGATCAGGTACACATCCACCACATAGAAGAAGAGGGCGATGCCGGCGGCAAGGAACCAGGGACGCAGCGAGAGCAGGTCGGGTGAACGGAGCACAAGCTGGAGGATCATGAAGATGAACGACAGGAGGAGCAGCACGGTGCCCGCGATCAGGTAGCCCTTGAAATCCTCGCTCGGATTCTTGAACGGCATGCCGAGGTTGGTCTTTTCGCCGGAGAGTTCCTCCAGACCCGACTCGAGCTGTTGCATGCCCTCCTGCAGCTTTTCCATGTCGGGTTCACCCGGTGTCGCCTTGTCCTCCGTGAGCATGTCGAAGGTGGAACCGATGACGTTGATCGCACTGAAGTTCTTGTTGCAGCCCTTGAAATCCGGCAGGACCATGCTGATGAGGAAGAGCACGACGAGGGCGATTTTGAGCTTGGTTTCCATGCGGCCTCCGGTGGGAATGATGGGGTGACTGGTGGTGACGGGTGGTGGTGCGCCGTCATGTGCATCGGGCGGGATCACATGCACGAGGATGGCGAAGAGAACCGACTATTGATCCGGATCGACGGGGCGCTGGTGCTCGACAGACCACGTGCGCAGGTGATCACCGATGAACTGCACGATGGCGGCGTGAACCTCCTTTTCGTTCCCCTCGACGCGCATCGGAGCGCCGAAGGTGAAATGAATGCGGCGGGACGGGTCGATCCGCCCGAAATCCTTGAGGCGCCTGCCATTGCCCCACGCATCGGTCCTGAGCGCGAGGGGAATGGCCGGGACGCCGCAATTGCGTGCCAGCTTCACACCCAGGGTGTTGAACTGAGCCGGCTGGAATTCCGTTGTCCGCGTCGTCTGCGGAAACAGGATGATGGACATTCCAGCGGCGAGGCGGGCCTGCCCCTCCTCCAGCACGATCTGCAGATCCTTGCGCGGATTGTCACGCGACACCACGATGGGATGCACTGCGCGCATCACCGGGCCAAACACCGGGTACTCCATGAGGCTGGGCTTGATGACGAAGGTGCATCGCTTCACCGTGCTGATGAGCACCGGCAGGATGAAGGTTTCGAGCACGCTCATGTGGTTGGCGATGATGACCGCAGGCCCGTCGAAGGAGGTGAGGTGCCGCATTCCGCGCACGTCGAGCCTGCAGCCCGTCTCCTCCAGTTCATGAAGGATGGTGACACTCGAACGCGTCCACATCGTGTTGTCGTACGAGCCGCGTTTCGCGATGCGGCCCGAGTGGATCACTGTGGCGATCATGCGCGAGTAAAAGTAGAGGGATGGGGGCAGGATCCTGGCGCATGGGCGCTGTCGGCCCTCCGGCGTGGCGTAGGTGTCGTGCGAGGCGAAGGGCGGCGAAGGAAGTGGGCGGAGTCCGGGCATATCGTGGAATGGGTTCTGCGATCAGATGTGGGACATGCCGATGCGGGCATGGCGCAGGAAGCGTCGAAAATTCATCACCATGGCCGAAGTGCAGATGGGGATCACGAGAAAGATGAGGGGGTTGCTCTGCCACGCAGCCCGGACATCACCCACCAGGAGGTGCCCAAGAGCGCGTGTGAGGCCGCACCCGGGGCAGTGGACACCGAACACCGTGGAGAAAAGGCAGGGGATGGTGCAATCGGGGCCCCCGTTGATCTCCACCAGCAGCGCGACAGCCTCCCATGCAATGACGGCAGTCATCAGCCAGTTCCGGCGCAACCAGGCGAAGAGTATTCGTGCGGTGATGTTCATGGTGGTTCGCGGCAAGGTACGGGCAGGCATGGTGAAATGCAATGCCCATTCGCGGTGATTTGTTTCTTCCCGCACCCCATCATAGATTCTTCCATGGAACGACTCCCGATATTCGGACTGACGAAGGCGGAATTGGAGGCCTTCGTGACACAACTTGGAATGCCACGCTTCCGTGCGGGTCAGGTGTACGACTGGATGTACCGCTCCCGCGTCCATGCGTTTCCTGGGATGCGCAACATCAGCCAGGAGCATCGGAGTCTCCTTGAGCGGCATGCGGTGATCGAGCTTCCGGTCATCCACCACGAGCAGCGGTCCGTTGATGGCACGCGGAAGTTCCTGCTCCGTCTGCGTGACGGAAACGCAGTGGAGGCGGTGCTGATCCCCCCCACCAAGGCGGATCCTGACAGCGAGCCGGAAGGCGGGTCAGGCAGTCGGCTCACGCTGTGCATGTCCACCCAGGTGGGATGCGCCTTGGCCTGCGAGTTCTGCGCCACCGCCACACTCCGGCTCAGGCGGAACCTCACCCCGGGGGAGATCCTTGGGCAGTACCATGCACTCCAAGCCGTCGCCGGGGCGAGGATCACCAATCTGGTTTTGATGGGGATGGGGGAGCCCCTGCTGAACTACGACGCCGTCGTGAGGGCGCTCGACATCATCGGGAACGAGCGGAACGAGGGCGTGGCCGCACCACGCATCACCATCTCCACCGCCGGAGTGGTGCCGGGCATCGAGCGCATG
>CAYUYM010000072.1:0-15729 GCA_964449305.1 uncultured Chromatiales bacterium | reverse complement strand
CCAGTCGGCGCCGGCGCGCGGGGTCCCAACGGGCGGGTTCTCAGGGTTGGCAGCCTTGGTTCAGAAGGACTCGAGCAGCCGGCTTTCCCGCATCACCCTTCAACTCTTGAACTCCCTCCGCCACGCAGCCTGTCCATGGTCAGGCATCGTCCTCATCATCGGGAGCGTCGGGCTCGTGATCGCGCTCCCCGGTGATGGCCTCGAGAATGCGCGTCACCATGTGCCTCTCGTCCTTCATGTGGGTGTGATGGTACGCAGCCAGGAGGTTCCGCCACATGCGGATCATGATGGCGCGGTTGGTGACCGGTTCGAGCAGATCGTGCGTGAGGGTCACATCCGCCGCAGCGAGCAGCGCCCGGCAGTCCTCATAGGTGATCATCGCTCCACCATTGAAGGGATCGATGAACACCTCGTCCATCGACGACTCGAAGGCGAGCAGAAAATGCATGGGCATGCCGACCCCACGCAGCTCGACGCCGACACGGCCGGCGACAAGCATGGTCAGGACGGACAGCGAGATGGGGATCCCCTTCCGCCGTTCAATCACCTTGTTGAGGTAGCTGTTGTCGGGATCGAAGTAGCTCGTCCTGTCCCCTTGGAAGCCGAGATCACCAAACACGTGTGTCCGCAGGCGGTGGTAGCGCTCGCTGGGATTCGCCCCCGGGCCGGCAAGAACGGAGATGGTGCGCGCCATCTCGTCGAGCTGGAAACGGTGGGCCTGCACATCGAGTGTCGGGTGGCCGAAGCGTGCGATGGCCCATGCGCCCTCCTCAAGCCCGGGGATGTCGTAGGTCCCCTCCCCAATGCGCTGCATGCGCTGGATGGCGCGATCCACTCGGATGTCCTGTGTCAACACCTTCACCAGCTCACCATGCTGGCCTCCGTGCGCCTCCACACGGATGAGCAGCGGGCTGATGACGCCCTCCCCCGCCGCCATGATGCGCTCCCGTACGGCCTCCTGCACGGTGGGATCGGGATCGTCGAGAAGCGAAAAGATCGCGTTCAGTTCACGCTGATCAAGACTCATTGCAAATAGCGCTCCGTGAGTTTCCTGCGAAGGAGATTGAACGCCTCCTTCGGCGTGTCGCATACCACGAACAGCGACAGATCCTCCGGGCTGATGACACGCGCTTCAAGCAGCCCCTCGAAGTTGAAGATCGACTCCCAGAACTTCCGGCCATACAGCACGATGAACACATCCTTCCGCAGCTTCTGCGTCTGCACGAGCGTGAGCACCTCGAACAACTCGTCCATGGTGCCAAACCCGCCGGGAAAGGCCACGAGGGCCTTGCAGGGATAGATGAACCAGAACTTGCGCATGAAGAAGTAGTGGAACTCGATGTTGAGTTCGGGCGGGATGAAGGGGTTGGAGAACTGCTCGAAAGGCAGGCTGATGTTCAGTCCGATGGACTTTGCGCCGGCGAGCTGCGCCCCCTTGTTTGCGGCCTCCATGATGCCCGGACCTCCGCCCGAGCAGATGACGAAGCGGTTCTTCTCCTCGAGTGAGAGCGACCATTTGCTGACGAGACGCGAGATCTCCACGGCATCCTCGTAATACCGGGAGTTTTCCACCATGGTCTCCGCGGTCTGGAGATCCTCCAGCAGGGATTTGGAAGTGGCCCGCTTCCCCGACTCGTGGATGGCGGCAAGAACTCGGTCCCGCTCCACCAACGCATCCTGCCGCGACTTCAGACGCGCGGATCCGAAGAAGACGACGGTGTCCACGATCTTCTGCCTCCGGAAACGCTGCTGGGGCTCGAGGTATTCAGCCAGAATGCGCAGCGTGCGTGCGTCCGGGCTGTTGAGAAAGGTGCTGTTGTTGTAGGCTTTCGTGAGTTTCTTTTCGCTCATGATGGCTCCGATGTCCGTCAAACGGGGGTGCTGCCTCCCGTGGTAAGCAGCCCTCCGTCGGGTGAAAAGACGTGTCCGGTGAACTGCCGGCCGTCGGTGGTGAGGAAACGGATGATGGAGGTGATGTCCTCCGCTGTGGCATGGCGGTGCAGGGGCACACGGTCCTCCGGGAGCGCGGGCGGCCCCGCCTCCTCCCCATCCATCAGGACGATGCCCGGGGCGATCGCGTTCACGCGCACGTCCGGCGCGAGTTCCTTCGCCAGCGCCCGTGTGAGCATGAGCACACCGGCCTTCGACACATTGTACGGGATGTGCGTGATCCATGGCTGCATCCCGCCGGCGGAGGCGATGTTGACCACCGATCCTCCGGCCGCACGCAGGGCGGGTGCACACGCCTGGGTGACGAAGAACACCTGGCGCAGGTTCGTGTTCATGACGCTGTCCCACAGCGCGGGATCCACATCCATGAACGCCCGCGTGGGAAAGATGGCCGCGTTGTTGACGAGCAGATCCAGGACCCCGAAGGCCGCCACCGCCTCATGCCCGGCACGCAGCGCCTCGTCGGCCGAGGAGAGATCGGCGCGCACCGCGTGCACGCGCGTGCCCGCCGCCCGCAGGGCGTCGGCTGTCCGCCGAATCCCGTCGGTGGAGGTGTGGGCGTGCAGCACGATGTCCCAGCCATCCGCCGCGAGGGCGAGCGCAATCCGCCGGCCGAGGCGGCGCCCGGAACCGGTGATGAAGGCCGTTCTGTTCCGTGTCTCCATGGCAGGAAAATACCGCATCGCAGGTCATGGACAAAGCCCATGCGACAGACATCACCGGTCTGCACCCTGTGCCCGGTGTCGGCATTTGACATTGCGGCGGCATTGTGTATAATGAGCCGTTTCCGTCTCCGCCGCCGCATGCCGGCCCTCCTCCCCCCACAACGGAGCAACGATGCAGACCATCTCCCTTCAACTGTACGACTGGCTGATCATCGCCTTGTATTTCGGCTTCATCCTGGGAATCGGTGTCTACCTCAAACGCTTCACCACCTCGGAGGAGGAGTTCTTCCTTGCCGGGCGGCGCAACAGCAGCTGGGTGGCGGGCATCGCCTTCCTCTCCGCCAACCTCGGCGCCCTCGAGCTGCTGGGCATGACGGGCAACACCTTCCAGTACGGCATGTATGTGGCACACTTCTACTGGATCGGTGCCATCCCGGCCATGCTGTTCCTGGGCATCTACATGATGCCGTTCTACTACAGCAGCCGCATCAAATCCATCCCGGGCTATCTCCGGCTGCGCTTCGACGAGAAGACGCGCGTCCTCAACGGCATCAGCTTCGCCGTCATGACGCTTCTCGTCAGCGGCATCAACCTCTACGCCATGGCGCTCGTGTTCCACACCTTCCTCGGCTGGAACTGGGACCTGAGCATGTGGGTGTCGGCCGCGACCGTGGCCGCATATGTGAGCCTGAGCGGCCTGCTCTCCGCAATCTTCACCGAGATCATCCAGTTCTTCCTCATCTGGTTCGGCCTCTTCCTCGTCACCGTGTTGGGCATTGTGGAGCTCGGCGGCTTCGAGGCCGTCTTCTCCCGCATCCCCGAGGCCTACAACACACTCTGGTCCACGTCGTCCGATCCCTCGCAGAACGGCATGCTCATCACCTGGGGCGGCATCGTCCTCGGCCTGGGGTTCGTGCTGTCGTTCGGGTACTGGACCACGGACTTCCTTGTGGTGCAGCGGGCCTTCTCGGCCAGGGATCTGCGTTCGGCCCGCATGGCGCCGGTGCTTGCCTCCTTCTTCAAGATGGCCATCCCCTTCCTCGTGATCCTTGCCGGGCTCATCGCCATCGTGCTCGCGAACGACTCCACCAGCGGCTTCACGCTGCTGCACGACGGCGGGCGGGTGAACTACGACAGCGCCCTTCCGCTGCTCATCGCGCGCTACCTCCCCACGGGCCTGCTGGGGCTCGGCATCACCGCGCTGCTCGCAGGCTTCATGGCCGGGCAGGCGGGCAACATCAGCGCATTCAACACCGTGTGGACCTATGACATCTACCACTCCGTGATCAACCGCGAGGCCACGCCACGGCAGCTCCTCTGGATGGGGCGCGCGGCCACCATCGTGGGCGTGCTCATCAGCGTGGTGACCGCGTACTGGGCCAAGAGCTTTCCCAGCATCATGGACTACATGCAGGCCATCTTCAGCTGGGTGAACGCACCGCTGTTCGCCACCATGCTCCTCGGCATGTTTGTGCGGCGAATCACATCGAACGGCGCCTTCTGGGGGCTCGTCGCCGGCATGGCCGCATCCATCGGCATGTTTCTCGCCGTGAAGTCCGGCTGGCTCGCACCGTCCAGCATCACCCTCTCCGCCGTGTCGAGCGAGATGGCGGCCAACTTCTGGCGGGCATGGTGGGCCTGGCTCATCTGCTTCATCACCACCATCGTCATCAGCCTCTTCACCACACCGAAGCCCGATGCCGAGCTCGTGGGACTGGTCAAGGGCCTGACGCCGGCGTCCGATGCCACCGCAATCCCGCTGCTGTCCCGCCCGGCCTTCTGGGCGGTGATCTCCCTCCTCGTGCTGATCGCCCTCAACGTGTACTTCTGGTAGGAGCGCCCCATGTCACAGCGCATGCTCATCCGCCCCATCTGGTTCTTCGTCGGCCTCATCCTCCTCTCCATGGGCATGGTGGTTCTGGTCGCGGGCATCATCCAGTGGGTGCAGCCCCCGGCCACATCCACCATGCTCGCGCACCTGCATCCGAACCTCTGGTGGGGCGGGCTCATGATGTTTGCCGGTGCGCTCTTCACCATCCTCAACAGAAAACCCGTCGAACACTGACGGCTTGCAGTCACGCGCGTTCCGCGGCACACGCGTTTTCCGTATCTTGCTTCACCGGATCCACCGACCACAAGGAGGCTCGCCATGCGCACAGTGATGCTGTCAGTGTTGTTGCTCGTCGTGACATTCCATTCCACCCCGGCCCAGGACAGGGAGGAACAGATCCCATTCGACGCGGAGGGGAACATTCTCGTGATGACGAAGACCCTGAATGACGGTCTCGGGGTGTTTGACAGCTACGGAGGATTTCGCGAAGCCATGCTGTTCAGGACAAGCGATTCCCTGTACCTTCTGGAGGTGTACTTCGACAAGGAGGGCTCTCCGGGACGGGACAAGAGGATCCTGACGCAGACCGGGCTGGACTCCATGCGCGTGGCGATCACACGGGCGCTTGTCAGGACGCAGACCACCGACCACCTCGACCAGGAGGGACGCGGTGAGTACCTCGCCACGATGACCACGCTGGGCCTCTGCTACTATGGCTGGGCCATTCCCGCGGGGTTCGAGATGCACGGCACGAGTTATGGCTCAATGTATCTGCTGACGGCGGGCTCGTCCTTCCTCATCCCCTTCATTGCCACGCAAAACTCGCGCATGACGGAAGGCATGGCCACCTTCGCAGGCCAGGGTGCGATCCGTGGTGCATTTGACGGAGTTCTGCTTGCCTGGATGATCGATGACGAGGTGAACTTCGACAGGAATCCCGGCCTGCCGCTGCTCTCCGGTGTCGCCTTGAGCGTGGCGGAGAACATCATCGCCGCCCGGATCGCCGCCTCCAGCAACATGCTTCCCGGACGCGCGTCCACCATCTCCATCCTCGGGAACTTCGGTGCCGGTGTGGGGCTCGGAACCTGGTACACCCTCTCCGATGAATCGAGCCGACTCACACCGCTGGCGGCCTTCCTTGGCACGGGGCTCGGCTACTACGTCGGTGATGTGCTGTCGCGCTCCGAGCATTACAGCACGGGCGATGCCACGGTGCTCTCGACCGCGGCCGCGCTCGGTGCCGCCATCCCCTTCTCCATCATGATGCTCCCACGGCCGGACGATTACCGTCCTGTTCTGGGGCTCACCGTGCTGGGAACAATCGGCGGCATTTGGGCGGGGCATGAACTGCTCAAGGGACACAACTTCACGACGGGACAGGGATTGATGACCTGGCTGGGAACCGGCGCAGGCGCGCTGATCGGCCTCGGTCTTGCCGCGGGTTTCGAGACCCATGATGCGAACCTCTTCCCACTCCTCGCCGCGCTGGGCGGCACCGCAGGTTTCGCGCTGGTGTACTCCATCCATCATCGCCAGGCCACTGCCCGCCCGGATCCCATGACGTGGAACATGTCCTTCAACCCGGCCGGCCTGCTCACCGCTGTCGGACCCATGCAGAGTGTCCGGACGATGTCACCCGTGCCTCTCATGAACATTTCGGCACGTTTCTGATTTCCGTACCTTTGCATGTGCGGGGGGCGATGGCCCCCCGTTTCATGACCGCCACCACTGCACATTTCCATCCACTCCATTTCCACCAACGCCCATCATGCTCAACCGTGAACTTCTTCATCCCGACAGCATCGTTGTTGTCGGGGCCTCCAACGACGTCCGCAAACCCGGCGGCAAGGTCCTCAAGAACATCATCGACGGCGGCTTCCGCGGGAAGCTCTACGTCAGCAATCCGAAGGAGGACGAGATCCAGGGTGTGCCCTCCTTCAAGGATCTCGCCGACCTCCCTGATGTGGATCTCGCCATTCTCGCCATCGCCGCCAGGCATGCCCCCGATGCGGTGGAGCTGCTCGCGCGCCGCAAACACACGCGCGCGTTCATCATCCTGAGCGCGGGGTTCTCGGAGGAGAGCGCGGAGGGGCGTGAACTGGAGCGCCGCATCGTGGACACCGTGAACAGCGTCAACGGCTGCCTCATCGGGCCGAACTGTATCGGCGTGTTCACACCGCACTACCATGGCGCCTTCACCGAGCCCGTCCCGCAATTCGATGAGCAGGGCTGCGACTTCATCACGGGATCCGGTGCCACGGCATGCTTCATCCTCGAGGCGGCCGTGCAGGTGGGCGTACGCTTCGCCAACATCTTTTCCGTGGGCAACAGCGCCCAGATGGGCGTGGAGGACATCCTCCGCCACCTCGACCTCACCTTCGACCCGGCCACGTCGCCGCGTGTGAAGCTGCTCTACGTGGAGAGCGTCTCGAAGCCGGAGATGCTGCTGAAGCACGCCACGTCCCTGATCCGCAAGGGCTGCCGCATCGCCGCGATCAAGGCGGGGGCCTCGGAGGCGGGCAGCCGCGCCGCATCCTCGCACACGGGCGCCATGGCCAACTCCGACACAGCCGTCGACACGCTTCTGCGCAAGGCCGGCATCGTCCGCTGCAACGGCCGCCAGGAGCTGGTCAACGTGGCCGGTGTGTTCCGCTACCCGCGCATCGAGGGCAGGAACATTGCCATCATCACCCACGCCGGCGGTCCCGCCGTGATGCTCACCGACGCCCTTTCGAAACACGGCTTCCAGGTGCCGCACATCACCCATCCCCGCATCGACGAGCTTCTGGCGAAACTCTTCCCCGGCTCCTCCGCCGCCAACCCGATCGACTTCCTCGCCACCGGCACCGCGGAGCAGCTCGGCGAGATCATCGACTTCGTGGATGATGTGCTCGACGAGATCGACGCCATGGTCGTCATCTTCGGCACACCGGGACTGGTGCGCATCTTCGACGTGTATGACGTGCTCGACAGAAAGATGCGCACGGCGAAGAAGCCCATCATCCCCGTCCTGCCCTCGGTAACCACGGCCGCGGAGGAGGTGAAGGCCTTCATCGACCGCGGCTGGGTGAACTTCCCGGACGAGGTGGTGCTGGCACAGGCACTGAGCGCGGTGCAGAACACGCCCTTCCCCGCCGAACGCACCATGCCGGACCCCGGCATCGACACAGCCGCCATCCGCGCGGTGATCGACCGCTCGGCCGACGGCTACCTTGCCCCCGACGATGTCCGCGCGCTGCTGGATGCAGCCGGCATCGACCGCGCCGGTGAGGCGGTGGTGACCAGCGCCGATGTGGCGGTGGAAGCCGCAGAATCCCTGGGCTGGCCCGTGGTGATGAAGGTGGTGGGCCCCGTGCACAAGTCCGACGTCGGCGGCGTGGTGCTGGGCGTGACGGATGCGGACACGGTGCGCCGCGAGTTCGACCGCATGATGCAGATCCCGGAGACCACCGCCATCCTCCTGCAGCCCATGCTGTCCGGACTCGAGCTCTTCGCCGGCATCGCGCATGAAACGGGCTTCGGGCATCTCCTCCTCTGTGGCATGGGCGGCATCTTCATCGAGGTGCTCAAGGACGTGTCCTCGTCGCTCGTGCCCGTGGGCTACGACGAGGCGATGCGCATGATCCTTGGCCTCAAGAGCTACAAGATGATCCGCGGCGTGCGCGGGCGCGAGGGTGTGGATGAAGTGCTCTTTGCAGAGACCATTGTCCGTCTTTCTGCACTGGTGACCGCAGCGCCGGAGATCCGCGAGCTGGATCTCAACCCGCTCCTCGGATCACGCAGACGCGTGGTGGCCGTGGATGCAAGGATCCGCATTGTCCACTGAACGATGGAAGGTGTGACGAACATCTGACAGCACGCCAGCCGCGGTGGGATGAACGCGGTGTGCAGGACGGCATCACGTCATGGAAGAACGACAAGCGTGCGCATGGCGTGACGCGTCCCTGAATCGCAGCGCAGGTGGTACAGCCCCGGGGCAAGGCCGCCGGTGTCGATGGACAGCGCGGTGTCACCGGGTTGGGTTGCGATGGCAGGCCCGCGGACCACGCGCCCCAGCGCATCGAACATGATGACACGTATGCGCTCCGGTGCATTCGATGCGATCACGACGGTGGCCTGTGTGCGGCAGGGGTTGGGATACACCTGCACGGACAACCCCGCGGGTGCTGCCACGGCGTCGACCGGCGTGACGGTGGTGCTCGTGTACTCGAGACGCGAGGGCTGCGAGGCCGTATGATGAATGAGGTTGACCGCCGTCACCGTGTCCCCTTCAACCACCATGGGTCCGCCGTTCTGCAGGTTCACATCGAACATGGGCGCATTGGCGCCGGACAGGATGATGCGCAGCCGGTGCCCGGGTGCGAACATGACAGGCGTGGGGGGCAGATCGATGTCGAGCGGCACCACCGTGCCGGGCGGCACGAGCGTCTCCTTCTCATACGAGTCATGGAAGCGCATGCGGCGGATGCCCTGCGTGAGGATGATGGAGCGGCCGTCGGGGTGCACATCGCAGAGGCGGACGGACACATCGGCGTCGCGGGCGGTGGAGCTGACGTACACGGAGAGGTGCGCCTGGATGAGCGCCTCCGGCCGCGTGAACACCGGCGTGCTGTACAGGAGCACATCGCCGCGGCTCTCGACGTCGACGCGCATGTCCTGCGGTCCGATGGGGATGCCGGGGGAGAAGGGATCGAAGCGCGAGCCGCCCACGGTGGGTGATGGATTCCGCGGGTCGGCCACGATGGTGTCGGGAGGGATGTCGCCCGGTGGCATGATGGGCGGTTCGGGTTGCGGGAGCAGTTCATGCCCGCGTCGCAGGTACAGGGTGTGCGTCTCGAGTCCGGCCGGCGGCCAGGTGGGATCCTCGTGCCAGAGGTTGTCGCCCATGCTGAACCAGCGCACCGTCGGCTCCAGCGGCCATCCGTTCTTGGCGCCGAGGAGGTGATAGTCGAGGAAGCGCCGCCCTGCCTGGACAGGCATCCCCTCCGCCCCGGGAAACTCGAGCACGCCCTGCTCCCGTTCTCCGAGGGCACCATGGCTCCACGGGCCCATCATCAGCTTGTGTGCCGCGCGCACCGCCTTGTCGCTACGGGACTGGATGTCGGTGAAGGCGCGGATCACATCGGCCGGAAAATGATCGTACCAACCGCTGACGAGGAACATCGGCACCGCAAACTCCCCGGGAAAGTCGGCGAGGTTCTCCACCATCTTCCAGGCATTGTCATGGGTCTGATGCTGCAGGGCGAGGTTGGTCCCGAAGCCCAGCTTCGCGAGGGACGCGACATGCTCGGTGCGATACACGCCGCCGCAGAAGTAGTCCGTGTATTTCGTCTTGAAGTCCTTGATGAACGGCGCGCAGCAGACGAGGTGTGGGGGTTTGTACCGGGCCGTCTGGAACTGGATCATCCCAAGGGCGCTGCCGCCCCAGGTGGCCACTTTCCCGTTGCACCACGGCTGCGCGGCGATCCACTCCACCGCGTCAAAGCCATCGAGGCCGCGGTCGTACCCCGCCACATCGGCGTCCTTCGAATCGTAGAACCCGCGCCAGTCGAGGATCACGTAGTTGTACCAGGCCGTGTCGAAGGGCACCGATCCGCCGCCCGTGGCCGAGGTCATGCGCAGGCGCATGAGCTTGCGGTTGTAGGGCGTCTGGATCAGGATCACCGGCTTGGGCCGTGCGCCATCATTGGCGTAGAGATCCGCCGCCAGCATCTGCTTCCCCGCCTCGGTGACGCGCGTGGGGATGCTGATGACGGTGTAACGCGGAAGTGGTTGTGCGACGGCATGCCACACGGCCACGACAGCGAGCAATGCGATGATCAGAATGCGTTCAGGGTTTCCCGCCCTTCGGGGCGGCTTCGAGTACACACCAATGTTTGCCTTTTGCGACGACATGGAGACCCTCCTCTTCGAGCAGTTGTTTCTGGTGTTCGACACCGCCCGGGAATTTCGGGTTTAACAGGCCGCCGGATTTCAGCGTGCGCCACCAGGGCGTGGTGAGGAGCTGCCCGGCCTCGCGTTCCTCCTCGGCCGCATGGGCGGCGATCCAGGTGAAGATCCCCGTGGTGAGGGGGCAGCACACATCGGTCCCATACCTGGCGGCCAGGATGCCGCGGATCCCGGCTGTCGTGATCACATCGCCCCTGGGCACCGTCCGCATCACGGCATCCACGTCGACGGGCGCCGGCACCACCATGGTGGCTCCACCGACATCCGCCCGCCTGTCCTCCGGGATCGTGACAATCCTGGGCAGCCCCTTCGCATCGTGGAGCTTCTCGTGCCAGGTCTTCTTCCGTGCAGCCAACCGCCTAGTCCCCGGTGGTGGTATAGAAGCGCACACCGCGCTTCTCGAGGCCACGCATGATGTCCTGGAACACGCCATCGTCCATGCCGAGGAACTCGGGTGGCACGATGCCCTGCCGTGTGATGGCGCCGGAGGCGAGGAGGCGCGTGGTCACCGCGCAGGTGTAACCCGTGGTGCGTGCCATGGACGTGGTGTTCGTCACCGGATCGTAGCGGTCGAGCAGGTCGTGCGTCACCGTCACATGCCGCCCCTGCCGCGTGCCGGCGATCACCACCTGCATGGCGGAGAGGTCGTGCCCGCCCTCCGGCAGCTTCCACAGCGGAAACATGAGCGCGGCGGTGACGTCGATGGGACGCACCCTCGTGCCCCGGATGTCGATCTCCTCCTTGTCAAAGAGGCCCATGCCACGGAGGATCTTCATGAGCTCCGCGTGACCGGGATAGCGCATCGTCTTCTCCTTCATGTTGCGCGCCGTGATGGTGGCGGCGAGCGAGCGAAGTCCGTCGGTGTTGAAGGCCTCCAGCGTGCCGACGCCGGGGATGTCCACGAGCTCGATCTCCGACAGCGCCGGCTTGATGACCTCGATGAAGTTCTCGATGTAGCGCGCCGGCCGCGTGTATTCCTCGAGCACATCGATCGGGGAGAAGACGGCGGTGTATTCGAAGGGTTTGCGCCGTTCCGCCGGCAGGCCGCCCACCAGGCAGACGAAGTCCGTGATGTCGTCGAACTCCAGCGTGGCATGCCCGAGCAGCAGGTTCGACAGGCCCGGTGCCAGGCCGCAGTCCACGATGGTGGTGACGCCCTGCTTCTTCGCGAGGGCGTCGAGTGCGAAGCAATCCTCCGGGAAGAAGGAGATGTCCACCATGGGCCGACCCGCCTCGATGACGGCCTTCACCGCGTTGAAGCCCATGTGGCCGGGCAGTGCACCGACGACGATGTCGAAGAGCGGTGCGAGTGTCCGTATGGCATCGGGATCCGCGCAGTCCATCTGCACGGAGGTGATGCGTGCGTCGTCGGAGAAGCGGGCCAGCGCCTCCTCCGACACATCGCAGACGGTGATGTGGTACGATGGTTCGGTGGCGAGATCACGGATGATGGCAGAGCCGACAAGGCCGGAGCCGAGAACGAGAATCTTCATGGACGGGGAGGTGGTGAATGGAGAATGGTGAGTGGTGAATGATTGGGATTGTGAATCACACATGGGGCCCGGGAGGGATCATGCCTCCTCGAAGCTGCGGCGGATGTCGGACATGTCGGTGAAGCGGCCGAGGGCGAGCATGAGCTTGATGCGGGCCTTCTGGCCGTTGAGGTAGCGCGCGAAGATGACACCCGCACGGTGGAGGTTGCGACCGGCTCCGTAGTAGCCGTAGACATCCTCCGTGGAACCCCGTGGACAGCGGGACACGAGCACCACGGGGATGCCGGCCTCCATGGCCTGGACGATGCCGTCGTAGGCACGGGGCGGGACGTTCCCCGTGCCCATGGCCTCCACCACGATGCCACGCACCGGGTGATCAATGCAGGTCTGGAATGGAAGGATGTCCATGCCCGCATAGCACTTGAGGATGTGCACCGGCTCGGCCAGCGTGGCGAAGCCGATGTGTTCATGGATGTAGGGCCGGCGCAGGAACACCGGGCGTCCCTCGAAGATGCGCCCCAATGGGCCGAAATCGAAGCTCATGAAGGTGTCGCGCTGGTTGGTGTGCGTCTTGGTCACCTCCGACGCGGCATTGATCTCGCCGTGGAGGCAGGTGAGCACACCCAGCCCGCGGAACTGCCCCGAGGTGATGGCGAGTGTCGCATCGCGCACATTGACCGGTCCGTCCCAGTTCGGATCCTCGGAGTGGTTCATCGCCCCGATCACGATGACGGGTTTTTCTGTCGACACGACAAGGTCGAGGAGGTAGGCCGTCTCCTCCAGCGTGTCGGTGCCGTGCGTGATGATGATGCCATCGATGTCGTCCCTGTCGGCCGCGTCCTGCGTGATGCGGGCGATCTCCATCATCATCGACGGGGTGATGTGCGGCCCGGGGTACTTTCCGTATTCGTGGGTCTCGATGCTCGCCAGTGTGTCGAGTCCATCAATGCGACCGAGGATCTCGCCGCCGTCCAATGCCGGCACGGCGCCACCGGTGGAGCGGTCGATCTTCATCGAGATCGTTCCGCCGGTGAAAATCATGAGGATGTTGGCCATGGGTCTCCGCTGTTGTCGACGCAATGTACAAAAACCGGCATCGTGCAGGAAACGCGCGCGGTGTGCGCACGGAGGCGGATCACGGCACGAAGGCGACGATGCGCAGCGGGGCGCCACTGCCGCCCGCGATCTTCATCGGGAGGGCGACCACCCAGAAGCCGCGCGGCGGGAGCTGGTCGAGGTGCGCCACGTTTTCATAGGCCGTGACGTTCTTCGCGAACAACGTCCGATGGACGAGGAAGTCCCTGGACTGCCCGATGTCGATGCTTGGCACATCGAGGCCGACGGCGGTGATGGAGCGTTCATCGGCGAGCCACGCCGCGGCATCCGGATGGAGTGCGGGGAAATGCAGGTTCTCCACGCCTTCCTTCCCTGTCAGTTCCGTGCCTGTGTAGCGCTGCCGGTCCGGGTAGTATTGAGCGTAGCCGGTGTTGAACAGGACGATGGCGTGATCGGGGATGCGTCCATGCGACGTCTCCCATTCCTTGAGGTCGTCGATACCGATGGCGTAGTCGCGGTTGGAGGCGGTCCTCGCGGTCACATCCACCATCACGCCCTCCGCCGTGAGCCGGTCCACCGGCACCTGGTCCACGCTGCGGCCGCCCTGGGCAAAGTGCAGCGGTGCGTCGAAATGTGTGCCGCCGTGTTCCTCCGCGCGGAACACGAAGGAGGAATAGTACCAGCCCTTGTCGTTGATGCCGGCGAAGACGGTGTCGTGTGTGAAGGGAATGTTGGTGGGCCAGTAGACCGAGTTCTCATCGAACGACCAGGTCAGGTCGACCCATTTCCCCTGCCGCAGGACGGCGAGGGGATCCTGCTGCCGGGCGCAGCCAAGGAGCAGACCGGCAGCCATGAGGAGCATGGTGGAGCGTTTCATGATGTGCAACCCTTCGATCGTGCAGGAAGTGGATGGAGTGGAGACCGGAGCGGACCGATGGAGCGCTGTCGTTGCGTGCGGGCGCATGTGGCCGCCGTGTGCTCCATGCGGCAACATAGAGCGGAGGAGGTCGGGATTCAAGGTGTCAGCCGGATGTGGGAATGAAACGCATGCATGGTCCGCCGGATGTGGGAATGAAACGCATGCATGGTCCGCCAGGTGCGGGATTGAAACGCATGCATGGTCCGCCAGGTGCGGGATTGAAACGCATCGGTCTGGTGGCACTTGACATTGCCCTCCGGCGGGCGTAGATTTGACTTAGACATTTCACCAACCTTGAGGCCCCATGCGCACACAATGGACGGAGAACAGGAAGAAGGTCGCGAGCTATCTGAAGGACTACATGAAGCAGAACGGTCGCGCACCGAGTCTCGACGAGATCGCCCAGGGCACGGGCCTGTGGAAGCACAGCGTGGAGATTGTGTTGAAGGGTCTCGAGAAGATCGGATTTCTGCAGTTGACACCGGGCATCAGCCGCGGGATCCGTCTGGTGGAGGACATGTTTGCACGCGTCCCCCTGCTTGGCGAGGTGCAGGCGGGCGTCCCGATGCATCAGCAGGAGGCGGCCACGGAGTACCTCCGGGTCGACCCCGCGCTGCTGCGCTTCGAGAACCCCATCGCCCTCCGAGTGGATGGCTACAGCATGCGTGACGCCGGCATCCTCCCCGGCGACATCGTGCTGCTGCGTCCCCAGCAGGAGGTGCACAACGGTGACACGGTGGTGGCCTCGCTCAACGGCGGCGTCACGGTCAAGATCTTTCACCACGCGAAGAAGCACGTCGAGCTGCGTCCCTGCAATCCCGCATTCAAAACCCTTGAAGTGACGAAGGACGACGAGTTCTTCATTGTCGGAAAAGTGATGGTGGTGCTCCGCGACCTGGGCGGTTGTTTCGATTTCCAGACAGAGTGAACATCGGCTCTGCGGCACGAATTGGCGGAGAGGTGTCAGGAATTGAAGGATGAGAACTGAAGCGTGAGGACGTGTCGGCCATGCGGCGGGTCAGGAATGCCGGTGGCTGTGTCGCATCCGGTCGCCTCGCGTGTCGGCCGATGGAGAGATCAATGAATCCGCGGCAGACGGTGATGCCTGTGGGAGCTGATGCACCCCCGGTGTGCACCGCCGGGCGCCGGTGACGCCGGGTGCACCTCCCCTGGAACGGCATCGCGTTCAACACCGGGGGCACTGGAAACGAGCCTTCACGCTTTGTGCTTCAACGCGTCCGTCATTCTTCACCCCACACCACACCGGCACAACCCGTGATTCGCAGTTCGGCACTCTTCACCCCGCACCGCATCGCCACAACCCGTGATTCGCAGTTCGGCACTCTTCATCCCACACCGCAACGGCACGGCCCGTGATTCGCAATCCGTCATTCTTCACCCCGCACAGCAACGGCACAACCCGTGATCCGCAGTCCGGCTTTCTTCACCCCGCACAGCAACGGTTCACGTCGTGATCCGCAGTCCGTCATTCTTCACCCCGCACCGCAACGGCACAACCCGTGATTCGCAATTCGGCACTCTTCATCCCACACCGCACCGGCACGGCCCGTGATTCGCAGTTCGGCACTCTTCACCCCACACCGCAACGGCACACGTCGTGATCCGCAATCCGGCATTCTTCACCCCACACCACAACGGCACAACCCGTGATTCGCAGTTCGGCACTCTTCACCCCACACCGCAACGGCACAACCCGTGATTCGTGATCCGTGATTCTTCACCCCGCACCGCAACGGCACAACCCGTGATTCGCAATTCGGCACTCTTCATCCCACACCGCACCGGCACGGCCCGTGATTCGCAATTCGGCACTCTTCACCCCACACCGCAACGGCACAACCCGTG
>CAYUYM010000071.1:0-15893 GCA_964449305.1 uncultured Chromatiales bacterium | reverse complement strand
AGCGCAGGAAGAGGGGGATGCCCCCCGTCTTCTGCTCAAGCCAGGAGGTGAGCAGCTCGTCGGGTGTGTGGGTGTCGAACCATTCGCCGACGTAGCGGCGGATCTGCTCCGTGGTGAAGCGGGGAAGCGTGAACTCCACCGCCATCGGCGCCGCGCTGAACTGCGAGTAAAAGGCATGGACATCGCCCGAGAGGACAAGCTCGTCCTGCCGGCAGGTGAGCACGAGCGTGATGGGCCGTGCAAGGAAGGCCGGGTCGGTGAGGTGGCGGCGAAGCGCATGGATGGTCTGGCGGTCGGCCCACTGGATGTCGTCGATCATCAGGAGAACGGGTTCGTCGTCGGCGATGCTGATGAGCGTGTTGGACCACTCATCCTCGAACTTCTCGAAGTCCACGGTGCGGACGCCGCGTTTGTACTCGTCGAGATCGCGCCGGATCTCCTTGATGCCATAGGCCAGATCGCCCACGAAGGGGATGCAGGCCAGCACGGTGAGGGAGATGTTCTTCACCAGCTTGAGGTTGCGCTTCTCGTCGGTCCTGCGTTGGAGGAGGTCCTCGATGGCGTCCTTGAGTGGCTGCCAGGGTTTGAGGGACGAGGTCGGCTCGCCGCCCAGTGGTGTGGAGCAGGCCGCGCGCGCCGCCAGGCAGCCGTGGTCGGCATTGAGGAGCCGCTGCAGGGCCACCGTCTTGCCCTGCCCGATCTGGCCGAAGAGCCACACGATGCGGACACCGGGATCGCGGACGGCGTCGAGCAGCGCGCCGGAGATCTCCGGCCGGTCGATGTAGATGTGGTCAGGATTCATGTCGCCGTCCCGCGTCCTTTGATGCCCGGATGAGGAGGCTCAGCACCTCGTCCACGATGCGGCGCTCCTCGTAGTCGGCGATGCTGTCGGCGGGGCGGCCGGGGCTGCGCGGTTCGGCGGAGTGGAGCACCGACTGGATGGATGCGGTCTGCTCGTTGATGGCGTCGCGCTGTTCGGCCTCGAGCTCCTTCACGATGCGATCAAGGCGCTCCTCCTGCGCGGAACCCATGAAGGTGAGCATGAGCACCATGAGCAGGATGAACTCGATGGACAGGGCCATGAGGATGATGGATGGCTCCTCCGACGGGATGAGCTTGAGACCGCGGAGACCGATGACGAAGATGAGGATGCCGGCGCCGCCGGACACGAGTCCCTGGATGAGGTTGCCATAGGCCGTGGAGATGCGATAGCGGAAGTAGAATCTGAGCGGGATGATCGGCCGGGATGTTCTCCCCTCGACCCACTCGCGGATGGAGAGGAAGTCGCCGGTCTCCACCGTGACGATGTCGGGCAGGGCGGACTGCCGGATCACGACCTCGCGCTCAGCCTCCGGGAGCAGGATGGTTGCGTCGAAGTCCACCTTGTGCGCCTCGTACTGCTTGCGGAGCAGCGCTCCAAGGCGTTCGTATTCACGCCGGATCTTGCCGCGCAGCAGGCCGAGGCCGCCTCCGGCGAACACGGAGAAGAGAAAGGCCGCGATGAAGGAGATGAAGAGATACAGCGGGAAGAAGGCGACGTAGGGGTTGATGAAGTAGAGTGTGCGCGAGGTCTCCGAGGCATACTGCTTCATCTCGAACTTGCCGCCCAGGACGTTGGCACGGGAGTCTGCCGCGTCGTAGCCCTGGGCGGCGATCTTGCGGTAGATCTCCAGCAGCCGTTCGTTGGACTTGGCGGACTCCTTCGAACCGGACACGTTCTTGGTCATGATGATCCACTCCATCGGGAACACATTGGCCTCGATGGTGTAGCTCGGGAACACGGTGTTGATGATGGTGTTTGCGATCTGCATCTGAAAGAGAAGGATCAGGATGAACACCGCGCCGAACACGACAGCGAAGGCAAGACCTCCCTGGGTGTTCTTCTGCTGGTCGACGGGAGCTGTCACGTGATGGATCCTTGTGGAATGCGGTCATGATGGCGACGATGTGCGCCGGGGAATGGAACGGGCGATGAAAAAGGTAGAGAATTCGGGAATGGATTTCAAGAATCGTACTTTTATACCGACCTCAACGCACCGCATGAGAACCGCATGAAGCATCACCATCTTTTCGGCCCACTCCAATCACGTCGCCTGGGCCTTTCCCTCGGCATCGATCTGACACCCGGCGAGGTCTGCTCGATGAACTGCACCTACTGTGAATGCGGTCGCACGCATGTCCTCACCGATGAGCGCCGGGACTATGTGCCCACCGCCGAGGTGATCGCGGAGCTGCGCGCGGCGCTGGATGCCGGGCCGCCACTCGATTCCATCACCTTCTCCGGCTCCGGCGAGCCCACGCTGCACTCCGGCATCGGCGAGATCATCGCCTTTCTCAAGCGTGAGTATCCGCAGTACCGCGTCACGGTCATCACCAACAGCAGCCTGCTGCACCTTCCCGAGGTGCGGGCCGCCCTCATGCCGGCGGACCGCGTCATGCCCTCGCTCGATGCGGTGACGCAGGATGCCTTCCGTCACGTCAACCGGCCGCATACCAACATCATGCTCCCGAAGGTGGTGCAGGGCCTGCGGGATTTCTGCCGCGAATACATGGGCGAGGTGTGGCTCGAGATCTTCATCGTGCCCGGCGTCAACGACACGGACGTGGAACTCGACGCCTTCCGCGAGGTGCTCGGGCACCTGCGCGTGTCGCGCATCCAGCTCAACACGCTGGACCGGGCCGGGGCGGAGGATCTGGAGCCGGCCTCCCTTGAGCGCCTCGAGGAGATCGCACGCTTCCTCGGCCCGGCAGTGGAGGTGATCGCCTCCCGCCGCACGCCCGCCGCCGCGTCCACGCCGGATGCGCTTGCCGGCCTCGCCCAGCATACGCTCGCCCTGGACGCCCTCACCGCGGGGGAGCTGGCGCTGCGGCTGGGCATCCCCGCCGACAGGGCCGACGCCATCATCACCGCGCTCCTGCGTGACGGCCAGGTGCAGCGCGAGGAGACCGGCGGCCGCGTCGTCTATCGCGGAAGCGCCACGGTTGGCGCGTGACCACGGAGCGCATCCGACCAGAAACAGCATCGCTTCACCCCGACACATTTCCCGAAGGCGTTCACCAGCACCATCCATCCCCATGCCCCCATCCGACAAAGTCACCAGCCTCGAGGATCTCTACAAGCTCATCCCCGGCACGGAGGCGCCGCAGGAGACGCGGGCCGCGGCCGACCCGCTGGCGGCGATGAAGGTGGTGCTGAAGGTGCGCATCGAGAAGAAGGGGCGCGGGGGGAAGACGGTGACGGTGGTGACGGGCTTCTTCCACGCGAAGGACGACCTTGCCGGCTGGGCGCGCGAGCTCAAGGCGCTCTGCGGCGCCGGCGGCACAGTGCACGACGACGACATCGAGATCCAGGGCAGCCATGCCCCGAAGATCGCCGAATGGTTCAGGAGGAAGGGGTTCGTGGTGAAGGGCGCGTGAGCGCGGCGCGCATCATGCGCTGACGGTTGAGACGAAATGCATCGACCCCCGACGCATGCCGCGGCAGTGTCGGGGGTCGGTCGTTTCCGGACGGATGCGGGCTCAGTCCGCGTAGTTCTCCGGGAAGAGGTGGCGCTCCACCATCTCGATCACGGTGTGGATGATCTTGATGTGGAGTTCCTGGATGCGGTCGGAGGTGGAACCGGGGACGATGATGGCATGATCGCACAGCGCGAGCAGCGGGCCGCCGCCCTTGCCCAGCAGGCCGACCACGGTGACGCCGGCGCTGCGGGCCTCAACGGCTGCGCGCAGCAGGTTGGGGGAGTTGCCCGAGGTGCTGATGACGAGCAGCATGTCGCCCGTGCGGCCGTGCGCCTGCACCTGCCGCGCGAAGACCTCGTCAAACCCGTGGTCGTTTCCCACGCAGCTCATGTGCGCAGGATCGCTGAAGGCGAGCGCCGGCAGTGGCCGGCGATCCCGGCGGTAGCGCCCGGTGAACTCCTCGGCAAAGTGCATCGCATCGCACATCGATCCACCGTTGCCGCAGGAATACACGCGGCCACCGTGCTCGAACGTCTCGACGAGGAGTCCGGCGAAGCGATCGATCCGCCCGAACATGGCGTCGTCGTGCATGAACTGATCGAGGCAGCGCTGCGCCTCATCGAATGCCTGTCGTATGTGCGTGTTCATCGTGCTTCCGGTGTCGATTCAGCAGTCGTGAATTGGTGTGGCGCCCGTGTGCACGGGTCACATGACGGGCAGGGCGTGTGTGGCGAGGCGCTCGGCCGAATCGTTCTCCACGTCGGCATGGAGCGAGTTGCCATGCGAATCCATGGTGACGATCACCGGGAAGTCCTCCACATGCAGCCCCCACATTGCCTCGGGGATGCCGAACTCCTCGAGGAAATACACGGAGTGGACCTTCTTGATGGCCTCGCCGTAGTACTGCGCCGCGCCGCCGATGGCGTTGAGGTAGACGGCGCCGCATTCCCTGAGCGCATCGAGTGTCCGTTTCCCCATGCCGCCCTTGCCCACGATGCCACGCAGGCCGAAACGGCGGATGACGTCGGCCTGGTAGGGCTCCTCGCGCCCGCTCGTGGTGGGCCCGGCGGCCTTGACGTGCCACTCGCCCGCATCGTCCTTCAGCATCACGGGACCGCAGTGATAGATGACACCACCCTGGAGATCGACGGGGGCGTCGTGTTCCACGAGGTAGGAATGCAGGGCATCGCGACCGGTGTACATGGGGCCGTTGAGGAGAAGGATGTCGCCCACATGGAGGTCACGCACCTGCTGTTCGGTGAGGGGCATGGTGAGGCGGATCTCCCGGCCCGTGAGGGGGATGCCCGCCTGGCGGGCCATGTGGACGGGATCGAGATCACGATACATCCATTTCGTGACCGCGCCGGTGGCGGGATCGATGTGCACGCCGAGGCGGCGGAAGGCCCAGCAATTGTAGGCGACGGAGACGAAGAAGCTGGCGGGCAGGCGGTGGTAGGAACCGATCTTGCAGCCGATGAGTGTGGAGGCGCCGCCGAAGCCCATGGTGCCGATGTTGAGCGTGTTGGCCTTGTCCATGATGTAGGCCTCGAGATCGGCGAGCACGGGATCGGGGTTGACATCGTCGAGCTCACGGAAGAGTTGTTCCTTGGCGTGTGAATAGCCCATGGCGCGATCGGCGCCGATGGCGACACCGATGGCGCCCACCGAGCAGCCGTGTCCCTGTGCCTGCCACACGGCATGGAGGATGCACTTGCGGACACCATCCAGCGTGCGTCCGGCCTTGCCGAGGTGCGGAAGCTCCATGGGCAGGGAGTACTGGATGTTCTTGTTCTCACAGCCGCCACCCTTGAGCAGGAGCTTCACCTCGATGGCATCCTGCTCCCATTGCTCCCAATAAAACACCGGGGCGCCGATGCCCAGGTTGTTGCCGCTGTTCTTCCCCGTGAGGGAATCAACGGTGTTGGGGCGGAGCTTGCCGCGCTTCGTGGCCTCCACGATGGCCCATTCGATGTCGGCCTTCATCGCGATCTGGTTGACGCCGGCCGGAGTCTTGATCTTGAACGTCGGCATGCCCGTGTCCTGGCAGATGGCGCCCTCGTTGTCGCAGGCCATGTCCACATTGGTGGCGATGGTGGCGAGGGCGAGCGCGGCGCGGGAGCCCGGCTCCTCCTTGTCGAGGATGCCGGAGATGGAGCGCCGAACATCGGCGGGGAGGTTGGTGGATGTCTGGATCATGAGATCGAGCATGCTCTGGCGGAACTGTTCCATGATGACTCCGGAGTATCGTTGATGAACCCGTGTTGGAATGATGGCGTGAGAAACGCAGCCGTGGATGGATGGCATCCGTCGTGTGGAAATCCCGCAAAGAAGTTCTGAAAAAACCGAGGGAATTTCAACATCGCGTCCGGTGCCCTGAGCGGTGATCCGTGCCTGCACGATACATCCGGAAGGTACTTGCATTTCACCTTCCGGTCGGTAATATTGAATGCGTCACACCATCGGCCAGGTTGTCCCGTCGCTCGGTCTTGCCACACGGAGGTGCCGATGGGTTCCGTTTCGAATTCGTCAATCCAACACCAGCACACATGTCCGATCCCGTCAGACAGTCCACGGGGCAGGGGGGGAATTCCACGATCGTGGTGTTTGCGCTCGATGAGCCCAGTTACGCCCTTTCCACAGCCTGCGTGGAGCGCGTCCTTCCCGCGATGGCGATGCTGCCTCTGCCCGGCGCACCGGACATCGTGCTCGGGATCGTCAACGTCCATGGGGACATCCTCCCGGTGATGGATGTGCGCCGCCGCTTCGGGCTGCCCTCCCGCGAGCCCGATGTGGATGACCTGTTCCTTGTTGTGCGCACCGCGCTGCGGAGGCTGGTCTTCCCCGTGACGAGCGTCACCGATGTGCGTGCCCTCGGGCCGGAGAACGCCGTGGACGCATCCGAGGCCATGCCCTTCGAGGCGTACCTGTCCGGCATCGTCCGCTGCGGCGACGACATCGTTCTCATTCACGACGTGGACGCCTTCCTTTCCCTTGACGAGGAATCCGTGTTGAACGAGGCCCTGCATGGTGCAGCCTCCTGACCACGGCATCCATGAGGCGATCGGAGAGTTCATCTCCCGACGCTTCGCGATTCATCCCCCCCCTGATCGACGCAGGGATCTGCTTCGGCGTGTGGAGGCCGCGGGCAGGGAGCTGGCATTTCCCGACCTTGCAGCATTCGCGTCCGTGCTCCTGAACGACCCGGACGACCATGTGATTGACTGCCTTGTGAAGCACCTCACCATTCCGGAGACCTATTTCTGGCGTGAACCGGAGATGTTCGATGCGCTGACGCGACACATGCTGCCGGACATCCGGCACGAGCGCATGGAGCGACCGGTGCGGATCTGGAGCGCGGGGTGCTCGAGCGGCGAGGAGGCCTACTCCCTTGCCATCGCGCTCCGGCGGGACATGCCGGACGTCTTGCAGTGGGATGTCTGCATCGAGGCCACCGACATCAATCCGGTGGCCCTGGCCAAGGCACAGGTGGGGGTGTATGGCGGATGGTCCTTCCGCAATTCGCCGCCCTGGCTCCACGATCATTTCACCCGTGTCGGTGACCGCAGGTACGCGATCGACGACAACGTGCGAGCGATGGTGCGCTTCTCCCGGCTCAACCTCGCCGACGTGGAGGCAATGGAGGAATGGTGCCGCCCCGGCCGCTTCGACATCATCTTCTGCCGCAATGTTCTGATGTACCTCAGCCGGCATGCCGTGGAGGCGATCACGGGCCGCATGTTTCAGGCACTCGCCGACCCCGGCTTCATGGCGGTGTCGGTGAGCGAGTTGTCGCTGCATGTGGATGAGCGCTTCCATGCCGTGCGTCTCGGAGGCACGCACTTTCTTCGGAAGGATGGATCCTGGAAGCGGGCACGGACCGCCATGAATCCGACCACCCGTGCGGACGCATTGCCGGGTGGTGCGGGTGCTGCGGAGGACGTCCCATCCATCGCTGTGCCGCTGACGCATGAGGATGCAGAGCCACTGGCTGCACCTGTTGTCATGCCCCCCCAGCCTTCGGAGGCCGAGGTGGTGAATGACGGGCACCCGGTGGTGCCGCCATCGAAGGATCAGAAACGCGTGCTCGAACTTGCAGGCAGTGGCAGGCTGGCCGATGCGCTCGCATTGTGTGACGAGCTGCTGCTGCACGGGGATCTCGACCCGGGGACGCACTATCTCCACGCGGTGATCCTGGAGGAATCCGGGCGTCCGGAGGATGCGCTGGATGCACTGAAGCGGGCGCTCTATCTGGACCATGCCTTTGTGATCGCGCACTTTGCCCAGGGCATGCTGCACCGGCGCCTGGGGCGGCGTCGGCAGGCCGACAGAAGCTGCCGCAACGTGATCGATCTTCTGGACGGCACGGCCGAGGACACCGTCATCCCCTGGAGCGATGGATTGAACGCCGGCCAGGTGCGTGACGCCGCGCGCCAGGCCATGAACCAAGGAGCAGCCGCATGACCGACGACACCACACCCACGAACGGCGCCCCAACCTCCGATGTGGATTGGGATGCCATCCGTCGGCGCATGGAGGAGCTGGAGACCGCCCTGGAGGCGAACTGCGGGCGCACCGGGGAGATGCGTCGCGCCATCCTCCGCGAACGGGCGCGCACCATCGGGCGTGTGAAGCAGGACGATGCCGCGGATCAATCCATGCTGTCGATCCTGATCTTCGACCTTGCGCACGAGCACCACGGACTCGAGGCTGCCTTCGTGCGGGAGGTGGTTCCGATCGCGGATTTCACCCCCGTCCCCGGCACGCCGGAGCACGTGGTGGGCATTGTCTCGATCCGGGGCAGCATCATCTCGGTGGTGGATCTTCGGACATTCTTCGGGCTGCCGGCACGCGGGCTCGGGCAGCTCAACACGATCATCGTGCTGCGCAACGAGGACATGGAGTTCGGCGTACTCGCCGACGCGATCATCGGTGTGCGATCCGTCCATCTCGACGAGGAGCAGGCCTCACGTGACAGACTTCGCGACATCGGCGCGGAGTACCTGCAGGGTGTGACGGCAGACGGCGTGATCGTGCTCGATGCCGACCGCATCCTGCGAGACGACAGGATGCTCGTCCACCACGACGCATTTTCTTCACTCTCATAGAGGAGATGTTCCTGTGAAGTTCTTCATCGACATGTCCACCCGGGCCAAGCTCATGCTGTGCGTCGGCACACTCTGGCTCATCACCACCATCATCATCATCATCGCCATCACCAGTCTCGACTCGTTGTCCGAGACGGAGCAGCAGCTCAACGAACGGCATCACCGGGAGTCGCTTGGCATGGTGCAGATTCGGTCGAATCTCAATCAGGCGCGGGTTGCCATTCTCGAGATGATGCTGAACCCGTCCAGGGATGCGATGGAGCGACTCCGGGGGCAGGGTGAGGCCCGCTTCGCCACCATCGACTCCATCCTCACGGATCTGCAGCGCGGCGAGGATCCTGGAGTGATCGTGAAATTCGAAGCCATGGCAAGGGAGCTCCGGGAATACCGGCAGGTGCGCGACCGGCAGGTGGAGATCCTTCTCACCGGCAGGGTGGATGAGGCACGCGCGCTGGGGCTGGGCGAGCAGGAGAAGCGCTACAGTGCCATCCGCGACATTGCGCTGTATCTCGATGGAGAAGCGCAGCGGGCAACGAGGAGGCAGCTTGCCCAGGACATGGAAAACGCGTCCGATGCGAAGATGTGGATGCTCGCCTTGGGCTGTTTTTTCCTGGCACTGGGAGTCGGAGTGATCGTCGTGCTGAACCGCACCATTGCGCACCCCCTCACACGGGTGGCGCAGACGGCAGCACGCATCGCGAACCGTGACGATCTGGATGTGTCCTTCACCGACCACGATCGCGTGGACGAGGTGGGGGTGCTCGTGCAGGGCTTTCGGAGGATGCTGGACAACCTGCAGAACTCCACCGCCGACATCAGCGAGGCACGGCGGCTTCAGGAGGAGATGCGGGCGGCGTCGACGTATGCACGCAACCTCATCGAGGCCTCGCTCGATCCGCTGGTCACGATCAACGCCGGCGGCAAGATCACCGATGTGAACAGGACGACGATGGAAGCCACGGGATCCTCGCGCGAGCAGCTTGTGGGAAGCGATTTTGCGGACTACTTCACCGATCCGGAGAAGGCACGCGCAGGATACCGCCAGGTGTTTGCCAACGGCTTCGTGCGGGATCATCCACTCACGCTGCGGCATGCCAGCGGCAGGACGATCGATGTGCTGTTCAACGCAAGCGTGTACCGGGACGAGGACGGCGTGGTCCAGGGGGTGTTTGCCGCCGCGCGCGACGTGACGGAATCGAAGCGCATGGAGAAGGAGCTTCAGGACTACCGGGATTCGCTGGAGGACATGGTCAAGGCGCGGACGGCCGATCTGGCGAACGTGCTGGCCGAGGTGAAGGAGACGGTGTCCGTGCTCTCCGCATCCACATCGGAGATCCTCGCCTCCACCACGCAGATCGCATCGGGCGCAGCAGAGACGGCCACAGGCATCAGCCAGACGACGACGACGGTGGAGGAGGTGCGGCAGGCGGCGCAGATGTCGAACCAGAAGGCGTCGCGTGTGTCGGAGAGCGCGCAGCGCGTTGCCGATGCATCGCAGCTCGGCCTGAAGGCGGTGGATGAAACGACGAAGGGCATGCAGTACATCCAGACGCAGATGGGGTCGATCGCGCAGACCATCGTGCGCCTGTCGGAGCAGTCGCAGCTCATCGGCGGCATCATCGCGTCGGTGGGCGAGATCGCGGACCAGTCCAACCTTTTGGCGGTGAACGCGGCGATCGAGGCGGCGCGGGCGGAGGAGCATGGCAGGGGCTTCACCGTGGTGGCGCAGGAGATCAAGACGCTGGCCGAGCAGTCCAAGCAGGCGACGGCGAAGGTGCGCAGCATTCTGATGGACGTGCAGAAGGCGACGTCGACCGCGGTGATGGTGACGGAGCAGGGCAGCAAGGCGGTGGAGGCGGGGTCGAGGCAGGCGCAGCAGGCGGGGGATTCGATCCGCATCCTCGCCGAGAGCAGCAGTGAAGCCGCCCGCGCCGCGGCGCAGATCGTGGCGTCGAGTCAGCAGCAGGTGACCGGCATGGACCAGATCAGCCTGGCCATGGAGAGCATCAACCAGGCGGGCGCCGAGAATGCCTCGAGCATGGTGCAGGCGGAGCGTGCAGCCCGCGAACTGTATGAGCTTGGGCAGAAGCTCAAGTCCCTCATCGAACAGTATCACGCCTGATCGCCACACGTCATGGACCGACACGAAGAGGAATTCCTCGCCCAGCTGCGCGCCACCTTCCGGATAGAGGCCGAGGAGCAGGTGCACCTCATCGCCGTGCATCTGGCAGACTTGGAGCGGCAGACATCCGTGGAGGAGGCCGCACCGCTGATCGAGTCCATCTTCCGTGATGTCCACAGTCTCAAGGGGGCTGCACGATCGGTGGATGTGACCATCGTGGAGACACTGTGCCAGGGCATGGAGGGAGTGTTCGCCCTGTTGAAACGCCGTGAGCTTGAGCTCTCGCCATCGTTGCACGAGCTGTTCCGCACGGCGTCCGACCTTGCGGCCCAGTTGGTCGCCGGCCTCGAGGGACGTCCCTCCATGGCACAGAAGCAGCAGGTGCGGAAGCTTGTTGCGGAGCTGCGCGGGATCAGTGATGGCGCCACGGCCGTCGCGCCACCGCCTGCCACCCGGGACGCCGCCGCCGCTCCATCGCCCCCCCCACCAGCGGGTGCTGAGGTGATGGAGGCCGGAGGGGAGACCGACAAACCCGCGGAGCAGGAAGACGCGCGTCCGGGAGGCGCGGCTCAGGATGCACCGATGAGCGTGGAGACGGTGCGCATCAGCCTCAACCGCATGGAGCCGCTGTTTCTGCAGGCGGAGGAGATGCTGCAGACGAAGATCGCCGTGGCCCATCGCATCTCGGAGCTGTCCGCCATCAACGATCTGCTGGACACCTGGGCGCAGGAATCCGCGCAGTGGCGGCTTCTGCACGATGCGCGGAGCGATGAGGGCGACCGCTGGCTCGAGATCGCCCGTCGCAATGACGAGATGCTGGGCACCGTCATCACACGGCTCTCAGCGGCCACACGCGCGCTTCAGATGGATCACCGGGTGATGTCCCGCATGGTGGACGAGCATCTCGTCGCCGCACGGGACATCCTCATGCTTCCGGTCGAGACCTTTGTCAAGGGGCTTCCGCGCTTCGTGCGCGATCTGGCCCGGACGCAGGGCAAGGAGGTCGACTTCGTGGTGCAGGGGCGGGATGTGGAGGTGGACAAGTTCGTGCTTGATGCGCTGAAGGATCCGCTTCTCCACCTTCTCCGCAACTGCATCGATCACGGGATTGCCATGCCCGACGAGCGGGAGCGCGGCGGCAAGCCGGGCCGGGCCTCCGTGTATCTCGGCTTCCGCATCAGCGGGCATCGCCTGCTGGAGATCACGATGGCGGACGATGGCTGCGGCATCGATCCGGCGAAGGTGCGCAACGCGGCGGTCCGGGCTGCCCTGCTGACCACCGAGGAGGCGGCGGCACTCGACGACCGGGAGGCGACCGGTCTCATCTTCCGTTCCGGACTCACGACTGCTCCGATCATCACCGACATCTCCGGCCGCGGGCTGGGGCTCCCCATCGTGAAGGAGCGCGTCGAGGGGATCGGTGGATCGGTGGAGGTGGAGTCGCATCCGGGTCTGGGCACCACCTTCACCCTGCGCACACCGCTGATGCGCTCCACCTTCCATGGCGTGGAGGTGCGTGTGGACACACAGGTGTTCGTGCTTCCCACATCCAATGTTGTCCAGGTGGAGCTTGTCCGCACATCCGGCATCGAAACCGTGGAGAACCATGCCACGGTGACGATCGGGGACCGTCGTCTGGTGCTGGTTCATCTGCGTGATGTGCTGGGACTCCCTGCGCCTGCGCCATCGCGTCCCGCTTCCACCGGGCAGGATCCGCTGCTCCACGTGCTGGTGCTGGAGCATGGCACGACGCGTCTGGCGTTTGCGGTGGATGAGATCATCGCGGAGCAGCAGGTGCTTGTGAAGTCCCTCGGGCGGCAGCTCCGGCGTGTCAACAACGTGGCGGGTGCGGCGACGCTGGGGTCCGGCAGGGTGGTCTGCGTGCTGCATGTTCCGGATCTTCTGCATTCGGCGCTCCATCCCGGGATCGTGGCGCGCTCAGCGGCGCCGCTGCGTGGGGAGGAACAGGAGCGGGTGTACCACCTCCTTGTCGCCGACGATTCCATCACCTCGCGCTCACTGCTGCGGAGCATTCTCGAGACCGCCGGATATGCCGTGGAGGTTGCGGTGGACGGTGTCGATGCCATGACGAAGATCAAGGCCGGGGAGTTCGATCTGCTCGTGTCGGACGTGGACATGCCCGGATTGAACGGCTTCGAGTTGACCTCGCTCATCCGGAAGGATCCGCGGCATGCGGAGATGCCGGTGGTGTTGGTGACCTCCCTCGATTCGCGTGAGGACCGTGCCCATGGCATCAAGGCGGGCGCAAGTGCCTATATTGTCAAGAGCAGTTTCGACAAGAGCAATCTGCTGGATGTGATCCGCAGGTTCCTCTGATGCATGCATCTCACATCACCCCACCAGTCACGGTTGCGTTCATGATCAAAGTCCTAGTCGTCGATGACGTCGTCGTCAACCAGCATTTCCTGACACATCTCATCAACTCCGATCCGGCGTTGCATGTGGTGGGTGTCGCCTCCAACGGCGAGGAGGCCATCGACCTGGTGCAGCGTCTCAAACCGGATGTCATCACCATGGATCTGTACATGCCGAAGGTCGACGGGTACGAGGCGACGCAGCGGATCATGGAGCTTCAACCGACACCGATCATCATCGTGAGCGGTCATCCGACGGCAAAGGATGCGGCATCCTCGTTTCGGCTCATGGAGGCGGGGGCGGTCTCCATCGTCCTGCGGCCGCCGGGGCCGGAGCATCCCGACCACCATGCAGCGGCGGCGGAGCTGACGCAGACGATACGGTTGATGTCGGAGGTCAGGGTGGTGGGCAGGCCGCGGAATGCACGGCCCGCTCCGCGTGCGGCGCTCGACGATGCGCGCCCACGGTCGGCCACGGCGCGGACCATCGTCGCGATCGGCGCATCCACCGGCGGTCCGCTCACGCTGCAGAAGATCCTCAAGTCGCTTGATGGTGGTTTGGGCACGCCGATCCTCATTGTTCAGCACATCGCCTCCGGCTTCACGCCCGGCTTCGTCGAGTGGCTGTCGTCCACCACATCCTATCCCGTGCGTGTGGCACGGAACGGCGAGCTGCCACTGGCAGGGCACGCCCATGTGGCTCCGGACGGCTGGCACATGGTGCTGTCGGCGGGCAACCGCATCAGGCTCACCAGCGATCCACCGGTGAACGGCCTGCGCCCCGCTGTGTCACGCCTCTTCCAGTCCGTGGCCGACATGCACGGAGCCACCGCCATCGCCATCCTGCTGAGCGGCATGGGGCGTGACGGCGCCGATGAAATGCGCATCCTGCGGGACCTTGGGGCGCTCACCATTGCGCAGGATGCCGCCAGCTCCGTGGTACACGGCATGCCGGGCGAGGCCATCCGGATCAACGCCGCCCGCCAGGTGCTGTCGCCCGACGAGATCGCCTCACTGCTGAAAACCCTGCTGCCCCCGGCAACCCCCACGTAATCCCCCAGCCCGATGACCCAGCCACGAACAGCCGCCACCATCCTTGTGGTCGAGGACAGCCCGACGCAGGCGCGTCGTCTGAAGTTCCTCCTCGAGCGCCACGGGTACAGTGCGGATGTCTGCGCGGATGGCAGGGAGGCATTGGACTACCTGACGGGCCGGCCGCCCGCCCTCATCATTTCCGACATCATCATGCCGGAGATCCAGGGGTTTCACCTCTGCCGGATGATCAAGGCGGATGCGCGGACACGCCACATCCCCGTGGTGCTGCTCACATCACTCGCGCACAAGGATGATGTGCTCGAAAGCCTCGACTGCGGCGCCGACGGCTTCATCTCCAAACCCTACTCCGAAAACCACCTCATCTCCTGCATCACCGGCATGCTTCAACACACGCCGGAAGAGCGCGTCGACCGACGCATCGATCTGTTCGTCCCGATCGCCGGACGCATGCGCAAGCTCACGGTGGACCCCCGGCGCATGCTGAATCTTCTGCTGTCCACCTATGAAGCCGCCATGGTGAAGAACAGCGATCTCATCGTGGCCCAGGAAGAGCTTCAGGACATGAACGAGAACCTGGAGGAGCTGGTGGAGGAGCGCACCGAGGAACTGCGCCAGCTCAACGAGACCAAGGACAGGTTCTTCTCCATCATCGCCCATGACTTGCGGAACGCCTTCGGCGGACTCATGAGCGCCGGAGAGCTGATGACGAACCTGCCCGACGACATGGAGGCCGAAGAGATCCGGCTGATCGCCCACACCATGGGCAAGACCGTGAAGAATGTCCATGCCCTGTTCGAAAACCTTCTTGAATGGTCCATGATGCAGCGTGGCGTGGTCGTGTACCAGCCGCACCCCATCAACCTCGGCGATCTTGTCAGCTCCGTGCGGCGGTCACAGGAGTCGGCCGCATCGGCCAAGCACATCGCCATCGAATGCACCGTGCCGCGGAACATCATGGTGCATGCCGATCTCCGCATGGCGGAAACGGTGCTGCGCAACCTCATCTCCAACGCCGTGAAGTTCACCCACATCGGCGGACGTGTCCTCATCACGGCGGAGACGATCCGCGACGGTCATGCACGGATCAGTGTCCGTGATTCAGGCATCGGCATCAGTGCCGACAACATCGGCAAACTGTTTCACCTGGATGCCCGGGTGAACCGACCAGGGACGGCGGGTGAGCCAAGCACCGGTCTGGGGCTCATCCTCTGCAAGGAGTTCGTCGAGCGACATGGCGGCACGATCGAGGTGGAAAGCACGGTCGGTTCCGGATCGACCTTCGCCTTCACGCTTCCCTCCATCGAGATCCCCGACTGATCACTCACGGCAGGACCACGGCACGGCAGTTCGACACGATCACCATTTTCCGACATCCGATGCGCCATGACTCCAGACATCCATCGCCCCACCATCGTCATCGCCGAGGACAGCCCGACACAGGCATCCCGGCTGAAATTCGTGCTCCAGCAGCATGGCTACCACGTGGAAGCGGCAGCCAACGGTCTGGAGGCGCACGACCTGGTCATCCGCTTCCACCCGACTCTCGTGATCACCGACATCATGATGCCGGACATGGACGGCTTTGCGCTGTGCCGCCTGATCAAATCCGATGCACAGCTCCGGTCCATCCCGGTGCTGTTGCTGACCTCGCTGTCCCATGTGAACGACGTGCTCTCAGGACTGGAGAGCGGGGCCGACAGCTTCATCACAAAGCCCTATTCCGAGGCGCATCTCATCGACCACATCGATCAACTTCTCGCCCTGCAGAGGGTGGCC
>CAYUYM010000070.1:0-15959 GCA_964449305.1 uncultured Chromatiales bacterium | reverse complement strand
GAGTACTGCGTGAAGATAAGAATGTGATTCACGTCGGGCAAGAGGCTCAGGTGCGAGGCAGGCGTTGACGCGCCTCACCGTGGCACCGGTGAGCGCGGGCATGCGTCATTGATTCCTGACAAAGGGCAGCGCCCGCTGCACCGCGCCCGAGCGGAGCAGAAGGCGGTACATCCCTGGCGGCAGCGCACGCACATCGATGGGCTCTGGTGCGTGCGATGGGAGCGAGCCCGAGCTGCATGTGCGCCCGAGCGCGTCGACAATGCTCCACTCCGCCGCCGCCTGCGTGGCGCCGGTGAGGTTCACCGTGAGCGCATCGTGCACCGGATTGGGATGAAGCGTGCAGGCGAAGGACTGCGGCTCGGCGGTCTCCACATCACTGATGGAGGATTTCGTGATCCGGACATCGAGCTTGTAGGTGCCTGTGAAGCCGGCAAAATACGGCGCAACGATGATGATGATGTCCCGTCCCTGCGATGCGCTGCCCACTTCCACCTCGAACTCCGGAGCGATGGCATCGATGGCGTTTGACCACTGCCCCATGGCGTTGATGGCAAAGACCACGTCGTTCGTGTAGACCACGCCATCGGTGCTTGAACCGGCGTCGTGCACGCGCGCACGGATTGTGTAGCGCGCACCGGGATCCAGGTGGATGGCGTAGAAGTCGATGTCCGAGCCCGTGTGGTTGTTCGCGCCATTGGTGACGACAATTCCGGATGCCCCGTTCCATGCGATCGGCAGCGGTGCCGAGGTCGGCTCCGTGTTGTTGTTCTCGTAGATGTCGGGCGCGAGCCCCGCCTCGCTCACCGTGATCAGGACGGGGTTCGGGAAGTCGGCCGCACCCACGAGGTGGTAGTCTGTGCCACCGGATGGCTTCTCGAGGATGGCGAGGAGGTAGGTGCCCGGCCCCGCCGAGATGGAGGTGGACGCGAAGCTGAGGAAGGGGGTGAGGTACTGGTAGCCCACGGGCAGGCCGCGTGTCTCGTCGAGTGTGCCGATCAGCTCCACAAAATTGCCGTCCAGATCGTAGAGCGCCGCGGCATACTGTCCGTAATACGTGATGAACCCCCGGTTGATGATGTTGACCGTCACCGCGGCCGCAGCACCCTGATGGAATGCCGCCGGTGTCGGGCTGATGGCCGCGCTCAACTGCATGGTGTTTGTCGGGCCCTGGATGGTGACGCTCACCGGGTTGGTGTGGGTCGTCGATCCGGCAAGCTGCCACTCGCCGTTGGTGGGGCGGAAGTAGGCACCGATGGTGTACTGCCCGGGCACGGCCAGCAGACCGGCATTCGAGAAGGTGAGGCCGTTGATGTAGTGGTTTCCGGCGAGCAGGGGATTGGTCCCGGTGGAGAAGATCTCGACAAAGGAGATGAACGTGCCATCGCTGGAGAAGAGGGCGGTGCAGAAATCGCCGCTGAAGGGGGTGGTGCCCGTGTTCATGAAATCCGTGTGTACACTGAAGGCCGTGGCGAAGCGTATCGGGTTGGGCGTGATCTGGATGGCCGCATTGAGGATGATGGGGGCGTCGGTCGGCGTGCCTCCGCCCACCGGGGCGATGCCGACCACGGCTCCCTGCGATGCGTTGAACGCGCCGTTGCCGCCGCCTGTGCCGAGTTCCGTGGGGTCGAGATCCTCGAGCGAATACCAGCCGTTGCCCTTGCCGCTCCAGCCCCAGTTCATGTGGAAGTTGCCCGTGCCGTCGTAGCCGTCGCACACCCAGGAGTGACCGCCGCCCGGCCCCGCGCCGCGGTACTGCATGGGCCGTCCCGCATCAATCTCCGCGCGCAGCATGGCCATCCACGACTCCGTCGAGTAGTCCTCCCGCCACACGCCCTTGATGGTTGCGCCGTTGTAGCCGAAGTACCGCGAGTAGGCGCCCTGGGCGCTCGGGCCGCCTGTCCCGTCGTCGATGGTGTTGGCCGCGCTGCCATCGGGACTGTACTTCATCTCCACGGCCACGCCGCAGTGGAACATGAGCTGTGCCACCTGCTGGTTCGGGGCGCTCAGGGCGGTCGGCATGGCGGCCCAGGAGTAGCTCGTCGCGCCGAAGTTTGCCGTGAGCGTCCCATACGTCGCCTCACGGTAGCTGTGGATGCCCGCGCCCTTTGCGGGGTGGTTCCAGAACCTGAGGATCTGCGCCATGGCCGTCGCCACGCAGCCCGTCACCGAGCCGCCCGGGCACTGGTCGTTGTAATACGGCTGCTGGTCCCAGGTGGTGGTGAGCAGTGGCCCGGCCGCCGGTGCCTGCGATGCGCGCCGCAGCAGGGAGGTGCCGGGGGTGGTGTAGAACGCCCATGCATCGCGCACGGCAGCCGCCGGCTCACCGCCACGCCGCGTCGCCTCACGGATGATGGCCGCGCAACCGTCGAGCCAGGTCGCGAGCGCGGGTGGCAGATCGTCCGGATCGAAGCGCCCCTCGTCGGACCAGCCCAGAATCGGGCGCACCACATCGTCGCCGGCCACGAGCACGAAGCCACGGTTGCCATCGAAGCCGAACACGTGGTACAACACCGGCCCGGCGGGGCCGCCGGTTCCGGGAATGCGCCGGCCGCGTTCCTGGTGGATGAGTGTCAGGGTGATGTCGCCGGCGGTGTGGGAAAGGCCGGCGCGCGTGTCGGTGAGAAGGAAGCGTTCCGCGACCCTCTGTGCTGTGACGGGGTCGACAGGACGCGCGCTCGCCGCGATGCATGCCATGCAGATGCAAGCGGCCACGAGTGATGCTCTCATTGTGAAGCTCCAGGGTCCTTGTGCGGGGATGAACGTATCGTCAGCATTCCAAACCTACGGAATCCCCCGCCCAAAGGGAAGTGGTCGTGCGGATCCCGCCGGATGTGGACGCGCGAGCTGCGCGTTTCGCACATGGTGTTCTGCCGGGCACGCCGCCCGTGCGTCCAGCGTCTGGTGGTGGTGTGGTGGATGACGCGCCGCGTTTCTGTCACGCGGAGCCGGTGGGATCACAGGGTCGCGTCGAGCCTGAGCTTTGCCAGCATGAGGCCGGCGATGGTCTTGCCGTCGATGATCGCACCGCTGGCGCACATCGCCACGGCCGTGTCGAGCGGCATGCGCAACACCTCGATGTGCTCCTCGCCCTGCTCCAGCGCCTGCGTGCCGCGCGTCAGTCCCGTCGCGAGATGGATGTGCAGCACCTCGCTGCAGAAGCCCGGCGTGGTGAGGAGTGAGGTGAGTTTCTCCACATGCTCCGCCCGCCAGCCCGTCTCCTCCTCCAGCTCCCGCAGGGCGCACACCGCCGGATCCTCGCCGGGATCGAGCTTGCCGGCGGGCAGCTCCAGCACGAAGTCCTGCATGGGATAGCGGAACTGCCGGATGAGCAGCACATCGCGGTTGTCGAACACCGCCACCGCAACGGCGCCGCCATTGTGCCGCACCACATCGCGTATGGTGGTGTACCCGCTCACGTGGCGGATGGTGTCGTGCTCGATGCAGAAGACGCGTCCCTCGTAGGGGATGCTGTGGTGTGTGCGGGTGTAGCCCGCCTGGGCGAGGGGTGTGGGGGATGGGGGCATGGGGGGAAGCGATTCGCGGGTCATAGCATCCGCGGGATCTGTGACGAGTGATGGTGGATGATGGGGCGCTCGAGCGCGAGATCCATCACGAAGCTGAAGCGCGCCTCGAAGCGGAAGAGTTCGCCGTCGATGCCCATCTGAAAGCAGTAGGTGCCGATGAGGATGTGGATCATGTCTGCATCCTTGGATTGGATGTCGAGCGTCTTCTCATGGAGTTCCACGCTCAGATCGTCGCGCGCGGCAAGGCGCGTGAAGTACTCGCGCATGGCGTCGGGCGTCTTGATGATGCGGTTGGAGAAGGTGGGGATGAGTGTCGCGCCCGGATCATACAGGGAAAGGACGGCATCCACATCGCCGGAGTTGAAAGCCGCGATCCACTGCAGAAGGATGGCCTGGGGTGAGGAGTGCATGAAGGTCTCCGATCGTTTGGGTGGATGATGCCTCAAGCCGTTGCGTGCGCCTGCCGCCTGCGCGGTCGGCGCAGGATGGCCCAGCCGATGCCGCCCGCGATGAGGGAGCTCGCGAGGATGGCGATCTTGGATTGCTGCACCACGGCGGGAGCGTCGAAGGCGAGCAGGGTGATGAAGATGGACATCGTGAAACCGATGCCGCCGAGGAAGCCCACTCCCAGCATCTGCCGCCAGTGCACGCCGTCGGGCAGCCGCGAGAGCCCGAGCTTCACCGCAACGAGGCTGAACAGCACAATCCCGAGCGGCTTGCCCACGACGAGGCCGGCGGCGATGCCCTGGCTTGCGGCGGTGAACAGTCCGTGCATCCAGCCTCCATCAAGCGTGATGCCCGTGTTCGCCACGGCGAATATCGGCATGATCAGGAAGGCGACCGGCTTGTGCAGGAAATGCTGGAGATGATACGACGGCGATTCCGGCCCTCCCCGGCGGAAGGGGATGGCGAAGGCGAGCAGCACACCGGCGATGGTGGCATGGACGCCCGACTCGAGCATGAAGTACCACATCACCACGCCGAGTGGCAGGTAGACGAACAGCGAGTCCACACCGCTGCGGTTCAGCACCAGCAGAAGGACGAAGACGCCCATCGCGAGGGCGAAGTGCACAAGCGAGAAGCTGCCGACATAGAACACGGCGATGATGATGATGGCGCCGAGGTCGTCGATGATGGCGAGCGCGGCAAGGAACACCTTGAGCGCCGGAGGGACCCGCTTCCCGAGCAGGGCGAGCACACCGAGCGCGAAGGCGATGTCCGTGGCCATGGGCACGCCGATGCCGCTGATGGTGTCGGTGCCGCGGTTGAAGAGGAAGTAGAGGAACGCCGGCACGGCCATGCCACCAAGAGCCGCGACGATGGGCAGCGAGGCATGGCGGATGCTCGAGAGTTCACCCGCGTAGAGTTCACGTTCAATCTCGAGCCCGATGAGGAGGAAGAAGACGGCCATGAGCCCGTCGTTGATCCAGTGCCCGATGCTGTGCTTCAGATGCACGAAATCACCGAGCGAAAAGCCGACCTTTGTGTCCCAGATCGCCAGCCAGTCCGGGCCGAGCCAGGAGTTGGTGATGATGATGGATGCCGCGGCGGACAGGATGAGGACAATGCCCGACGACTGCTCGCTGCGGAAGAACTCCTGGAAGACCCGGGTCAGTTTCATGGTCATGCCTCGTGTGGTTGGGACGGTTTGTCGGACAGGAGCGAGGCGATCACACCGGTGGCCAGGATCGCCAGCACCACGAGGAGAAGATACAGATTGAAGGAGCTTCCCAGGAGCGCTTTCAGCCACCCGGCGAAGAGCATCTTGAGGCCGACCACCAGCAGCACGATGGCGAGGGCGGGCTTGAGGTAGCGGAATTTGTCGATCATGCCGGCGAGGGCGAAGTAGAGCGAGCGCAGGCCGAGGATGGCGAACACGTTGCTGGTGAACACAAGGAAGGGATCGCCGGTGATGGCGAAGATGGCCGGGATGGAGTCGACAGCGAAGATGAGGTCGGTGGATTCCACCATCACAAGCGCCAGCGCGAGCGGCGTCAGCATCCAACGTCCCGGCCGCGTGGCATCCACCACGGAATCGGGCACTTCGGCTGAACCGGGCGTCTCGCTCTCATGCGACTGAGCCGAGCCGGCCCGCACCAGGAAATGCTCGCCATGGAAGCGCGCGGTGACGGGGAAGAAGCGACGCACCAGACGCACGATGAAGTTCGCGTTCGGATCCGTGTGTCCGGTGGAGAGAAAGAGCATCTTGAGTCCGGTGAGGATGAGGAAGGCGGCGAAGATGTACAGGATCCAGTGGAACTGTGCGATCAGCCCTGCACCCACGGCGATCATCACCCCGCGCATCACCAGCGCGCCCAGGATGCCCCAGAACAGCACGCGATGCTGGTAGATGGGAGGGACGGCGAAGAAGCCGAAGATCATGGCGATGACAAAGATGTTGTCCACACTGAGCGACTTCTCGACCACGTAGCCGGTGAGGTATTTCTCCACCGCCCGCGCCCCGTTGTTGATGATGCCGTCCACGGGATCCAATGCCGCTCCCAGCCCAAGCCAGTGCTGCTCATAGCCGAAGTACACGAACACGGAGAAGAGCAGGCCGAGGGTGATCCACACGGCCGACCAGCCCATCGCCTCCTTCACCGACACCACATGCGCCTTGCGATGGAACACGCCAAGGTCCAACGCCAGCAGCACCAGCACGAACGCCACAAAGCCACTCCAGATCCAGATCATATGCAATTCCTCATGTGTGTGAAACAGCCCATCGTGGTCATGAACACGCATCCCCCCGTGGAAGATTCCGCGGAGTGGTCCCGATCATGCCGGCCCGGCGATCCAGCGGGGAAGCTCACCCGCACACTCCACCACCATGGCATGCCCCGCTCCCTCCACCACAAGCAGCCGTGCATCTCGGATGCCCGCCGCCAGTACGCAACCAGCGTCGGGCGGGAAGAGGCGGTCTGCCGTCCCCGCCACCACGAGCGTCGGCGCCGTGATGGCGGGCAGCAGGGGCGTGGCATCGAAGGCCGCGATGGCTTCCACCTGTCGACGCAGCGCGGCAGGCTGCACCGGCCAGGGATGGTCCATGGACGCCTGCACGGCTGCGCGGCGCAGCTCCGGGTCGGCGAGCACCTGCGGGGCGAAGATCCAGTCGAAGAGCGTGCTGAACCATGCAGCGCGGTCGCCGCCCTTGGCGTAGCCGTCGCTCCACGCCCCGAAGAGGCGGTCGACCTCGGGTGGGCTGTGCGTCCCCGTGCCCGCGAGGACAAGGCGGGAGCAGAGCTCCGGGTGCCGCGCGGCGAGATCCAGCGCGATGAAGCCTCCCATCGAATGTCCGAGTACGACGGCGCCGGTGATGCCCAGCCTCCGGAGCACGGCCGCGCAGTCGTCCGCCATGTCGGTGATGGTGATGCCATCCCAACTGTCCGGCGAGCGCCCGGTGCCGCGGTTGTCCGGGCGGATCACGCGGTGGTTCTGCTCGAGCAGCGGGATCGCGGGATCCCAGCTTGTTCCATCGGACAGCATCCCGGCGATGAGCAGCAGCGGCCGACCCTGTCCGGTGATGGTCAGGTGCAACGGCGGAGTGGAGGTGGGATGGTGGACGTGGTTCATACGGTGTGGGTGGAGGTGGCTTTCATGCATGCCGGCATTTGCGTATCATGGGCGCCGGAAAGGTAGTGACCAATCGAACACTCATCAACACCCGGCATGCATCCAACATCACCCGCCATCTGCGTCTTCTGCGCCTCCAGCCGCGCCTGCGATCCCATGTATCATGACGACGCCCGCATTCTTGGCGGGCTGCTGGCCCGTGCCGGTCACGACGTGGTCTGCGGCGGGGCGGCCACGGGCTCCATGGGTGCCCTTGCCGACGGGGTGCTCGCGGCGGGGGGCGTGGTGATCGGCGTCCTGCCCCGCTTCATGAGCGACCTCGAATGGAAGCACCCACGGCTGTCGGAGCTCCGTGTGGTCGGCACCATGGCGCAGCGCAAGGATGTGATGCGGGACATCAGCACGGCCGTCGTCGCCCTGCCCGGTGGTTGCGGCACCTTCGAGGAGCTGCTGGAGACCATCACGCTCAAACGCCTCGGCCTGTTCACCCACCCCATCATCATCGTCAACAGCAACGGCTTCTACGATCCCCTCATCGCCCAGTTCGAGCGCAGCATCGGCGAGCGCTTCATGGATGCACGCCATGCCGACATGTGGACCGTGGTGACCTCCGTGCACGACGTGCTCCCTGCCATCCACTCCGCCCCCGACTGGGACGAGAGCGCCCGCGGCTTCGCGGTGTGCTGATGTGGGGTGCGTGGTTGACGGCCGGTTTCGTGGAGGGGCGTCGGAGACGAGGTGTCCGTGTCACCTATACTTCTTCATTGAAATAATCGGAATCAATGCGCTTGATCTCATAGACGGTCTGCGTCGAAGTGCCAACATTGAAGTCAATCATGTGATTCGCCAAGTCGTGGCCATCAATGAGAATCACCTTTGTCTCAATCGAATTCGCATAGCTTTGAGCTTCGCTGGTGAAACTCCCAGTGGTGATGAAGACGCCCTTTTTTGCCCGCTTGCCTGAAAGAGCTCCAACAAACTTCTGGATTTCTGGCCTACCGACAGTTCCCTGCCACCGCTTCGCCTGCAGATAGATGACATCCAAACCAAGCATGTCTTCCTTGATGATGCCATCAACTCCTTCATCTCCCGATTGTCCAATGGAGTCTCCAGCATCCCTCCGTGTTCCACCATACCCCATGGCAACCATGAGATCGACGACGAGACCTTCGAAGAACCTTGGTGAATTTTCCTTTACTTTTTGAAGCAACTCGGCTGCGAGTGCATCACGAATCGTCTGATACCCACGAAACAGCATTTCATCTGGCGTTTCCAGCGAATCGTGGTTACCTCCCGGTGAGATCATTGACGTTGGAACTCTTTGTCTCGCGACACGCCGACGTGTATAATCCGAATACTGAGACAGAACCTTGATGGTGATTCTGTCATGTCCTTGCCGAAGGATTTCTCTTCCCAGATCGGTGATCTGGTATACCCCCCGTTTTCTGCTCAGCAAAGCTCCTGCTTGGACCAGGTGGCTTTTTGCCCATCCGACTCGATTGATGAAGACGAACGCACCACCAGAATCAGGTCTCGTGGTCCGTTCTTCTGGAGTGAGCTTGAATTGAAGCGCAAGGATTTCATTCGTTTCCCTTGTCGAATGCTCGGCGCCATCAGCAGCAATTTCAAGCAGTGGTCGTATCATTGTTTGAAAATCAGGAATGGACATTTCGCTTCCTATTTGTTTTCACAAGCCTGTGCGAGACACGCCAGAAAGAACATCTTATGCGTTGTGCCGATGTCTCGGCGTATTATTGTGAGCACCGGTCAGGCGTGTGCCGAATCAGTGGGCCAAAGGTAACGAAAAACGGTCGACCAGAAAACGCCTTCGTCAGCGACCCGGGACCTCCCCCTGCTCCACCCAGATCAGCGCCTTCGTGTTGAACCCGCGCATCTCCGCGCGCTCCAGCAGCGCCGTACGGACACCTTCATCCAGCACCGGTGTGCGTGAAAGGACCCACAGGTGATCACGGTTGTTGCCGCAGATCAGCACCCAGCCATAGTTCTCCTTGTCGAGCTCGATGATGTTGTACCCGCCGTAGAACGGCCGGAAGAAGGAGACCTTCAGGCGCCCCACATCCGGCGTCTCCACAAAGTATGCGCGCCCCTCCGCCGTCTTCCACTCGTTGTCCTCATCCTTGAAGCCGGTGTTGAGCACCGACAGACCACCATCGTCGCGCATTGCGTAGGTGGCCTTGCACCGGCTCAGACCGCGTTCAAAGGAGTGGTCCAGCCGCGCGATTTCATACCATGTCCCGAGATAGCGGTTCACATCAAAACCGCGCACCGGCTCGATGCCGTCGGGGATGCCGGCACAGCCAAACAAACCGAGCACCACGAGATACCATGCCTTGTTCATGTGCGCCCCCATCACGAATGAAGTGCCTTGTCGGCAAACACGCTGATCGCCAGCCCGCCCTTGGCCGAGAGGCCGATCGCCAGCCCGCCCAGCGCCATCAGGCCGATGGCCACACCGCCCAGGGCGATGAGCCCGAGGGCCACGCCCCCCAGAGCCACACCACCGATCGCCACGCCACCGATGGGGACCACCCCCACCGTCACGCCGCCAACCGCCACGCCACCCACGGCCACATCCCCGATGGCGATGATGCCGTGCGCAATGCCACGCACCTCCCTGCGTTCGAAGTCCGGTCCGAGGGCGATGGAGATGAGCGGGACATTGAAGAGCCGGGTCTTGGAAACGTATCGCATGCTTCTCTCGCTGAGTTGGTGATGGATTCGGTGGACCGCGTCGTGCGTCAGGCGTCGGTGATCGGAGTGACCTGTCCCGGGCGCGTGAACTCGGGCATCGTTCCCGGCGCACCCCCTGCTGCCGATCCCGGCTGACCTCCCAGATGGTGATCGATCACATCCATTCGGACACCTCCACGCTTTGCCACAAGATGGAACATTTGCGTCAAAGAATCCACTTCATCCCGCCGCACACCGGCGCCGCCTCAGCGCTCCGCGCGGCGGGCGATCTCGCGGATCATGCGGCCGAAGATGAACGTGTGGAACGGGGCCATCGCGTACCAGTAGAGCCAGCCCGCGAGTCCCTTGGGCGCGAAATACGCCGTCTGCGTGAGGACGCATTCCTTCGCGCCGCGCGGAGTGGCGGTGAAGTGCAGCCATGCCTTGCCGGGCACGAGCATCTCGGCGCGGAGCGTCATCGAGCGATCAGGTGTGAGCGCCTCGACGCGCCAGAAATCGAGCGCATCGCCCACACGGATGTCGTCGGGATCGCGGCGGCCGCGGCGCAGCCCCACACCGCCGACCAGGCGGTCCATCCACCCGCGGACATGCCACGCCCAGTCGAGCGCAAACCAGCCGCGCTGCCCGCCGATGCCGGTGAACACCGCGAATGCCCGGGCTGCACCCGCATGCACCACCACACGCCGCCGCTCCAGGATCATGCCCTCATGCGTGATGGTGGCCAGCGGCACGATGGCGTCTGTGGAGCCGAGCGAATCGCTCCACGACGTCTCCACATGCCGCGCCTCGAGCTGCTCCAGCGCCCGCGCCACCGCCTCGCCATACGTGGCCGGGACGATGTGCGGGAAGAGTGACCGCGCGATGGGATCCGTCACCACGTTCTCGTTGCGGAGGCCCTCCACCAGCGGCCGCGCGATGGATGCGGGGATGGGGGTGACGAGGTTGATCCAGTACGAGGACAGCCGGGGCGTGAGCAGTGGCACCGGCACCATCACGCGTCGGAGGCCGCGGGCTTCGGCATACTGCCGCATCATTCCACCGTAGGTGACGACCTCGGCCCCGCCGATCTGGATGACGCGCCCGGTGGACTCCGGCACATCGAGCGCGGAGGCGAGATAGGCGAGCACGTCGGCCACTCCGAGCGGCTGCGTGCGCGTGGACACCCAGCGCGGCGTGATCATGATCGGGACGCGCTCCGCCAGGTAGCGGATGATCTCGAACGACAGGCTGCCGGAGCCGACGATCACTCCTGCCTGGAATTCCGTCACCGGCACACCCGCCTCACGCAGGGCGTCCCCCGTCTCCACGCGCGAACGCAGATGCGGTGAGAGGTTCTCCTGCGAACCCGCGAGACCGCCGAGAAAGATGATGCGCTCCACACCGGCAGCGTGAGCCGCGGCGCCGACGTTGCGCGCGGCGTGCATGTCGCGCTCGTGGAAATCGCCGCCGCCCGCCATGCTGTGGACCAGGTAATACGCCACATCGACACCGACAAACGCGGCTGCGAGCGTGTCCGCCCGCAGGACGTCGCCCTCCACCACCTCCACCCCCTCGCGCCACAGACGGCCCTCCAGGCGCGAGGCATCACGCACGAGGCAGCGGACGCGGTGGCCGCGTGCGAGAAGCAGCGGCACAAGCCTCCCGCCGATGTATCCGGTTGCTCCGGTGATGAGAATCATGAGGCTCTCACAGTGGAAGGATCATGTTGGAAGGACAGTCCGCAACATTGTCGCCTGTGAAACGCACCGTCCCTCCAACTCTTGAACTCCTCAACTCGTCAACACGTGAACCCGCCCATCACATCCCGTCATCATCCGCACTCGGCCCATACACGCCGGGCACGGGCAGATCGTTGAGGCGGAGGTAGACGCCGAGCTGGGCGCGGTGATGGTAGAGGTGGTTGAGCACCCAGGTGCGGAGCACGGCGGCCTTTGGCATGGTGAAGATCGTCTTGCCGCCCATGAGCATGGACCAGTCGCCCATCATGGTGGCATCGTCGGTGGCCGCGAGCAGGGCACGTGCATCCGCCACGCTCTTGTCGAACACTGCCAGGAGGGCTTCCACCGTGTCATACTCCTCGATCTTGAACTCCGAGCCATCGGCGGGGGCGACGTCGAGGGAGTCCGTGGTGAGTGTCATTGCCGTCCACGTGGGGATGTTGGCGACATGGTTGGCGAGGCGGCCCATCGAGAAGGACTTCTCGTGGGGTTTCCAGGTGAAGAGCGCATCGGAACAATTGGCGAGCACCTTGCGTGTGCTGGCCATCTCGAAATCGAATTCCGGCAGGAAGGTCGCGGCGATCTGGTTGGACATGGAACGGCTCCTTGTGCGAATGAAGGGTGATGTGGGAGGCGCGGGGCCGCGGAGGCGCGGCACGTCGTGCACGGTGGAACGGACGGAAGATACAACGTCGGCAGAAAAGAATTGGTTCAATTGCGCGGGGCTTCCCGTCATGCCTTCTTCGGTGTTGCTCTCCACCGATGGAATGGTTAGTTTCTTTTCACGCGATCGACAGCATTACCATCACGAACAGCTTCAAGGATTCATCATGAAAATCAGGAAGGAAGATGCTCTTGAGTACCACAGCATTGGGCGCAAGGGCAAGATCGAAGTCATTACCACCAAACCGTGTGTGACGCAGCGTGACCTTTCCCTGGCCTACACACCGGGCGTCGCCGAGCCCTGTCGTGAAATCCACAAGAACGATGATCTCGTGTTCGAATACACCGCCAAGGGCAACCTCGTGGCCGTGATCTCCAACGGCACCGCCGTGCTCGGCCTCGGCGACATCGGCCCGCATGGCGGCAAGCCCGTGATGGAAGGAAAGGGAGTGCTGTTCAAAACCTTCGCCGACATCGACGTGTTCGACATCGAGCTGGCGTCCAAGGACATCAAGGAGATCATCCGCGTGTGCCAGGTGCTCGAGCCCACCTTTGGCGGCATCAACCTGGAGGACATCAAGGGCCCCGACTGCTTCTACATCGAGGAGGAGCTGAAGCGCACCATGAACATCCCCGTGTTCCACGACGATCAGCACGGCACCGCCATCATCAGCGGTGCGGCGCTGATCAATGCCGCGGAGCTCGTGGGCAAGAAGCTCGAGGACATGCGCGTGGTGTACAACGGCGCCGGAGCCTCCGGCATCGCCTGCGCCAAGTTCCACATCAGCCTCGGCGTGAAGCGGGAGAACGTGATCCTGTGCGACACGTCCGGCGTGATCCACAAGGGCCGCGATCATGGCATGAACGAGTTCAAGGAGTGGTTTGCGGTGGAGACCGAGTGCCGCACACTCGCCGACGCGATGAAGGGCGCGGATGTGTTCTTCGGCCTGTCCGCCGGCGGTGTCGTGTCCAAGGACATGGTCCGCTCCATGGCCGACAACCCCATCGTGTTCGCCATGGCGAACCCCGATCCCGAGATCACCTACGACGACGCGAAGGACGCGCGTGAGGACATCATCATGGCCACCGGCCGGTCCGACTATCCGAACCAGGTGAACAACGTGCTCGGCTTCCCCTTCATCTTCCGCGGTGCGCTCGACGTGCGTGCCACGGCCATCAACGAGGAGATGAAGAAGGCCGCGTCCCATGCCCTCGCACTGCTTGCGAAGGAGGACGTGCCCGAGACCGTGAAGCGCGCCTACGGCGTGACCGAGATGAGCTTCTCGCGGGAGTACATCATCCCGAAGCCCTTCGATCCCCGCGTGCTCACCTGGGTCGCCCCCGCCGTGGCCAAGGCCGCGATGGACACCGGTGTGGCGCGCCTGCCGATCGCCGACTTCGACGCCTATCGGCATCAGCTCGACATCCGCATGGGGCGCGAGCAGAAGATCATGACTCCCATCTACGACAAGGCGGTGAAGGCCCCGAAGCGCATCGTGTTCCCCGAGGGCGAGGAACTGCGCATCATCCGTGCGGCCGTGCTGAGCGTGGACGAGGGCATCGCGAACCCCATCCTGCTCGGTTCCGAGAAGGTGATCCGCGAGGTGGCCGAGGAGAACGGCCTCGACCTCACCGGCATCGAGATCATCTACCCGCGCAAGTCCGCGAAGCTCGACGCCTACATTGCCGAGTACCACAAGATGCGCAACCGCAAGGGCGTGACGGCCACCATCGCGAGGCACCGCATCCGCACCATGCCGAACTACTTCGGCGCAATGATGGTGCACATGGGTGACGCAGACGGCATGATCTCCGGCTACACGGTGCACTACCCGGACACCATCCGCCCCGCGCTCGAGATCATCGGCCGCGACCCGCGGTACAGGAAGGTGTCGGGCCTCTACGTCATGTCGATGAAGAAGGGCACGTATTTCCTGTGCGACACCACCGTGAACATCGACCCGACACCGGAGGAGCTGGCCGACATCACCCTGCAGGCGGCTGAGTTTGTGACGAACTTCGACATCACCCCGCGGGTTGCCATGCTGTCGTACAGCAACTTCGGCAGCGCACCGGGCGAGCTGCCCGACAAGATGGTGAAGGCCCTGAAGCTCGTGACCGCGCGCGATCCGCAGTTGATGGTGGACGGCGAGATGCAGGCCGACACCGCCGTGGTGCCCGAGATCGTGAACGAGGTGTTCCCATTCAGCCGATTGAAGGGCGGAGCGAACACCCTCGTCTTCCCGGATCTCGCCTCCGGCAACATCGCCTACAAACTGTTGAGCCGCATCGGCGGCGGTCACCCCATCGGCCCCGTCCTCCTCGGTCTCTCGAAAGCCGTGCACATCCTCCAGCGCGGCGCCGAGGTGAAGGAGATCGTGGACATGGTCGCCATTGCCGTGGTGGATGCGCAGAGAAAGCAGGAGTAATCGTCATCAGAGTTATCAGGGTTTTCAGAGTCATCAGAGTTGTCAGAGTTTTCTGAGCTGAAGACCCCGGTTTGTTTGAGTGGTTGCCGGTGATTGGACCGATGTGATTCGGGAACGTTGCCGCAGGCACTCAAAGAGAACATGAAGGACCTCGCTGGTTTGTAAAAGCCGGCGGGGTCTTTTGTTGAGGTATCACGTTGCAGGTCATCACATCATCACGTTGGATGGCCATGGAATGGTGAGTATCAGGCGATTTGAGGATTTGGAGGTTTGGAAAACATCGAGGGAATTGACTCGGTTGATCTACCTTGTGTCGAAAACTGGCGGGTTCTTGAGCGATTCTGGATTGCGAGACCAGATCAGGAGAGCAGCGGCCTCAATCATGTGGAACATCGCGGAAGGATTCGAACGCCATTCAAACCGAGAATTCATCCACTTCCTGTACATCGCGAAGGGGTCCGCCGGAGAGGTTCGGGCACAGCTCCATGTTGCCTTGGACCAGGCATACATCACGCAGCAGCAGTTTGACGAATTATCCCGGCGTACGATAGCGATCAGCGTCATGCTCTCACGATTCATCAGCTACCTGTCAGCCTCATCACGCCCAAAATCCACGACAACAGTCAAGGTGAATAAACTCCCCAACCCTGAGAACCCTGAGAACCCTGAAAACCCTGAAAACCCTGAAAACCCTGAGAACCCTGAACACCCTGAGAACCCTGAGAACCCTGAAAACGCTGAAAACCCTGAAAACTTGTAATCCCCTGTCCGAATGCGTATTTTTCACAATCCCCGGGGATGCAATGGTTTCGACGGGGAGATGGATGCGTGAAACTGCATGCCGTGCCTGCCGCAAGCACGTAAATCTTACGGCAAACGAAGATAATCGCCAACTACGATTACGCCCTCGCAGCCTAAGGGCTGCGACGTTCCCCGGAGGCCTGTCGGCCGGCTGAAGGTGTGAGCGCCGCTAAAGACCGGATAGGTTCCCTGGTGTCCGGCGAAGGAACCGAGATTTCACCCGGAATAGCTTTGAGGCAGGCCCTGTCGACCGGGTAGCTTCATCGCGAAATTCAAAGATCGACTAAGCGTGTAGCATGTTTCATGATCTGCTCTTCGGACGGGGGTTCGATTCCCCCCATCTCCACATCCCCAGCCCACGCCCCGGCCACCCACAGCCGGGGCGCATGCGTATGGGGGGGGGGAAGCGACACCCACATGACACATGGTTGTTTGGAAACAGCCGGGAGCTGCCCACTGGCCACCGCCTCCGCCGGGCGAAGGGCATTTCGCGTTCAATTGATTTTCGCTGTTCTGCACCGTAGTTTCACCGATGGTCC
>CAYUYM010000069.1:0-16084 GCA_964449305.1 uncultured Chromatiales bacterium | reverse complement strand
ACGTCGGCATCCTCCGGCAGGACGCAGGCGATCGAGGCCGAGCCCGTCGATGGGTTGGGATGGACATGCAACACAAGGTCGCTCACCGCCGCGGGCAGGTGGATGCCGGTGCTGGTGGTGTCGGCCGTGGTGAAGCTCCACACGGGTGAGGACACCGATCCGCCGTCGGACAGGATGCCGTCCACCTTCCAGTGGTAGGTGGTCTTGTGCTGGAGCCCGGTGAGCTGGAAGGATGGCGAGGTGATGGACGAATCGACCAGATCCGTGGGCGTCATGGATGGATTGCGCGAGAGGGTGATGCGGTAGCGGTTGAAACCGACGCTGCCCGCCCACGAGCAGGGGACGGAAAGCGGCAGCCTGCCAAGACCGTCCACCGGCGAGGTGAGCGCGATGATGGCCGGCAGCCGGTTGCGAGTGGTGAAGGACCACGTGGGCGAGGCAACGATGGAACCGTCCACGCCGCGGACGAGGACACGCCAGTACTGCCGGAGCTGCGGACGGGCCGCGATCCGCAGCTCGGTGGACCGGAGGAGGGAATCGTCCACGACGAGGTCGGTGAAGCGGTCGTCGGTGGCCACCTGGACGCGGTACAGCCCGGCGGCGGGATGCGCCTGCCAGGACAGGTGCAGGTACGGTGGCAGCCCTGCAGCCCCATCGGTTGGAGCGAGCAGCGTGAAGCCCGCTGGAACGATGGTCACTGACACGACGGCCGAGTGGCCGTTGCCATCGCTGCCGGTGATGGTGAAGGTGCCGGTCTGGCTGCCGGCGGTGTAGACCGCCCCCTGCATGCTCCCACCCGTGGGTGTCCACTGTGCAGCGAGAACGTGCGTCTCACCGAACTGGTCGGTGCCCACCATGGCGAGTGTCACCATTCCACCGGGATTGAGCACCACCGTGCCCGGAACGGCGGTCACCTCAGCGATGACAACCGGGCCGGCGTCGATGATGATGGTGAAATCCGCCGTGAGGTCGGCGGGGATGAAGCGCCCACGTCCGGCGAAGGTGCCCGGTTGTGTGCCGGCGGTGTAGATCGAGGCAGAATCGATGGCGCCTCCGCCCACGGTCCATTCGAGCGTCACCGGCCGTTCACGGTTGAACTGGTCGAATCCGGATGCCTCCAGCAGCGCCCGCCCGCCCGGCTTCAGGCGGATGGTGTCCGCTGCGATGCGGATGCGTGTGAGCCATGGCAGCTCGAAGACCACGGTGACCGCGGTGTCGGCTGTGCCACCATGGAGGAGGGAGCGGGCATGGAGGTGGATGATGTTGCCTCCCTGGGTTGGTGAAGCGGGCACGGTGATGGGCACGGAGACGACGGCGCCGGCGGAACTGTCCCACGCGGCGATGGTGACAAAGGCCGGGGTGAACCATCCGGATGCATCGGTCACCGTGAGCTCCACGCTGTCGGTCTGCTCCGCGAGGTTGGCGAGATGGACCTTCAGGTCAGCCGTTTCTCCCGAGGGGACGGTGAGTGTGTCCTGCGCGGGGATGCACACCAGGCCGGTGCGGGCATTGGACCAGGGAGCGTAATCAACACGACCGAACACCTCCTCCCCGGTGCCCGGGCCCTCACCGCCGGGGCCGGAGGGTGCTGCCCACCAGTTGTTGCGGGCGTCGATGGTGACGGCATCATCGCGGTTGCGGACGCCGGCAGAGGTGTTGCCCTCAAGGGTGTTGCCACGCAGCGTGCCGGTCGAGCCCTCCTCAAAGAGGACGGCATCCCCCGTGTTCGCCCGGAGGTCGTTGTGTGCAAGCATCGCAGCCGAGGCCGTGTTGACGACAGCGGCCGGATTGCCCTTCATGAACGGCAGCCCGTTGAACCAGATGGAATTGCCTGAGGCCGTGTAGCTCGAGTGATTCGAGCGGATGGCCTCGTTCGCATTGTACCATATGGAACAATTGGTGATGGAGATGCCCGTGCTGTAGTCCATCCCGATGCCGATCTCGTTCTCCTGGATGGTCGCATCTTCGATGCGTGATTGGCGTGTTTTTTGAAACAGGATTGCGGATCCCAGACCCTGTGTCGGATCCGAGGCCCGGTTGTTCGTGTACCACCCACCCACGATCGCGATGTTGGAACAGGCAAACGCATCGACACCGTAGTCGTTGTTCTTCACAAGCATGTTCTCGAGCCGTGTCCCGTCTGCCTCCACCAGCCTCACACCGCTGTGCCCGTTCCGGTGGCCGGTCACCTCGTTTGCCTGGAGGGTGAGGGGCGACGCCTCCTTTCCGATGTGGATCCCCCCCATGCTGTTGTTGCTGATCACATTGCTGCTGATCCGTGTGTTGCAGCATTTTCCGATGACAAGCCCCGTGCCGTCGTTTCCACTGATGGTGTTCAGCGTCACATCAATGTCACCGGGATTGTCCCCGATGGCGAGTATCCCCTTGTCCTGTGTGGTGCTGCCCAGGGCGGCATGGTTGTCGACAAAGGTGTTCTGCTCGATGTTCACGATCAGCCCACCCTCAAGAAGGACGGCACCGCCCGTGTTGCCGGAGAACATGCTCCGCTCGATCGATCCACTGCGAAGCTTCTGATGATGCACCACCGGGCCTCCGTTGTCACGGAACAGACAGTCATGAACATCGACCATCGTGGAAAGCGTGGAGAACACGGACGTGCCGCGATTGTCGGTGAAGGCGCATTCGTTGATGAAGGCCTGTTCCGTCATGCCGAGGACGATGCCCATGCGGTTGTTCTCCACACGAAGGTTGGAGAACCCCAGGTGATGGGCGTTGGCCGCGAGCACGGCGCATTCCGAGCTGCCGCGTATCACGGTCCCGTTGGAGATCGTCACATACCCGGAGATGGTGATCTTGACACCGTCGTGGTTGCCGGTGATGATGCAGTTCTCCACATTCACGGCACCTGTGGCACCACCAGTTCCGCTGTTGATCGAGACACCCTCACGGCTCCGCGTCACTGTGAACCCCTCGAGCGTTGTCAGACCTTTCCGGATATCAACCGCGGGGTGCGCGCTGTCCGCAGCCAGGATCGTGGTCATTGCCGGTCCTTCCATCGACTTCACCCGCACCTGCATGTTGACGTTGACATTCTCGTTGTAAACGCCCGGGCAGGCAAGCAGCACATCACCGTGGTTGGCCCCGTCGATGGCGGCCTGGATCGTCGGGTACACCATCCGCGTCTTCTCGTTGAGCACCGGCCCCACGACAAGTGGACCTCCGGTCACAGGCTGATTGGGTGGTGGATACTTCAGACCGAGGGGGTAGTGCATCGGCAGGGCCGACACATCAGCGGTGGTGATGCTCACCGCGTATTCACGCACCTGCGGCGTGGGTGGTGGTGTGGATGTGAACACGTAGACAAGGGTGAAATACCGGCAGTCGTTGAGCGGGATCTTCTTGTCCAACGAGAATTGCACCGTGCCATTGTCGGAGGTGTAGCGCGCCTCACCCACCTTGTCATCGCCCATGTAGAGCACCACGTTGGCGATGTCGGTCGCCTCGTTGCCCGACCCGTCTGCATGGAAGGTGACGGAATACACCATCCAGTCGTCGTCCTCATCGGTGCAGAGACGGAAGGACAGCACGGTGTCCGAGCGCTGCGGGCACTGAAGGCAGGCGGGGCAGAGCACATCCCGGCCACGTCCGCCTGCAAGCAGCAGGCTCGGCTGGACGAAGTTCGCAATGGCGACCTTGTTCCTGTCCATCACCACCGATGCCGATGCAGAGGTTCCGGACACATCCCCCGTCCATTGCCTGAAGTTCCAGGATTTGTCGGTGTTCGGAATGGCGGTGATGCCCACCTGCTCGTTCACCGCGTAGCTGTGCGTTCCGGGTGCGGGGTTTGTCGTGCACCCGTCGGAGGCAGCCTGCGGAGGTTGGACGGCCAGCGAGAGATCACGCCTGACCGGAGGATTCGGCGGCCTGGTGGTGACGATGTACACGCCCTTGGAGGCCTCCACGATGCGTGTCGGAGAGGTCTCCTTGTGTCCGCTGAACACGTAGCCGGACACCTCTCCGCTCACCACGGACTGGAGCCAGGCCATGGCGGGCGCGGCGATCTGCACGCCCGTGATCTCGGTGAAGCCGCTGGTCAGGGTCGCGTCACCCTTTGCCACCATGCTTCCCGGGCCCACGTAGTGCAGCAGCCAGCTCTGCCCCGGATCCATCGGGACAAGGGCCCGGTCGTTTCTGGCATGGACATCCACCACGGTGCCGGGCAGGGAGAACTGGCCGGTGAGAGTGAGCGCTCCAAGATTGCGGAGGTCATACACCCACACTGTTCCTGTTCCTGCATTTGCATCGTTGAAAGCGACATAGAGATTGGTGCGATCGAGGGACATTGCCACCGGCTGCCCGGGAAGGTTCATCCGCCAGTTGGATGTCGGCGCACCGGGGTTGCTGTAATCCACCATGGCAAGCCCGCCGGTGGGGGTGTCCTGGAAAGCGACAATGGCCTTCTTCCCTGAATCGGGAACGACGATGGCAACAGGTGTCCCCGGCACCGCGACCGAGCCCCGACGCGTGGGGGCGTTCGGATCGGGCAGCTCGATGATCTCCACGCTCGACGGCGACCGCCGGATCAGGAACACCTGGTCACCGAGGCGGGCATAATCCTCGATGATGCCGCTGGAGGGGGGCATGGAGCTGCGTTGCACCGGCGCATTCGGATCCAGCACATCAATGATCGAGAACGTGTTGTTCATCTGGTTGACGGTGTACAACCAGCGTCCGTTCACCTGCGGGCGCGCATGGTTGGGGAACTGGGGCCAATGATGCGTGTAATTGGGGGCATTGGGATCCGTCGTGGTGAGCCGGTGGATGCCGTTGTAATCGGTCAGATATATCACGTTTCCATCACCACCTGCACCCGAGGGGGCCGGTGGATTGGGCAGGAAACCAGGGGGCGAAGGAGCGTTGGGATCAATGGCATCGACGAGACCGAGTGTGCCTCCCGAGGCGCAGCAGATGCGGCCGTTGCTCGCGCTCATGTCCCAGACCGCTTCGGGATAGTCCACCTGCGAGGCCACCACCGGCTTCATTGGATCGAGGGCAGTGTGAATGTAGATCGTGCGGCCCGGTGTTGAGGGCGGCAGTGCTGTGGCGTAGAGGTTCTTCTCCGTGCACACCACGGTCTCGAAGGATCGTGACGGTGTGATTGGCGTGCCGGAAACGGGATTCGATGGTTCATTGGCATTGATGACGCGTATGCCGTCACCCGTGGCGATGTAGATCACCTTGCCGATGTTGCTGATGCTTCTGCAATCCCCGAGGAGATTCGTGCGCGAGATTTCCACGGGACTGGCGGGGTTGGCAATGGTCTGAATGACCAGCGCCGGTGTGCCGCTGTTGTCGATCAGGTGATAGCCAAAGGTGTTCCACGTGGTCATGGCCTTCGAATGCAGGGGTGAAGAGAGGAGGAGCCTCGGTGCAGCGGGATTCGCGACACTGATCACACGATATCCGTTGCTTCCACACAGCACATAGATGACGGAGTCCTTTTTTGTGATCCCCGTGGTAAACGGAGCGGTGGTCACTCCCCCAAGAATGAGTGTTGAGAGAAGCGTGGGGGCGGCCGGTGTCGACACGTCGAAAATCATCAACCGATCGTCCCCGCAGATCGTGTACGCGATCCCTCCAGACACCACCAGACGCTGTACTTCGATGCCATTGGGGAGGGGGAGGGACGCGACCGGGACGGGGACGGTGCCGCTGACATCGGCGATGGCGAAAGTCGATCCACGTCCGTAGTACACATAGGGATCGAGGACCTGGCATGCTCCCACCCAGCCGCCGAAGTGGCCGGCAATGCGCAGCGAATCAGCGAGCGGGGAGGCGTGCAGCACGGCGGGCAGCAGACATGCCGCGAAGAGGACGATGGCGCAGAGCCCATGGACGGATGCTGCCGACGACACGCCGGTGGGGGCGGGCCGGAGTGTGGAGTGGGACGGGGCTGGTGACATGGGAACTCCTGTCGTCATATGGTCGGAAGGGAAACATGCATTCTCGGTCATGATCGTGCACAGCGCAGATGAGGGTGGCGATGCTTCGATCTTCATCCAGACTCGTCGGCATGCCCGTGGGAAGGCACTCCATCCGCGGCTGTGGCAGGCACGCTGCACGCGATGTGTGCGACGGTCTGCCGCGGTGCGGCTCAATGGGACGTCAGGCGAGAATGAAAGAACACCAACACGCAAACTTCGGCAAACCCCGGGCGAAATTCAAACTGATGGGCGGCCTCCTCCGGGCGGCAGGGCAAGGACAGCGCAGTGCTTGGCGTCGGTGCCCGTCAATGCAGCACCACGGCGCGCAGCATGCCCCGCCGCACCAGTCCGTGACCTCCGATCGGTGCCGCATGAACCGTGATGAGATACGTGCCCGTCGGCACACCCGTGGCGTTCCACTCCACGTGGTGGATGCCGCGCGGCGCGGCCTGCTGCTGGTATCGTGCCAGAAGCGCTCCAGTCAGCGAGCGGATTTCGACAAGGACGTCAGCCTCCGTCGGCAGTCCGTAGCTGATGATGGTGGATGCGCTGAACGGATTCGGGTGGTTGTTGAAAAGAAGGAACTCGGTGGGCGGCGTCCCGTCGATGCCCGTGGACGTCGTGTCCCGTGTGGTGAAGGACCACACCGGTGATGCGACACGCATCCCATCCTGCATCACACCCTCCACCTGCCAGTGGTAGGCACAACGATGCTCGAGACCGGCGAGCGACAGGGCTCCGATCGTCAACCCGGAGTCCACCCGCACAGGGTTCGCCAATGACGAGTCCCTGGACAGGGTGAAGCGGTACGAGGTGAAGGCGGCGTGCGTGTCCCATGTGCAGGTCGTTGCCAGGGGGACGTCGTGCGTCCCATCCACGGGCGCACGCAGGGTGATGATGCCCGGCACAGCCATCCGCGTGGAGAAGGTCCAGGTGCCTGTGCGGATGAGGGTGTCGTCGCCGGTCACAGCGCGCACACGCCAGTGGTGCAGCGCATGTGGCAGCGCCTCGATGTCCCACTCCGTGAATGGGACAAGCGAATCGTTCACCACGAGGTCGGTGAACTGCGGATCACGCGCCACCTGCACGTGGTAGGACAGCGCCAACGGGTGGGGCTGCCATGCGAGGCGAAGGTTGACGGGTCGATCGGTGGCACCGTCGGGCGGGGTGATCTGCGCAAAGCTACCGGTGATGATGGTGACAGTCGCACCGGCCTCAAGCCCGGTGGCGCTGTCGTGTGCGGTGATGTGCCAGGGCCCGGGCACGGTGCCAGCCGTGTACACGCCACCCTGGATCGAGCCGCCCTCCGCTGTCCATGTGGCACTCATCGCACGGACGTCGCCGTACTGATCCGTTCCCAGCAGGGTGAACTCCGCCGTCATCCCTGGTGTGAGCAGACGCGTGGAAGGGGAGACGCGCACGCTCGCGGCACGTGCCGCGCTCGTGTCGATGATGATGATGGAGCGTGCGGTGAACCCCGTTGTGGCATCACGTGCCGTGGCTTCGAAGGTTCCCGTCTGGGATCCGGCGGTGAACACCATGGCCGTGTCGATCATCCCGCCGACGGTCGACCAGATGGGATGCACGGGCTTTGGGTGTGCACGTTCATCCCATCCCCAGGCCGAAAGTTGGACCTCCATCCCGGGGCGCACAGTGATGGTGTCGGGGAAGGCGCGTATTGCTGTGAGGAGGGGGACGCGCACCGTCGCGACGATCCGGGCGGTGTCTGCCACACCCGGGTGGAGCAGCGAGCGTGCGATGCAGGTGATCGTCGTCACGGCAGCGTTGGGTGTGCCGACCGGGACGGTGAAGCTGACGGGGAACGCGAGCCCCGCGGAGTCCGGCAGCCGGCATTGCAGCGAGGCCGGCGTCATGACCCAGCCGGCGCTGCTCGTGACGTCGAAGGCGATGCTGTCAGCATCCAGACGTGGGGTGAACACGGTGAGCCAGACAGAATCCCGGTCGCCGGACGACACGATGATGCTGTCCTTCGCTGCGGCGCAGATCAGCCACCGATCCGCATGTGTCCACGGGTCGAAGGTGACACGACCGAACACTTCATCCCCCGTGCCGGGCCCCATGCCGCCGGGCCCTGATGCATCGCCCCACCAGTTGCCGCGCGCATCGATGTCGATCAGGTCGTCCACATTGCGCAGGCCGGCGGAGCTGTTGGCTTCGAGGACGTTGTCCCGTACGATGCCCGTGGATCCCGCCGCAAACAGGAGGCCGTCACCCGTGTTGTGCGCCACGGAGTTGCCATGCATGGCACTCCGGCTCGCACGCGAGATCACCGCACCGCCATCCCCCTTCATGAAGGGGAGTCCGTTGAACCAGATCGAATTGCCCGACAGGGTGTACTGCGATTCAGACGCGTACATGCCGCAGAGGGAGTTCCACCAGATCGTGTTGGACAGCACCGCGATGCCGTCGCTCCGTTCGAGCAGGATGCCACGCATGTTGCTGCTGAGTGTGTTCCCGACGATGGAGGCATTGCTGGAGGAGTGAAGCAGGAGTCCGTTTCCGTTGTTCTGGTTCCTGCCCGTGCCGATGTTGCCCGTGCAGGTGGAGCGCGCCACGGTCCAATCATCCGCGGCGTTGAGGGCGATGCCGTCCGCATTGTCCTTCACCGTGGTGTTGGTGATGGTCCCGAAGTCCCCCTGCAGGACGTGGATGCCTGCATCGATCGCACTCCGGTGCCGCGTGATGTAGCACCGGTCGATGGTCGGCAATGCTGCCGCATCGCTCACGGCGATGCCGCTGAGTGTGTTGCTGGCGATGGATGTGCCGGAGATCTCCGTCTGCCGGCTCGTTCCCACCCTGATGCCATCTGCATCGTTGGACACGACGCGGCATTCCTTCACCCGGCAGCCGGACGATCCGTTGCCGATGGCGATGGCTCCCGGCGATTTCTGATGAAACTCATCCCGCGCCGTGTTCCACTGGATGAGGTTCCGCTCGATGCCGACGGATGTGGAGCGCTCGATGTTGATCGCCGGGAAGGAATTGCGCTCCAGGACGCAATCGGTGATCCGGTTGGCATTCCCCTTGACGCCATACAATTCCACTCCTTCACCGCGGTTCCGGCTGCACACGGAGGAGCTGAACGTGAAGTCCTCCGATTCATGGGCGGAGACCCCCTTGCCCTTGTTGTCGGTGACGGTGGTGCGTGTGATGGCAATGCGTTTCGCGCTCCAGAAGGAGATGCCTGTCCCGCCGTTGTTGCTGACGACCACGTCGTTCAGGGCGATGTTCCAGGAAAGATCGAATTTCAAGCCGCCATAGGCATTGTTGTGGATGCGTGTGAAACCGTCGATGATCATCCCTGAGGCATCAAACATCGCAACACCATGCTTGTTGTTGGTGATGATGCAGTTGGTGATGGTGGTTGATCCCGTGGTCCTGCGGTTGTTGGTGAACACGGCCACGCCATTGTCACCGCCGGAGATCGTCAACCCACGCAGTGTCACCCCCGGAGTGCGGATGTCGAAGGTGTTGTCCCAGGTGACATTCCCGATGACGAGGGTGGTGGCGGGCGTCTCCTTTGCACGGAGGGTCAGCGGCGTGTTGACATTCACACACTCACGATATGTTCCCGGGCAGACCTCGAGTTCGTCATCCGCGCTGGCGTTGGTCACGGCCTCCTGAATGGTGGCATGAACCGATTTGTGCGTGACGTTGATCACCGGGCCCAGCAGCACCGGGCCTCCGACAAAGATGGTGGACGGCTGTGGGGTCCGCACCCCTGCGGCATGATGGGCCGGCAGTGCGCTGACGAGCCCCGTGTTCGTGTGCAGCTCGTAGCTGCGAGCGCGCGGGGCGGCTGTGGTCATCGTCTTGAATGTGTAGACCACGAGAAGCGTGCGGCAGTCGTTCATCGCAAGCACCCTGTTCACCGGGAACGTGATTCTACCATCATCCGTGGCGAAGGTCTGCTGCGACAGCTTCTGGCCATCGTAATACAGTGTGGCGTGCTCGAGATCTGCGAGCTCGTCACCGGTTCCGGCCGACTCGAACGTGATGCTCACGATCACCCAGTCGTCATCCTCATCGGCGCAGAGGCGGATGCTGATCACCGTGTCGACCAGCGTGGGGCAGGTTTCGCATGTGGGGCAGCGGAGCGTGCGACCTTTGCCACCCGCCATCAGCAGCTCGGGTTGGACAAAGTTCGCGATTGCCAGCTTGTCCCTGTCCATGCGTGTGTTCACCGTCGGGTCCACGCCGCTCACATCGCCGGACCAGTTCTTGAAACTCCAGCCCACGGTGGTGGCGGGAATGGCGGTGATGATGGCTGTCTCGTTGTTGTTGTAGAGGGACACCCCTGGTGCCGGGTGCGTGGTGCAGCCACCGCTGACCGCCTGTGCGGGCATGATGGAGACAGTCAGTTTCCGCTTGACCGGCGGCGCCGGTGGGCGGTTCGTGATGATGTACACGCCCTTCGATCCCTCCATCTCGTGCTCGGGATACAGCATCGAGTAGCCCGCGAGCACAGCTCCCACAAAGGTGCCCGACGTGGTGGTGATGATGCAGCACGACCCGGCCTCGGGCACCGGAATCTGCGCGGCATCGGCAAAGCCGTAGGGCATGGTCGCGAGCCTGCCTGTCGACCGCACGCTTCCAACGCCGGAGAAAGCGAGCTTCCAGACGCTGCCGCTTGAGAGTGACAGGATCACGCTGTTGTCGCCGGCCTGGACATCGAAGGCGGTTCCGGCCTGCTGGAAGAGGCCCGTCTGTGCGAACGCACCGATGTTTCGCAGGTCATACACCTCGAGCTGGCATTGCCCGCCGGCCTCGTTGTTCACGGCAACGAAGAGATTCGCCTTGTCAATGGCGATTGCGGCAGGCTGGCCTGTGAGGGGCACGGACTTGAGGAAGGAGGGGAGCGATGGTGAAGACACATCCAGCAGAATCAATCCACCTGTTCCACCACCCCGATGCGCGATGACCAGGACCGATGACGAGGCGAGGAAGTCCATGTCCATCACCTGCCCGGGGGTGGTGTAGGATGCGCGCCATGTGGCGGCATTCGGTGTGCTGATGTCGAAGATCTCCACATGTGCGGGGAGGGAGCAGCCGACGAAGGCCAGCGTGCCGTGCACGGTGAGTTCCATGGCCGTGCCGTTCATGGGGGTGAAGGACCCGCGCAGGGCCGGGGCATCGGGGTTGGACACATCAACGATCTTCACCGTGTTGGCGGGGCGATCGATGCCGAGCAGCGTCGTGCCGTCGACGGCCGGTCTGATCCAATCACGGTACTGGGACCAGAGGTGCGTCGGCGTCGGTGCCGCTGCGGTGGTCGCATCGTAGCGGTGGATGCCCGCCGGATCGGTGACGATGAGCGATGTGCCACCGGCGGTGATGCCGTTTGGACGGGAGGGATTGGGGGCCCTGGGGGCAAGCGCCGGCTGGGAGGCGGTGGAGACATCCACACGGTCGAAGCCGGCTCCGGTGGCGATGTGGAGCATCCCATTGCGATGATCGATGGAGTACACGCTGGTGGAAAGATCGATCTGGCCTGCGAGCACGGGCGTGAGCGGTGCGGCGATGTCGAAGGCGAGGATGGACTGGCCGGATCCGGAGAGGCGGTTGGCCCTGAGAAAGAGATGCGTGGAGGACGTGGTGCCGATGTCGAACTGCCTGCCGGTGTTCACCACGGGTCCGGCAATCGGCGCTGCGGGGTTGCTGACGTCCACCGGGATGATGCCGCTCGCCATGGAGACCCATGCCGTGGGGCCGGCAAGCGTCAGACGACGTGCCGTGCCCGTCAGTGCGATCCGCGCCAGCTCCACCGGGGAGGAGGGATTCGCAATGTCCTGCACCACGAATTTCCACGCCCCACCCTCGAGCACGATGTGAAATGCGTGCGTGCCGCTGACAGCACAGTCGCGCGACACGAGGGCCGACTGGTGCACAATGGTCGGAGCCGCAGGTGCATGCAGGTCGACGATGCGGACGCCGTTCTGTTCGCAGGCGAGCAGCAGCGTCGAGTCACGCAGCACCATCCGGGTGATGGTGGGGGCGACGCTGATGCCCGGGATCTTGCGCACGCCCAGCACCGCTGGGGAGGTGGGATCGGCGATGTCGATCACATACAGGCTGTCGGCGGTGGAGATGACGCAGGCGAGCGTGCCCTGGATCGCAGTGAGGCGTGCCTCGTGGTCGCTGGGGAGCGGCAGCCAGCCGAGCTGCACCGCCAGAGGGCCGGAGATGTCCATGACACTCACCGCACCACCGCGGCCCACGACGGCGAAGCCTCCATCAATGGCGGCGCAGCCGACCCAGCCGCCGAGATGACCTGCGACGCGCAGAGTGTCCGGCTGTGGCTGAGCCGCAGGGGTCGTCCCCGCCAGCGGCAGCAGCAGGAGAAGGAGCACGAGTCGAAGGAATGAGTGTGATGCAAGGGCATGGCCACGCCCAGTGACATGAGGGTGATGTGACAGCGAATGTGCGTGATGACGCATGGCTCCTCCAGAGAAGTGGGCGTGCGAGGCGAGCGATGAATATGCAAAACTGCGGAAATCCCTCAGCATATCAAAGTAATGGCGGACCGTGGTCCGCCATCATACACCCTGGTCTGTCACCGGGGGGTGATCAGAACACGCCGAGTACCGACAGAAGCAAAGCGACAAGACCGGCGCCCATGGCCGTGAGCAGAAGCATCAACGGCAATGGAAGGCGCCCACCCTGGGTTTCCTGTTCAGGCATGGGGACTCCTCGTGACGAAGTGATCGAATGACGTGAATTATCCGAATCGCGTGACGAGGGGTGATGGAGGCGCCCGTGTGCCGGGCGGTGTGGTGTCGGGTCGTGGAGGAAGAGGGGGGATCGCCGGGCGCAGCCACGTTGGTCGCGGGACGATGGCGATGGACACGCCGACCGGGCGGATGATCCTGATTCGTGTGTCGGATGCGACGCGTACCTGCGCAACCGAGGCCGCCCTGTCGCGTTCGATCGGGGCCGACGAATTCTGCGCCGGCTGCCATGGGATCTGCGTCAGAAAGTGCATCGGCGTCCCCGGCATCCCCGGTCCCTGCATCAATGGCATCTCCAGCCTGATCAGGCCGAGGAGAAGAATGATGATGAGGGAGATGCGTTTCATATGGAGGCGGTGATGGCTTTGTGACACACAACGAATCACCGGCAAGATACGATGTTCGTGGCGAACAACGAATCCCAAATGGCGGATGGAGAAGGGACGAACCACGGAAGAAGGAATCAGAACGAGGACAGTGGGTCTGCGCCCGCATTCATCAAGTCACGAAGGCATGAAGATCCATTGGATGCTTCCTGGAGGCTTTGTGTTGAAAGCGACGTCCCTTCACGGAATTTCCCTAAATTTCCTGTCCGATTGGTAGAACATGTGCAGAAGGTCCATGCAAGGCATCCTCCGAAACCTCATCCTCCTCTTCCTGACCACGACGGTCGCCGCTGCGCAATCCTCTGGCGATGGGCGTCCGCAGATGGACGCGTTCGCCGTTCAGTCCGCCCCGCTGACCTCCCCCGTGCCGGGCCCTGTGCGCACGGACTCCACCTGCGGCCTTGTGATGCATCGCCCTGTGGCGACACGGGACTTCATCGACCTCGCCGGCCGGCGCTGCCTCGCGATGGGCGTGGAGCGAGGTGGGCTGGACGAGCTGTGGGTGCATCCGTTCCGCCTCCTTCGCGGCTTCGATGCCGCCATCGTGGACGGTGGGCGGCTGACGCGTCTGCGCGACCTCCCGTGCAGCGTGGAGGTGCGTCCTGAGCTGCTGCTGCGTCGCTACCGCACCGCGCGTGGCACACTCACGGAAACGATCCTCGTGGCACATGCACGTCCCGGTCTCCTCGTCCAGTACCGCTTCAGCGGCCCGCGCCCGCCGCACATCGTCGTCGCCGCGCGCTCGGACCTGCGCATGATGTGGCCGCGGGAACCGGGTGCCCTCGGCGCGCTGCGGACATGCTTCGACCACGGCCTGCGCGCCTTCCACATCCGCGGTGCGGGCGACTCGGTTGCAGCACTCCTCGGATCCGCCGCGGCGCCTGTGCGGGTGCTCCATGGCCGCGGCGACTCGCTGCTGTGGCGCAACGGCGCACCAGCATTGCGTGAGAGCTCGGATGGCGGCGTGATGTGCGTGGCGGAATACGCCCCTGTCGCGGGTCGGGATGCGGCGCTCAGCATCGCCATCGCCGGGAGCAGCCATGGCGTGCAGGAGGCGGAGGAGGTGTATCGCACACTGCTGGCCGATCCGCAGGCGGCGTTCGACGAGGTCGCAGCACATCACCGCGATCTGCTTGCACGCGTCACCACCATCACCTCGCCCGACAGGGATTTCGACGAACTGTACCGCTGGGCCGTCGTCGGTGCGGACCGCTTCGTCGCGACCACACCCGGGCTCGGGACGGCGCTGCTTGCAGGCTTCGGTCCTTCCACACGCGGCTGGGATGGCGGGCAGCGCCCCAGCGGCCGGCCGGGCTATGCATGGTACTTCGGCCGCGACGCCGCCTGGGCCGGCTTCGCCCTCGATGCCGTGGGTGAGCTCGCCACGGTGCGTGCCCAGCTTCGCTTCTTCGCAGAGCACCAGGGCGAGGACGGCAGGATCTTCCACGAGCTCACCACGTCCGGCGTCCCGTATTTCACATCGGCAGATGCCACACCGCTCTTCATCATGCTCGCAGCACACCATCTGCGTGCATCGAACGACCATGTGTTCGCAGACAGCCTCTGGCCCGCGATACGCCGGGCGATCGACTTCCTCTCCACCACCGACAGCGATGGCGACGGCCTCATCGAGAACCATGATGTGGGTCACGGATGGATCGAGGGGGGCAGCCTGGCCGGGGCGCGAACAGAGCTGTACCTCGCGGCCCTGTGGCTGCAATGCCTCCGTGACGCGGAGTACCTCTCCGCGAAGCTGCGGCATGTGGTGAAGGAACACGACCTTGTCGGCGATGCCGAGCGGGTACGCGTGCGCTTCGAGGAGCGCTTCTGGCAGGGGCCGACAGGCCTGCCCGCCCATGCCATCATGCCCGATGGCGGCATGAACACCGAGCTGACCGCATTGGCCGCCGTCCCCATCGCCCTCGGACTCGCTGATTCGGCGCAGGCTGCCCCGGCGCTGCAGCGCTTCGCATCGAACGGTTTCACCACCGACTGGGGTGTGCGGCTGATCGACCGTACATCGCAGCACTACAGTCCCGACGGGTATCACGAGGGAAGTGTGTGGCCGTTGTTCACCGGTTGGACCGGCCTCGCGGAATTCCAGGCGGGCAACTCCGCGCAGGCCTTTGCGCATCTGCGCGGCACGATGGAGATCGCGCGGCACTGGGCGCTTGGTGCGGTGGAGGAGGTGATGCACGGCGACCGGTGCGAGCCCGCTGGTGTGTGCCCGCGGCAGTGCTGGAGCGAGACGATGGTGCTGCAACCGGCCATCGAGGGCATGGTGGGATGGAAGCCCGATGCCGCCTCGGAGATCGCCACACTGCGCCCCCGTTTCCCCGCGCACTGGAATCACGTGCTGGTCCGCAACCTGCGGGCGGGACGGACGGTGCTCGACCTCGAGATGCAGCGCACCACCACCAGCACCGAGTACCGCCTGACCGTTGTGGACGGGCCACCCATCATGATCCATCTCCATCCGGAGCTGGCCGATGGTCTCCGCATCACCCGCGTCCGCATGAACACCGTGCCCGTGCTCATCAACAGCGCCAGGGAGCGCGGGGCGCTCCGCGAGCCGATCCCGTTCTACATCCGGAAGCAGGCCGTGATTGCGATGGAGCACACTGGAGGCTTTGCGATGCTGCCCACGTGGAGCACACTGCGCGAAGGGCGCGACGCGACGGGCTGCCGCATCGTCTCGCAGCGGCAGATCCCGGCAGCGACAGCGGCCGACAGCGCCTCGACGGTCAGCACGCATCAGGTGCTGTTGGAGGCCCCCCCCGGCACCGTGCACAGCTTCAGCGCCATGGTGTACGACGGGCGCATCGTCGCGATCGACGGCGCCACCGCCACGAAGCCCGATGCGCGCGGCCTCGTGAACCTGCGCGTCCGTTTCGACGCGACCGGGAGGCGGGAGGTGCTGGTGTCGACAGGGGCGCAGCGCCCCGCAGCCCCTCGGTCGTCATGCCCGCGAAGGCGGGCATCCATGTCCGGCCGTTGAAGGGGT
>CAYUYM010000068.1:0-16104 GCA_964449305.1 uncultured Chromatiales bacterium | reverse complement strand
CCTGCCGAGCTTCTGCACCTCCTGTTACCGCAGCGGCCGCACGGGCGATCGCTTCATGGAACTCGCCAAGTCCGGCAACATCGGCAAGATCTGCACGCCGAACGGTCTCGCGACCTTCATCGAGTTCCTCGGCGATTTCGGGGATGACGAGATGCGTGAGCTCGCCGCGCCTGTCATCGCATCCGAGCTGGGCAGGCTCCCGGATGCTGTCCGCATCAGGACCGAGAGGATGATGCGCGACGTGGAACAGGGAAAGAAGGACGTGTTCCTGTGACACCTGCGGCCTCCCCCGACCTCGACACTCTTCTGCTCCAGGACCGCTTTTCACGCGACGACCTCATCACCCTTCTGGGCATCACCGCGCAGGATGAACGACAGCGCCTGTTCGAGCGGGCCGATGCGGTGCGGCACGCCTTCGTCGGCGATGAGGTGCACCTCCGCGGCATCATCGAGATCAGCAACGAGTGCGAACGGCACTGCATGTACTGCGGCATCCGCGCGGACAACAACGGGCTGCCGCGGTATCGCATGACACCCGACGAGATTGTCCGCACCGCCACAGCAGTTGCCGACATGAATGTCCACACCATCGTCCTCCAATCCGGCGAGGCAGCCAGCTACACCTCCGGGGAGCTCGCCGGAGCCATCCGGGAGATCCGCCGCCATACCGATGCAGCGCTGACACTGTCCTTCGGCGAGTGGGATGGCGACGCCTACCAGATGTGGTTCGATGCGGGCGCAGACAGGTACCTGCTCAAGCATGAGACCATCAACCCGGTGCTCTTCAAACGCATCAAACCCGACTCGGACCTCGATCATCGCATCGGCTGCCTGTACGAGCTCAAACGCATCGGCTACCAGGTGGGGACGGGCAACATCGTGGGGTTGCCGGGGCAGACGCTCGCCGACATCGCGGACGACATCCTCTTCTGCCGTGAGCTCGAGGCCGACATGAGCACCTTCGGTCCGTTCATTGCCTCGCCCTTCACGCCCTTCGCCGGGGAATCCAACGGCAGCGTCGAGCTCTCGCTCACCACCATCGCCGTGGCGCGCCTGGTGCTGCGTGACGCGCACATCCCCGCCAACACCGCCATTGCGACGCTCGACCCGCACGGTCGCGAGCGCGCACTGCAATGCGGCGCGAACGTGGTGATGCCGAACTTCACACCCTCGCTCCATCGTGTGCACTATCAGATCTACCCGCATCGCAAATGCATCACTGATGAACCCACCGTATGCAACGTGTGCATCCGTGGGATGATCCACGGGCTCGGGCGCACGGTGGCCGGGCATCCCGGGCACAGCCTGAAGCAGTCTGCGCACTGACGACGGCCACGAGTGTGGACCAGCCCCCACGGCCGGACGGGGGCGATGCCGGGAGGCGTCGATTGCCGGAAAAAATCGTATCTTTGCCATCATCGTTTCGCCATCAATCACGATACACCCATGGCCACTCAGGAAAGCAAGCCCCAGATTCACCCCGCCAACGCCGTCTTCGCACTCATGGAGGATCGTGCCTTTCGTTTCTCGGTCATCAGGCCCGCGATGGAGAATGACAAGGCCGGCCTGTGCAGGCTCACCACCGGCAAGTACCAGCTCAAGGGCTTTCGCAACATTGCCAAGGCACCCTCGATCATGCTGCTCCCCGTCCTTTCTGACGAGGCGAACGTGTCTGCTGATCTTGCCCGGACCGTGCTTCAGAGCTGGTACGACGAGGAGATCGACCTTCGCAGCAGGGTCGGGGAAAAACTCACCTCGCGCGGCTACACTCCCCGCCCCACCCCGTTCGATGAGGAGGGACAGGTGACGTGGAACGTCATGAAACCGGATGATGCCAACGCCCAGTTCGACGGCCACTTCCTGCCGGACGACGACAAGAACGCGGTCATGCTCATGTCACTCCTTCTCGGCTGGTTTGGCACCAACGACGAGGAGCAACCCACGGAGGAGTGATCCCACGACAGGCGGATGTTCACGGCCCCTCGCGGGCCGTTTTTTTTTTGCGCGACGTGTGGCCGGGGCCCGTCCCGCGCGGCTCTACAGATGCCTGTCGAGTGATCGGTACTGGATGGCCTCCGCGATGTGCCGCGGCTCGATGCCCGCGCAGCCGTCGAGGTCGGCCACGGTGCGCCCCACCTTGAGGATGCGGTCGTAGGCCCGGGCGCTGAGCCCGAAGCGCGTGATGGCGGTCTTGAGCAGCTCCTGGGCCTCCGTGCCGATGCGGCAGTGCCGCTTGATGTCGCGCGGCTGCATCGACGCGTTGGCATGGACGCCGGGGCTCCCATCAAAGCGTCGTGTCTGCACCTCCCGCGCGGCGATAACGCGCTCCCGCACCACCGCGGACTTCTCACCGCAGCGCTCCGACGACAGCTCCTGATAGCGCACCTGCGGACATTCGACGTGGATGTCGATGCGGTCGAGCAGCGGGCCGGACACCTTCGCCATGTAGCGCTGGATCTGCGCCGGCACGCAGGTGCATTCATGGAACGGATTCCCGAAGTGACCGCAGGGACAGGGGTTCATTGCGGCCACGAGCATGAAGTTCGCCGGGTACTCGATGGAGAGTTTGGATCGGGCGATGGTCACCATCCCCTCCTCCAGCGGCTGGCGCAGCACCTCGAGCACGTTGCGCGCGAACTCCGGAAGCTCGTCGAGGAAGAGGACACCGTTGTGTGCGAGGCTGATCTCACCCGGCCGCGCCATGCCGACACCCCCGCCCACCAGCGCCGCATCGCTGATGGTGTGGTGCGGTGCACGAAACGGGCGCGAGGAGAACATCGCCTCATCGGCGCCCAGCAGCCCGGCCACCGAGCGGATCTTCGTGGTCTCAAGCGCCTCCTCAAAGGTGAGCGGCGGCAGAATGGTGGGGATGCGCTTGGCGAGCATGGTCTTCCCGCTGCCGGGGGGGCCGACAAGGATGATGTTGTGCCCGCCTGCCGCGGCCACCTCCAGCGCCCGCTTCACGTTCTCCTGTCCCTTGACATCGGCGAAGTCGACGGTGCCGGCCTCCTGACTGCGCCGGAAGATGCTCTCCACATCGAGCTCGAAAGGGGCGCCCCTGGTGTCGGGATCGTCGAGGTAGCGGAGCACCTCGCGGAGATGCGTGAAAGCGTGGACCTCCACGCCCCGCACCATCGCGGCCTCGCGTGCGTTGGCCTCCGGCACCACGAGGCGGCGGAAGCCCGCGGCGCGCACCTGCAGGGCGATGGAAAGCACGCCATGTACGGGACGCAGGCTCCCGTCGAGCGCGAGCTCGCCGAGGAACACGGCGTCGTCCATGTCCACAAGCGGCATCTGTTCGCTGGCCTGGAGGATCGCGATCGCCAGCGGCAGATCGAAGGCGGATCCCTCCTTGCGGACATCAGCCGGAGCAAGGTTGATGGTGATGCGACGGAGGGGAAACTTCGCGTCGGTGTTCTTGATGGCCGCGGCCACGCGCTCGCGGCTTTCCCGCACGGCGTTGTCCGGCAGACCGACAACCACGAAGGCGGGCAGTTGGGTTTCGATGTGCGCCTCGACGGACACGATGTAGGCCTTGATGCCGTACGTCGCGGCGCTGGATACTTTTGACAGCATATCCGGCCCCAGATGAATGTGTGTGATGCGCGAGGGTGACACCCGAATATAGACTGCACCAGGGTCAGATACAAAAAGGCGCGGGCGCCCACCGGGCGCCCGCGTCACTGCCGACTTGACGGAAGATTACTTCGCCGCCTTCTTCACACCGAGCACTGCATCCTTTGCCGCCTTGGCAATGCGGAACTTCAGGACGGTCTTGGCAGGAATCTTGATCTCTGCGCCGGTGGCCGGGTTGCGACCCTTGCGCGCCTTGCGCTTCTCAACGACGAGCTTGCCGAGGCCCGGCAGCACGAAGGACTTCTTCGCTTCCTTGTACGCCAGTGTCGTGTATTCCATGAGGAACATTTCCGCAACCTTCTTCGGCTGCGCTAGCTTCGTCGCGAGGTGATCGACGATCTGTTTCTTGGTCAAGGGCTTTGTTTCCTTTGCCATGAATACCTCCTTGAGCTGGTGGAACAACGTGGGATGAGATACTGTAGACGCCTGAACTTAGCGATTTTTTCAGCACGCGCAAATACATTTCTCGTGTCAAGTGTTTTTTTCTTCAATATTGACGGTGTCCCGAGTGCCCCAGCCACCATTTCACCCTGTATTGACAACACTGGCGAACACCCCACACTTTCAGGGCAATGAAATGTCCATCGATGATCGTATCTTGAGGGTCGCCGTGGACCGACAAATTCCTCATGGAAATGAATCTTCTCCGGCGAAATCGTGTTCCATGGGATGAGATTTGTCCCACTGTCCCGTGAGGCCGTCACGAATGTTCGAACACAGCACCACACCACGCATGACACAACGCAAGAAAACCCCGGCTCAGAACACACCATACACCGACGCACGTCCCACACCGGAACCCGCCCCGGGGCCGGATGCCGACACACTCCGGCGATGGTACCAGCTCATGCACCTCGGGCGCATCCTCGATGAAAAGGCCGCCCGCTACCTCAAGATGTCCATGGGCTGGAGCTACCACGCTCCGTGTGCCGGGCATGAGGGCATCCAGCTCGCCGTCGGTCTCCATTTCCGGCCGCGCGTCGACCACCTCTTCCCGTACTACCGCGACCTCATGATGGTGCTCGCCGCGGGCATCACCCCCGAGGAGATCATCCTCAACGGCCTGTCCAAGGACACCGATGTGGCGGGTGGAGGGCGGCACATGAGCAACCATTTCGCCAAACCGTCCCTGCACATCCAGAACGTGTCCTCGTGCACCGGCAACCATTCGCTCCACGCCGTCGGCACCGCGCGGGCCATCCAGCGCTACGGCTCGGAGGGCGTGGCGATCTACAGCAGCGGTGAATCGGCCACGTCGGAAGGATACTTCTACGAGGCTGTCTCCGGCGCCTGCCGCGAGAAACTCCCCGTCATTTTCGTCATCCAGAACAATGGCTACGGCATCTCCGTCCCGGTCCACGAGCAGAGCGCCAACACGAACATCGCCGACAATTTCCGCGGGTTCAGAAACCTCCTCGTCCTCAACTGCGATGGCACCAATGTCATCGACTCCCACGAGGCCATGGCGGAGGCCTGGGCCCACGCAGCCAGCGGCAGGGGCCCCGTCATGGTACACGCCGAGTGCGTCCGCATCGGCGCCCACAGCAACTCCGACCGCCATGAACTCTACCGCACACCGGAGGAGATCGAGGAGGCACGCCAGCGCGACCCCCTGGAGCGCTTCCGCCACCACCTGCTCTCCACCGGCATCCTGACCGGGGCCGACGTGGAACAGATCGAGGCCGACAACCGACAGGTCCTCAACCTCGCGTCCGAGAAGGCTGAAGCGGCTCCGGCCCCCTCACCCGAATCGGCATCGCTGTTCGTCTTTGCCGACGACACGCATGTCTGTCCCGTCAAGGAGATGGACCTGCCTTCCGATCCCTCGCTCCCGCCCTCCACATTGCGCGAGGCGATCAATGCCACACTGAAGGAGGAGTTCCGTCGCAACCCCAACACCTTCCTCTGGGGGCAGGACGTCGCCTCCAAGGACAAGGGCGGCATCTTCAACGTGACCAAGGGCATGATGCAGGAATTTGGCAACGCCCGCGTGTTCAATGCCCCCATCGCGGAGGATTTCATCCTCGGCACCGCCAACGGCTTCGCCCGATTCCGGGACGACATCTGGGTGGTGGTGGAGGGGGCCGAGTTTGCGGACTACTTCTGGCCGGCGATGGAACAGCTCGTCGAGACCACCCATGAGTACTGGCGCACGAAGGGCCAGTTCGCTCCCAACATCGTCGTCCGCCTCGCGTCTGGTGGTTACATCCAGGGCGGGCTCTACCATTCGCAGAGCATCGAGGGATCCCTTGCGGCCATCCCGGGCCTGCGCATCCTCATGCCCAGCTTCGCCGACGACGCAGCCGGCCTCCTCCGCTGCGCGATGCGCACACGCGGCATCACGATGTACCTCGAACCCAAGCATCTCTATAATCACGCGTGGGCCAAGGCCCCCATCCCCACCGCCGACTCCTGCGTGCCCATCGGGCGCGCCCGCACACGCCGGCAGGGTGAGGATGTGAGCATCGTCACCTATGGCACACCGACGCACTTCGCGCTCCAGGCGGCGGATCGCCTCCAGAAGGAGCACGGCATCAGCGTGGAGGTCCTCGACCTGCGCTCCCTCATCCCCTACGACAGGCAGGCCATCTCACGCACCGTGCGCAAGACGGGCAGGGTGCTCGTGCTCCATGAGGCCAGCCAGACCGGTGGCTTCGGCGGCGAGATCGCCTCATGGATCGCCGAGCACGAATTCCAGCAGCTCGACGCCCCCGTGATGCGCCTCGGTTCGCGCGACATCCCCGTGGGCTTCGCCAGGGAGCTTGAGAAGGCCGTGCTCGTGAACGCCGACCAGGTCTACGACAAGACGCTGGAGCTGGCCCGGTACTGACGCCATACAGCGGCACACACCATTCATGCATGTGACGGAGGCCATCGATGATGGCCTCCCGTCGTTTCCGTCCGCTCCACGGCCTGCATGCGGGCCGTGTGCAACTGGCTTCTCTTGTGAATTGGCCCTACATTGCATGCGCCAACCTCCCCGCGGGTCATCGCCGGTGCAGCTCCGGATGCCCATGGGGCCTCCACACCATCCACCAGCATCAGCACACTCATGAACATCACCTTCCATGGAGCCGCCCGTTCCGTCACCGGCTCCTGCCACCTCCTCGAAGTCAATGGCAGACGCATCCTCCTCGATTGCGGCCTCTTCCAGGGTAAACGCTCCGAGGCCTTCGACAAGAACCAGTCCTTCCCCTTCGATCCTGCGGGCATCGATGCCGTCATCCTCTCACATGCGCACATCGACCATTCCGGCAAGATCCCCATGCTCGTCAAGCATGGCTTCCAGGGCCCGATCATCTCCACACATGCCACACGGGATCTCGCCAACATCATGCTGCTCGACAGCGCCTTCGTCCAGCAGAAGGATGCCGAGTTCGTCAACAAGCGGCACGGAAAGAAGGGGCTTCCACTCGTCGAGCCGCTGTATTCGATGGATGATGCCATCGCCTGCCTCGACCATTTCCAGACCGTGAGCTACAAGCGCAGCATCATGGTGACGGACGGTGTCAAGGTCACCTTCTTCGATGCAGGCCACATCCTCGGCTCCGCCATCGTCATGCTCGACATCGTGGAACAGGGCGTGGCGAAGCGCCTCTGCTTCACTGGCGACCTCGGCCGCTGGGACCGTCCCATCATCCGCGATCCGGAATTTCCGGGCGACTGTGACGCCATGATCGCGGAGAGCACCTATGGCGGAAGGCTTCACGTGGATGAAATGACCCTGCTCGACAAACTCGAGCAACTGGTCCGCCAGGCGGTGAAGAAGCGGGGCAAGATCATTGTCCCGGCCTTCTCCGTCGGTCGCACACAGGAACTCGTCTACTGCCTCCACCAGCTCCGCAATCAGGATCGCCTGCCCGAGATCCCCATCTACGTGGACAGCCCGCTGAGCATCAACGCCACGCAGATCTATCGCGTCCACCCCGAGTGCATGGATCCCGATGTCCGTGACGAGCTCCTCGTCAGGCGCGATCCCTTCGGCTTCGAGAACCTGGAATACATCATGAATGTCAACGACTCGAAGGCGCTGAACGGTGAGCGGGGACCGATGATGATCATCTCCGCATCGGGCATGTGTGAAGCGGGCCGCATCCTCCACCACCTCGCCAACAACATCGAGAACCCGAACAACACCGTGCTCATCACGGGCTACAATGCCGAGCACACGCTCGGGCGTCGCATCGTGGAACGGTCTCCGACGGTGAACATCTTCGGTGAGGCCTACGCTCTCAGGGCCGAGGTCGTCACACTCAACAGCCTGAGCGCCCATGCCGATCACAACGAGCTGATGCGCTTCTTCCGGCAGTTCGACGCGAAACGACTGAAGCAGGTCTTCATCGTCCACGGCGACTACGACCAGCAGCAGAAGCTGCAGGCTTCACTCACGAGCGAATGTGGCTTCCAGGATGTGCTCATCCCCGAGGCCGGACAGACCACCACCGTGCGTTGAAAAAATGTCAGGCACCTGGGGGTGCCTGACATTGCTGATTGAAAAGGAGGATGAAAACTGCTCCCGTTTTCATGACATCATACTCGGAAAACGTCCCGAGGTTTCACACGCAAAGAAAAAGCCGGCTCATGCCGGCTTTTTTCATCAGGCCTTCTCCTCCTTCGCCTTGGATCGATGCACCTTCGTGCCCTCGTCGGAGTAGTAGTAGTAATTCTGGTAGTAGTAGCGGTAGTACGAGTAGTAGATGCGGTTGGCATTGAAGCGGTTGACCACCACGCCCAGCACGCGCCCGTTGTTGGCGTCGATCGCCTCCTTCGCCTTCTGAAGGCCGGGCAGCTTCGTCTGATCCGCCGATACGACCAGCGTCACACCGTCCACGAGATGGGCGAGCATGAGCGTGTCTGCCATGGCGATGACCGGCGGAGCATCGATGAGAATGATGTCGTAGTACTGCCGCATCAGCGTGAGGAACTTCTCCATCATCTTGGACCCGAGCAGCTCGGCAGGGTGGCTCGGAATATGTCCGCAGGGGACGATGTGCAGCCGCGGGACATTGGTCTTGCGGATGGCCTGGTTCACGGGTATTGACCCGGTGAGGCAGTCCGACAGCCCCGGTCCGCGTTCGATATCGAAGATCGTGTGCTGCACGGGGCGGCGAAGGTCGGCGTCGATGAGCAGCACACGTCGTTCGGCACCTGCAGAGGAGGCCGCGAGGTTCGCGATGGCCGTCGACTTGCCCTCCTTCGGGGCGGGGCTTGTCACCATCACCACGATGGATTTGCCGTTCATGGACAGGGTGTTCTCGATGGAGGCGCGCATGGTGCGATAGGCCTCGCTGGCCGGAGACTGCGGTGCTGAGACGGTGACGAGACTCTCCGCGCGTTTGACCCCCTCCGATCCGAACGTCGGGACAAAGGTCATCACCGGCAGCCCGAGTTTCTCGACATCCTCCGGACTGCGGATGGTGGTGTCCATGTAACGGAGCAGCAGTGCAAGGCCGAAGCCCAGGCCCAGGGCCACGAGCACGCCGATCGTCAGATTGAGCGGGCGATTCGGGCGCACGGGCTTTGTTGGAATCATGGCTCGATCCACCACCTCCATGGTGCCCATGGTTGTCTGCTCGTTGATGGTGGTCTCCTGGTAGCGGGTGTCGAGCAGGCCGAACACCTTCTCGCGGCTCATGCGCTGGCGCTCCAGGCGCGCGTATTCGAGGCTCTGCGCGGGGATTCCCTCAAACTTCCGGTTGTATTGCGCCAGTGTGCGCTCGAGGCCGTTGAGCTTCACCTCAAGCTGCTGGATGGTGATCTCCTGCGCGATGACGCGCTGACGGAGATCGCGGGCCATGTCCACCGGCTTGTCGGTGAGGTTGTCCGACTGCTGCATGTCGCGCGAGATCTCCTCGATCTTCTTGCTCACCTCGGCGAGACGCTTCTTGTTGTCGTTGATGGCCTTGTCCATGAAGGGCAGGATCTCGGGCTTGATCTTGACCTGATTCTCACGATTGTATTCGGCGAGCGTGATCTGGTTTTCGAGCGAGGCCTTGTCCTCCAGCAGCTGCTTGAGGTAGGGATCCGAGATGGCGGTCAGTTTCGACGCGAGCTGGGGTTCGAGCTTCGCGAGCTGGTCCTGGTACTCCCGCAGAACGCGACGGGCGGTTTCCAGATCGATGCGTGTCTGCTCCCGCTGTGCTTCAAACGTGGTCATCGTGGCGATGAGGTTCTTGGATTCCTCGTCGAGGCTGACCACTCCCGACGTCTGCTGGAAGTTGCGGAGTTCGCCCTCCGCCTGTGCCAGGGAGTCCTTCTTGGCGAGAAGCTGCTCCTCGAGGTAGTCCTTCGCCTTGGTGATGTTCTGGCGCACGGCGCTCAGGTTGCGGTCCTGATACGCATCGACGCAGAGGTTGGCGATGAGTGCCGCCTCGCGGGGCGAGGTGCTGGATGACACGATCAGGATGAAGTCGACATTGCGCACCTGCTCTGCGACGATCTGCTTCATGACGCGCGATGCGATCTGGTTCGCTGAGGTGATGGCGGACGAGGTGTCGAGGTCCATGAACCCGAGAGCGACGAACAACCCCTCCACATGGATGGAACGCGCAAGCTTGCGCATGGTGGACGTGCGGTTTTTCGCCTTGATGATGGGAAGCGAATCAACGGGGATGTTCTGTTGCTGTTGCACGTCGAGCAGCTTCCGGGCGATGTTGAACGCCACCTGCTCGCTCTTGATGATGCGGATCTCGTTGGCGATGAGGCGTTCGGCGCTCAGACCAAGGTCCTGATCCACCAGCCCCTTGAAGGACTGGTTGCCGAGGATGTCGGCCGCCTTCTTGATCCTGACGGATGCCCGGGCCTCGTATTCATCCTCCTGCTGGTAGGTGAACAGCCACGTCCCCGTCACAACAACGATGAAGATGGCGATGATATACTTGCGCCCCTCGTAGGCGACACGCAAATACTCCTGTACCTGGCGGTTGAAACTCTCTTTGGAACTCTTCATGATTACCTGATACCATCAACAATGGCGTTGTGTTCCAGACGTGTGCGAGGATGGGCGGATGACATCAATGGAAGATACGGTGTTTGGCGTTGACCACCAAGCAGGGTTGATGGAACCGTCACTTCGATGAGTAGGTCAGGACGGCCACCGTCGCCGTGATGAGGCTGGTGATCGCGACAATGGTCTGGGAAATGCGCAGCCAGGGATCCACAAACACGGGTTCCTGACCATCGATCATCACCACATCGCCCGGCATGAGATCGAGTTCCTTCGTTGTCACAGGCCCGTTGGTGATCTGCGTGTATTTGTCGAGGTCGATCTCGTAGACGCGGGCGATCTGGTCGGGCTGGTCGACACCGCCCTTGCGGATCACGCGCACATGGTCGAGATAGGCCCCCTTGCGGGCGCCTCCGCTGAAGGAGATGATCTCCATGAGATTCGTCTCACAAGGGACGTTGTACCGGCCGGGGTTGTTGACATGCCCCCAGACGCTGACCTTGATGTCGCAGCCCGTGCCTCCGGAGAAGTTGTAATAGGCGCCACCCTGGTTTGCGAAGGTCCCACTGCGGGCAACTGCACCCTGGTCCAGAATCTGCCCGAATGATGTGGCGGTGACGAGAAGGAACACCGCAAACGCGAGTGGCGCCCTGAGCTTCATTACGCTTCCTCTTCCCTGGCCTGCTTGGCCTCCTCGATGATCTTCAGCTGGACTTCCATGGGCACCTCCTCGTAGTGCGAGAAGTTGCGGCGATAAAGACCACGGCCCTGCGTGATGGACCGCAGGCGCGTGGCATACTGGTGGAGCTCCGCAAGCGGCACCTTGGCGCGGATCACCTGGAACGGACCTTCGGCGTCCATGCCCTGGATCTTGCCTCGGCGGCTGGAGATGTCGCCCATCACGTCGCCCATGAACTCGTCGGGCACGATGGCCTCGATGAAGTAGATCGGCTCAAGAATGACGGGGCTGGCGTCTTGGAACCCCTTCTTGAAGGCCTGCTGCGCGGCGATCTTGAACGAGATTTCGTTGGAATCCACCGTGTGCTGGCTGCCATCGTACAGGGTGACACGCACATCGACGATCGGGTAGCCGGCGATCACACCCTTCGTGATCTGCTCCTGGATGCCCTTGTCCACGGCGGGGATGAATTTGTTGCTGATCACGCCGCCCACGATCGCGTCCACGAAGGAGTAGCCCTCACCACGCGTGGTCGGCTCGATCTTGATGTACACTTCACCATACTGGCCCGAACCACCGGACTGCTTCTTGTGCTTGTAGGACACATCGGAACTCTTGCGGATGGCCTCGCGGTACGGAATGCGCGGTGCCGTGACGTCCACATCCACTCCGAAGCGCTGCTTCAGGCGTTTGATCATGACGTCGAGATGGATCTCGCCCTGCCCCTGGATGATGGTCTCCTTCGTCTCCGTGTCAATCTGGATGGAGAACGAGGGATCCTCCTCGTGCAGCGTGTGGAGGCCGTTGCCGATCTTGTCCTCGTCGCCCTTCGACCTCGGCTTGATGGCGGAGGAGATGACGCTGTCGGGAAAGGCGATGGCGGGGAGTGCCACGGGGTTCGTCTTGGATGACAGGGTGTCGTTCGTGTGCGTGTCCTTGAGTTTCACGACGGAACCAATGTCGCCAGCGGAGAGCACGGACACCTCCTTGCGCTCCTTGCCCTTCATCACGAAGATCTGGTTGAGGCGCTCGGGCTTGCCGTTGTGCTGGTTCACCAGGTCCATGCCCGGTGTGAGCGAGCCGCTGTACACACGGAAAAGGGAGAGTTCACCGACGTGCATTTCCGACAGGGTCTTGAACACGAAGAGCACGGGATCGCCCGATGCCGTCGGAGCGACCTCCACCTCGGAGTCGGTGCCGGTCTTGCATCCCTTCACCGCGCCACGTGCCACGGGCGACGGGCAGTACTCCTCGATGAATTCGAGCATGCGCAGGACGCCGATGTTGGGCTGCCCGGCCACGAGCACCACGGGGTAGAGCTGCCGCTGGACGATGGCGCTTGTCAGACCCTGACGCAGTTCATCATCGGTGAGCGAGCCGTTCTCGAAGAACACGTTCATCAGATCCTCGCTGGATTCCGCCACCTTCTCCACGAGTCCCTCGCGCATCGCGTCGGCCTTCGCCTGGAGATCGGCCGGGATCGGCTGCTCGGTGTGCCTGCCCGAGCCGTCCGTGGCGTAGGTGTACATCTTCATGCGGAGCACGTCGACGAGCGCGTTGAACGACGCACCCTTGTTGACCGGGAACTGCACGGGGATGGCGTTGTTGCCGAAACGACCGCGGGCTTCCTCCACCACACGGTCGAAATCCGCATGCTCGTTGTCCATCTTGTTGACCACGATGATGCACGGCGTCTGCGATGCCGCAAGGTATTTCCAGACAAATTCACTTCCGACTTCCACACCTTCGACCGCCTTCAGCACCACCGCCGCCGTGTCGACCACGCGCGTGCAGGAGAGGACATCACCGATGAAGTCCGTGTACCCCGGCGTGTCGAGGAGGTTGATCTTGACACTCCGGAACTCCGAGGAGAGGAGCGAGCTGTTGATCGAAATCTGGCGATCGATTTCGTCCGGACGATAGTCGGAGGTTGTGGAGCCATCCTCGATGCGACCGATGCGCGTCACGGCACCGGCGTTGAAGAGCACTGCATCGCTGAGAACCGTCTTTCCGGAACCGCCATGTCCGACGAAGGCGATATTTCGAATGTTGTCGGGTGAGTAGTCTTTCAAGATACCTCCATCAAATGGTCGATGTACAATAAAACAGAATCCAAAATTACTCGCGGGGATCATAACAAGCAAGCCGCAAATCCGCGCCCAATCGCCCGGTTTTGGAAATGCCTTGGGCCTTGGCTATATTTTTCCTTCGAGTAAAGGAGTGAGGATGCAAGCCGAAATCATTTCCGTGGGCGACGAGCTTCTTATTGGCCAGGTTATCAACACCAACGCATCCTTCATCGGGGAACGGTTGAGCGAAGCAGGCATTCACGTCACCCGCGTCACCACCGTCGGCGACAGCGCACGGATGATGCTGGACGCCTTCGCACGCGCGTGGCACCACCACGATCTGGTGATCGTCACCGGCGGCCTCGGCCCGACGGAAGACGACATCACCCGCCATGTGATCGCCGAATTCTTCCACACCGAACTCGTCTTTTCCCCCCCGGCCTATGACGACCTCTGCCGCTTCCTTGCGCGGTACCAGAGGCAGATCACGCCGATGAACCGCAATCAGGCGCTGGTCCCCGCCTCATGCCGCGTCATCCGCAATCCCAACGGCACGGCGCCCGGATTTCACTTCGAAGAAAACGGACGCCATTTTTTTGTCCTGCCCGGCGTGCCCATCGAAATGCGGGGCATGATCGACAACGACATCATCCCCCTGCTCGCCGCGCGCACCGGAGAGGCCCGCTGTTCGGTGACGCTGCTCGCCACAGGCATCCCGGAATCGACGCTCGCCGCCCGGATCGAGGCCGTGGACACATCCGACATCGCGCTGGCCTACCTCCCATCCCAGATCGGCGTGCGCCTGCGCATCTCCACCTTCGACGTGACGCCCGACGCCGCACAGTCGCGCGTCGGACGAGTGCGCGACGCCGTCCTGGCCGAGATCGGGGAGTTCGTCTTTGGTGAGGGGACGACCACGCTCGAGGCGGTGGTCGGCGCCCTTCTCACCGATGCCCATGCCACCATCGCCGTCGCGGAATCCTGCTCCGGTGGGGCGCTGGCCGACAAGCTCACGAATGTCCCCGGCAGCTCACGATACCTCCACTCCGGAGTGGTGGCGTACAGCAACGAGGCGAAGACGACGTTGCTCGGTGTCGATCCCGACATCATTGCACGCCACGGCGCCGTGTCCCCGCAGACCGCCTGCGCCATGGCCGCCGGTGCCCGCCGCACCGCGGGAACAACGTACGGCATCTCCACCACCGGCATCGCCGGCCCCGATGGAGCGACGCCGGAGAAGCCCGTCGGGCTGGTCTGGATCGGCCTGGCGGCAGGGGATGATGTCCGCGCCTTCCAGTGCTTCCTCGGCGCCGACAGGCTCCGCACAAAACAGAGCGCGGCGCAGACGGCCCTCGACCTCCTGCGGCGAAGCATGCTCGGGCTCCCCTTCACCAACTCCCATGTCCAATCAATCTGGCTCCACCCATGACGCTGATCCAGAACGTGATCGATGACGCCGGCTTCGACAGAACCCTGTCTCGCCTTGCCCACGAAATCCTTGAACGCAACCATGGCGCGGGCAACCTCGCGATCATCGGGCTGCGCACCAGGGGCGAGTTCGTGGCACAGCGCCTGCGTGACAGGATCGCCGCCATCGACAACACCTCCATCCCGCTCGGCGTGCTCGACATCACCCTCTACCGCGACGATGTCCGCCAGCACCTCAGGCAACCCGTGCTCCGCGCCACCGAGATCTCCTTCGACATCACCGACAGGGACATCATCCTCGTCGATGACGTCCTCTTCACCGGGCGCACCATCCGCTCCGCCCTCGACGCACTCACCGATCTCGGCCGCCCGAGCACCATCCAGCTCGCCGTGCTCGTGGACCGCGGCCACCGCGAACTCCCCATCCGCGCCGACTTCACCGGCAAGACCATCGTCACCACACGCGGGCAGGAGGTGCGCGTGAAGCTCCGTGAAGTGGACGGTGATGACGGCATCGACCTTGTATCCGTTGATCCCACACAGGACTAACCGCAGCCATGTCTTCCCTCTCCATCAACCATCTCCTGGGGCTCCATCAGGTCCCGCGCTCCGACATCGAACTCATCCTGCGCTCCGCCGACTCCTTCATCGAGATCCTCGAACGCCCACTCAAGAAGGTCCCGACTCTGCAGGGCAAGACCATCGTGAACCTCTTCTTCGAGAACAGCACGCGCACACGCGTATCGTTCGAGCTGGCCGAACGCCGCCTCTCCGCCGATGTGGTCAACTTCTCCGCCTCCACCTCCAGTGTCAAGAAGGGGGAGACCCTGCTCGACACCGCACTCAACATCGAGGCGATGAAGGTGGACATGGTGGTGATGCGCCATTCCGCCGCGGGGGCCATCCACTTCCTCTCACGCAAGTGCACATCGCGCTTCATCAACGCCGGTGATGGCTCCCACGAGCATCCCACACAGGCCCTGCTGGACATGTACACGATCGAACGCCGGCTCGGGACACTGGAGGGCGTCAACGTCACCATCATCGGCGACATCGCCCACTCGCGCGTCGCGCTCTCCAACATCTTCGGCCTCAAGGCCATGGGGGCGAACGTGGCCGTGTGCGGTCCGGCGAGCCTCCTGCCCCACTCCATCGACCGGCTCGTGGACCGCGTCTTCACGAACATCGACGAGGCGCTTGCCTTCAGCGATGTGATCAACGTGCTCCGCATCCAGCTCGAACGACAGACGGGCAACGCCTTCCCCACGCTGCGTGAGTACCACAACACCTTCGGCATCACCCCGCGGCGCCTCGCCACTCTCGGCCGCGACATCGTGATCCTCCAT
>CAYUYM010000067.1:0-16110 GCA_964449305.1 uncultured Chromatiales bacterium | reverse complement strand
AAGCCCAGGTCGCCGCCCTTGCCGCCGGAGTAGGGATCCTCAGAATTCCGCATGGCGAGTTCCTTGAAGTCGCCGCCTTTCTTGAGCGTGTCGAGGATGCTCGTGATCTTGGTCCAGGCGGCGCTGGTGTCTGCCGCATTCTCGGGGTTGAAGCGGCAGAGGATGTGGCTGATTTCCAGCTCGCGGGTCGGGATCTTGTCGAGGAGCTTCACCACATGATAGCCGAAGGGTGTGCGCTGGGGCAGGGGGGCGACCTGGCCCACCTGAAGGGAGTACACCGCCTCGTCGAAGCCGGGAGCGGTCATGCCGGCCGTGAAGAAACCGAGGTCGCCGCCGAGCTTCGCCGTGTTGGCATCGGCAGAGTATGCCTGGGCGAGCGAGTCGAAACGCGCGCCCTGCCTGAGTTGCGCGATGAGGTCCATCGCCCTGGTGTAGGCGGTCACCGTGTCGGGTGCTCCCGTCGAGTCGTTGGTGATGGAGATGACGATGTGTGCGACGCGGACTTCGGTGTTTCGGCGCTTGTAGAGCACCTCGATGTTGGGATCCACAAGGGCGCGCTCCTGGAGATAGGGCACGGCGAGGTTGTTGCGGTAGTCCCGCAGCTCGGCGACGATGGCGCTGTCCTTGTCGTAGCCCTTGGCGCGCGCCTCGAGCACCTTCAGGCGGTATTCGATGAGCAGATCGAGGAACTCGCGGCGCTCGGCCGGTGTGCTGTTCCTCGCAGCCGTGACGCCCCCGTTGTTCTTGAGAAACTGCGCCTCATATTCCTTCAGCGTCAGATGATACGGCCCGATGATGGACAGATCCCCCATGGCTGTGGCACCGGCTTTCTTTTCCGCCGGGCCGGCCTTGGTTTTGCCCTTCTTCTGGGCCTGGGCATGGGTCACCGTGCCGGTGGCCATCGTCAGAAGGAGGGTGAGTGCAAGGATGGAGGCGAAACGTGTCGGAGACTGGATGGTGTGACGCATGATGTGTATATAGTTGGTTTTGGAAAAAAGCAATTCCAATATTAGCATTCGAGCCTGCGAAATGCAAGGTAAGAAGCGATCACCATCTGTCTGCTCCATGCAGGATTGCGTGAAGCGATTCGTGGATCCGGCGGCAACGACGAAATTGTCGAATCGGACCCTGGAACGACAAATTCGTCGACACTCCATGCTGCGCGTATGGTGATGCGCCTGCACGCCTTCAATATTTCCGCCCATTTCCAGCATCTGCCTGGAAGCGTGTGGGTGTGCACTCTGGCATCATTGTTGCCCCGTGAACCACCTGCGAATTCCCCGGATTTTCTGCGTATTTTCCGTTCATCATCTCCCCGTGGTCCATCATGCATTGCCGATTCACGCTTCTTCTCATCCTGACCCTTCTCCCCCTGAACTGGCATGCATACGCGCAGACGCGACGCTGGACCTGGAGGCACCCCGTGCCCCAGGGGAACGTGCTCACCGCGGTGTCCTTCGCGAACGACCACGAAGCCTGGGCGGTGGGGCATGCCGGCACCATCATGCACTCGTTCGACGGCGGCGTCACCTGGCTTCAGGAAATGGACGGCCTGACCGACAACCTGCTCGATGTGGCCGTCCTCGATGAACGGACGGCGTTCGCCGTGGGGGACAACGGCACCTGTCTGCGCACGCGCGACAGGGGGTACCTGTGGGAGGAGCTCCAGTCCGGGACCACGGCGGGGTTGAACGCCGTCACGTTCGTGGACGCCTCCAACGGCTGGGCCTGTGGTGACGGCGGTGTGGTGATCGCGACCACCGACGGCGGAACCACATGGGTGCAGCAGGCAACGGGCAGCACTGCGGGGCTCAACGGCATCGCGTTTCTCTCCACCACCACGGGCGTGGCGGTGGGCGAGGCGGGCACCATTCTCCGGACCTCGAACGGCGGCGCGACATGGACGTCGACGCGGCTGCCGGCCGGGGTGGACCTCTTCGATGCCGCCTTCGTTGGAGCCACCGGGTGGATCGTCGGTGCGGCGGGGACGGTGGTCACCACGGTGAATGGCGGGCTGCGCTGGGATGCGCAGAATGCAGGCACCACTCGGAACCTCAACGGTGTGCACGCAGTGTCGCCGTCCGACGCATGGATCGTCGGTGACGGCGGGACGCAGCTCCGCACCACGGACGGTGGGGGGGGCTGGCAGCAGCTCCCCGTGCGCCTCCCGGAGAGCGTGCTCGAAGGCATCGGTCTGTCCGGAGGCGCTGCGTTGGTGGTCGGCGAATACGGGCACATCCTGCGCAGCACCGATGGCGGCGCCACGTGGCTGCCGATGAACAACGATCTGCGCACCTCGGTCAACTGGATCACCATCGGCGACGCCGCCAGCGGCTGGGGCTTCGGTGAGGATGGCACCATCGTGCACACCACCGATGGCGCCGCAACATGGGCACGACAGACGCCTCCGAAGGCGAACGACCTGTACGGCGGGAAGGCCGTCTCCGCACTCGAAGCCTGGGCTGTCGGGGAATACGGCATCATTCTTCACACCTCCGACGGCGGGGCATCGTGGGAGCAGCAGCAGAACGACCATGCCAACATCCTCCTCGCCGTGGATTTCTCAGAATCGGGCACGGGCTGGGCGGTGGGCGAGCTGGGCATCGTGCTGCGCAGCACCGATCGCGGGCTGCACTGGGTGCGCCAGCAGACCGGTGTTGAAGCATACCTCTACGGGCTCCACACGGTCAGCGACACACGCATCGTGGTCGTGGGTGAGGGGGGCATCATCCTCCGCTCCGACAACGGCGGGGCATCGTGGGTGCGCATGGCCTCGCCCACGCAGAACACGCTGTACTGGACGCGCTTCTCCTCCGAGTCCGAGGGCTGGGCCGTGGGTGAAGGCGGCACCGTGCTGCACAGCACCGACGGCGGTGTGCACTGGACGCTGCAGCCGAGCGGCAGATCGCAGCCCCTGTATGTGATCGCGGCCATGACCAACCGCGAGCTCTGTGCCGTGGGGGAGGAGGGGACAATCCTCCGTTCCACCGACGGTGGCCAGTCGTGGCAGTGGACCGATGCGCGGACAGAGTACAACCTGTACGGCCTCGACGCCCGCGGCATCGGGCAGGTGTGGGTGTCCGGCGACTACGGCACGGTGCTGACACTTGAGGAGCGCACCACGGCGGTCGACGCCCCGACGGCCCGCGTCATGGCCAACCCGCTCTCCATCCACCCCAACCCGTGCCGTGATGCCGCGTTCCTGACGATCGATTTCAACGCCCTCCCTGGCGCAGCGTCCGACGTGCTGCATCTGGAGATCTTCGACACCGCCGGGCGCCGTCTGGCCGATCTCACCCCGCGCCTTCCCCGGAGCTCATCCGTCACACGGCTTGTGCTTCCGCTCGACATCGCCCGTGTGCACCATCGCGGCGTCTGCATCTGCAGGCTGCAGACGGCGTCGGGCACATACACCATCTCCTTTGTCGCCGGCCTCTGACGCCGGCGGGCGTGTCACCATCACCCACATCCACCACAACACGGTCACCGGCATGAAGACTCGACACCACATCCTCGCGATGCTCCTCCTGTTCCCCGCAGCGCTTGCCGCGCAATGGCAGTGGAACACCCCCCTGCCACAGGGCAACGATCTGTGGAAGATCGCCTGCGCTCCAGGATCGTCCACCCTCTGGGCCGTCGGCGGTGCGGGCAGCATCGTCAAATCCCTGGACGGCGGCGTCACCTGGTTCTGGCAGGAGTCGCAGGTCGGCGATTTCATCCGCGGCGTGGCGGCACCGACGTCCGGTGACATCTGGGCGGTGGGGGACAATGGTGTGGTGCTGATCTCGCAAGACGGCGGCGCCTCCTGGACGCCCTCGCCCACGCCCACCACGGCGGGTTTCAACGAGGTGGCCGCCACGGGCCCGGACGAGGCCTGGGCGGTGGGGGACGCCGGGATGATCTTCCACACGGGCAACGGCGGGGCGCAGTGGACGCAGCAGACATCGGGAGTCACGGCCAATGTCAACGCCGTGTGCTTCATCGATGCGCTCAGGGGCTGGTGCGTCGGGGCGGGCAGGACGGTGCTCCGCACCACGGATGGCGGGGCGACATGGGTCGCATCGACGGCGCCGGGACCCGGGAACTACAGCCTGATCGGCGTGGACTTCCGGAACGGCCAGCTCGGTCTTGCGGTCGGCTCGGGCGGCGTGGTGATCCGGACCACCAATGGCGGCACGACATGGACGCGCCTCGGATCGGGTTCGACCAACGATCTCAACTCGGTGCGCTTCATCGACGATATGTCGGCCGTGGCCGTGGGCGAGAGTGGCACGGTGGTCGTCTCGACAACGGCCGGCGTCTCCTGGACCACCGCCGCCTCCGGCACCACCTACGGACTGGAGAGTGTCGCAGTCGTGGGCACGGATCTCGTGGCGGTCGGCGTGTTCGGCGAGATCCGGCGGTCGGCGGGTGGCGGCCAATGGCAGCCCATGGTCGCGGTCACACAGCTCAGCATGAATGCGATCGCAGCCGAGGGCGGCCAGACGACGTGGGCCTGTGGCGCGTCGGGGATGATCTTCCGCACCACGGATGGCGGCGCCACCTGGCTCATCGGTGCGGGCCCGTTCAGCGGATCGCTGTACGGAGTGTGCTCCGTGGATGATCAGACCGCCTGGGCCTGTGGTGAATCCGGGGCGATGCTCCACACCGTGAACAGTGGCTCCACCTGGCAGGCGCAGACCACGGGGCAGAGCGTTGCGCTCAACGCGGTGGATTTCGTCGATGCGATGACGGGCTGGGCAGTCGGTGTCAGTGGGCGGATCATCCGGACCACGGACGGCGGGGCGACCTGGCAGGCGCAGGCGTCGGGGACGTTGCAGCCGCTCTATGGCATCGACATGCAGGATGCGACCACGGGCACCATTGTCGGCGGCAACGGCGTGATCCTTTCCACCACGAACGGCGGCGGCACCTGGCTGCCGCAGGCCTCCTTCACGCTTGATGCGCTCTTCTCCGTGGTGGTGTGGGGCGACAACGGCTGGATTGCCGGCGATGCCGGCACCGTCCTCACGACCACCGACGCCGGTGCGAGCTGGGACACGCAGACGACGAACACGACGGTCGCCCTCTTCGACATCGCGGTCACGTCGCCCGGAACCGTGGTGGTGGTGGGTGACGAGGGGGTCGTGATGCGCTCCGACGATGACGGCGCGTCGTGGTACCCCGAGATCAGTCACTCGATGTACAGCATCTACTCGGTGGCCTGCAAGGGCGGACCGGTGCGTGTGGCGGGGGACGTTGGATCGGTGCTCTCCAACGCCGCGTGGCCCGTGCCCGTGGAACTGGCCTCGTTCACCGGCAGCTTCGCCGACGGCCGCGTGGAGCTCGCCTGGTCCACGGTGTCCGAGGACAACAATGCCGGCTTCGAGGTGGAGCGCCGCGATGGCGGGCACTGGTGCGGGATCGGGTTCGTCCCGGCGTTGAACCCCGTGGGAGCGCGCTACGACTTCGTCGACCTCGCGCCCCCGATGGAGGAGGCAATCGCCTACCGGCTTCGCCAGCGGGATGTGGACGGCCGCGCGACGTGCAGTCCCGTGGTCACGGTGCGCCGCGCTCCGCCGGCATCCGTCCGGGGCATCGGGGCCCATCCCAATCCGTCAAGTGCGGGCATCACCGTGACGCTGCACGGCCTCGTGCCGGGCGGCTGCGGGGCGCATCTGTCCATCATCACCACGCTCGGGGAGCGGATCGCGGATCTCACGGACCGGCTTCCGGCCTTCGGGGGCGGGGCATCCGTGTGGATCCCGGAATCCATTTTCCCGCACTCCGGCACGTACCATATTGTGCTTGATGTGGCCGGGGCGCGCACCATGCGGTCCATCGTGATTGCGCGCTGACCCGCCAACCGTTTCACCCACCCCATCCGCCGAAAGAGCTGCCATCATGCGTTTCCGCTTCCTTCTCCTGCTCGCGACCGTGCTCCTCGTCGCCGCACCGCTCTCCGCCCAGAATGCAGGAAAGACGGTGCTCATCCTGTATGAGGGCCGCGATGTTCCATCGAACCATGCACGAAGTGACGCGCTGCAGTTCCGGCAGCTCCTCGGGCATTTTGCGGTGAACGTCACCGTCACCTCGTCGGAGAACTACCGGCCTGCGGAGATGCAGGGCTACGATGTCGCGGCCTTCGTCGGGCACTCGTTGAAGTTCGCCCCGTCGCCGGTGATGATGGCGGATGTGGCGAAGCGCACGTCGACCTTCATCTGGATCTCGACGGGCATCATCGAATTCAACCGGCAGTACTCCACCGACAGGCTGTTCGGGTTCACCCCCGTGGCTGTCGACACGAGCAGCGGCTTCTCGGCGGTGCACCACAACGGCGCCACCTTCACCAAGGAGGCGCCCAATGTGGTGGTGACGCGCGTCACCGACCCGGCACGCTGCGCGGTGGTGGCCACCACATCGGCGCGGCGGACGACAGCGCCCTACCTGCTGCACAGCGGGCGCTTCTGGTATGTGGCCGATTCGCCCTTTGCCTATGCCACCGAACAGGATCGCTACCTCTTCTTCGCCGACATCCTGCACGACATCCTGGAGGAGGATCATCCCGCATCGCACCGTGCGCTTCTGCGCATCGAGGATGTGAACCCGATGGAGGATCCCGACCGGCTTCGCAGACTCGCCGACATCCTCTCGTCGGAGGACGTGCCGTTCGAGGTGGGTTTGACGCCGATCTACGTGGATCCCGCCAGCGGTCTGCGGGTCACCATGTCGGACAAGCCGGACATGGTGGATGCGATCCACTACATGGTGCGCCACGGGGCCACGGTGGTGATGCACGGAGCCACGCACCAGTACAAGGGGGTGACGGCGGCGGACTATGAATTCTGGGATGCAAACCGCAATGCGCCGATCAAGGATGAGAGCTTCGACGGCATCCGCGGCAAGATCGCCATGGGGTTGGAGGAGCTCATCCGCAACGGCATTTACCCGGTCATGTGGGAGACGCCCCATTACACCGGGAGCATCATCTCGTATCAGGCCGCGGCATCGATCTTCTCCACCGCGATGGAGCAGCGGCTGGTGATCAACGACCCCGATCACAGCCAGTACTTCCCGTACATCATCACCCGCGACATGTACGGGCAGACGCTCATCCCGGAGAACCTCGGCTACATCCCCTACGATCCGGACGACCCGCAGCTCTCTGTCGACCAGGTGACGAGCATCCTTGAGTACGCAAGAACGAACCTCCACGTGCGCGACGGATTCGCGTCGTGCTTCTTCCACTCCTTCGTGGCGCCGGAGAACCTCACGCGCCTCGTGCGCGGCATCAAGGAAATGGGGTACACGTACATCGATCCGAAGGATTTCTCCAACAGCGTCCGGCTGCGTGACAAGGCCATCCTCACCGGCTGTGGCTCGGTGCAGGTGACGCTGGAGGCCCAGTACCTGCGGGAATACGTGATCGACCGCCAGGGCAGGATCGTGTCCACCACCACCTCGCCCGAGCGCATCACCGGCACCGTGACGAAGGACTATGCCCTGGAGGACGGGCAGATCCTCTTCCTCACACCGACGGAGGTCCATGACCGGTCCGTGGGATTCTTCGAGGGCTTGAAGCGCAGGTTCCTCAAGGTGTGGCGGACACTGTTCCCCGAGAAGCTTGAGCGGCATGAGGCTCGTGTCGCCGTGCTCTGGGATTCGACGCTCACCGGCGGCGGCATGCTGGATCAGCAGAGTTTCCTGAACGCCTTCCGCGTGGTGTCGATCCCGGTGGACACGCTGCACGTGACGGGAAATGCGCCGTTCGGCCACTACACCCTCATCATCGCACCGGGCGCATCCGTCGAGAAGCTCACCGACGCGCGTTTCAGCGCCATCATCGAGTGGGTGCGCGCGGGCGGCCACTGCATCACCGACGAGAAATCCGAGTTCTCCACCGAGCTGGGCATCCGCCACACCGGAGCCACCGTGCCCGTGTCCCGCATCCGGGACAGGATCCATCCCGATGAGAGCCTGGAATGGCGGTCCCCGGCGCCGTTCATGAAGTTCGAGGTGCACGACGACGACGAGGTGTTCGCCAGCGACGACGAGACGGAGGCCCCGCTCGTGATCGGGCGGCGCTTCGGCAGCGGGGGCTTTCTCTACTTCGGCTGCCGCTTCGATCCGGAGAGCGACGCCGGCTTCAGCCGCTTCCCGTTCATTGTGGAGTATGTCCGTCAGTTCATGCACCTCCAGCCCGTGCTGCGGCGCGATGCCCTCGAGCTCTACTTCGATCCCGGGTATCGTGGCACCTACAGCGTGGAGGATCTCGTCAAGCGCTGGGCCGCCAACGGCGTGCGGGCGATCCATGCCGCCGCATGGCATTTCTACCCGAAGTTCACGTACGATTATGCCCGGCTCATCGAGCTGTGCCATGCCAATGGCATCCTGGTGTATGCATGGATCGAGCCGCCGCAGGTGTCGCAGCAGTTCTGGCTGCTCCATCCCGAGTGGCGCGAGAAGTCGTTCGATGGGAACGATGCGCGCCCGTCGTGGCGCTATCCGATGGCGATGACCGAGCCCGCCTGCCTTGATGCGATGTGCGCCGACTACGAGAGCTTTCTGAGGCGCCTCGATTTCGACGGCGTCAATTTCGGCGAGGCGTATTTCGAATCCGGCGTGGGCGGCCCCGAGGAGCCGAAGCATCTGACGCCGATGCACCCGTCGGCGCGCACCAGATTCCGCGCCATGCACGGCTTCGACCCGGCGTCGCTGCTCGATCCGGCGTCACCATGGTTCTGGAAGCGCAACGCCACCGCATGGATGGCGTTCGAGGACTGGCGGGTGGACCGGATGGTCGAGGTGAACCGCAGGCTGCTCGAGATCGGGGAGCGGCTGCGTGCCGCGCGGCCGGGTTTCGATGTGCTCATCACCATGCTCGACAATCTCGGCTCGCCCGAGCTGCGTCGTTCGCAGGCGGTGGACATGGAGCGCATCATCGCCCTGCGCCGCGACCATCGCTTCACGCTCATCGTGGAGGATCCCATGGCGCGCTGGTCGGAGGATCCGCGCCGCTACGAGCGCATCGCCGCGCAATACCGCGGGCTCGTGGGCAACGACTTTGGTCTCGATCTCAACATCCTCTCCTTCCGCCAGCCCGACAAGCCCACACGCTTCCCCACGCTGATCCAGACGGGCACGGAGGCGATGATGCTCATGGCGGTGACCTCGACGCTCACCGACCGTGTGCTGACCTATGCCGAGTCGAGCATCAACCCGCAGGATTTCCCGCTGCTGGCGCATGCCGCTGCGGGCATGGCGCGCCTCGAGCACATCGACGGCGGCTACCGCGTCATCTCGCCGGTGTCCGTGGCCCTGCAACTGGGGGACACGCATCCCGTCATCCTTCTCGACGGGCAGATCAAGACCGCCGTGGCCGACGGGCGCTTCCTCATCCCGGCCGGCGAGCACACGGTGATCCTCGATCCGCAGGAGAACGCCTTCTCCACCGACCAGCTCAAGGCAAGCATCGTCTCCATCACCGCGAACCTGTTGTATGAAGCGGGCGACGATCGCAGCATCACCTTCGGCTATGAGACGGGCACACGCTGCCTGGTCGCGATCAACAAGGAGCCCCTGTCCCTGTTTGTCGACGGCGTGGAGACGCCGCTCCAGGTGATGAAGGGGCACGACCGTTTCAGCGTGATGCTCCCCACCGGCAGGCACGATGTCCGCATGGTGACGCAGAGCACCGTGTCCTACGGGGTGAACCTCACGAGCCTGCTCTCCTCCTCCCTCATCGTGGTCTTTGGTGCGCTCGCCGTGAGCGTGCTCGCGGCCTTCTGGCTTGTCGTCCGCATCCAACGCCGCCGCCCGCTGCATGCGGCCTGACGCGCGTTCCCCTATTCATCCCCAATCCACCACCCGCACCGTATCATGCCCTCACTCGAACTCGATCTGTCCATCATCTTTCTTGTCTCGGTCATCCTCATCTGGTTCATGATCGCCTGGCAGCTCATCCTCACGCTGGCCGGCTTCTTCCACCACCTTGCCTCGCGGCGCGAGCAGCGCGATGTGGATGGCATGAGCTTCGACTGGCCCTCGGTGTCGATCCTCGTCCCCGCGCACAACGAGGAGGTGGTGATCGGCCGCACGATCGAGGCCATGCTGGCGCTGGACTACCCGCGCGACCGCCTCGAGGTGATCATCATCAACGACGGCTCCACCGATGCGACGCGCGACATCGTCGCGGACTGGGCGGGGCGTGACGAACGCGTGGTGCTCTACGATGTGCCGCGCGGCGAGGGCGGGAAGGGCAAGAGTCGCGCGCTGAACCTCGGCGTCAAGGTGGCGCGCTCGGACTACATCGCCGTGTACGATGCCGACAACACGCCGGAGCCGCCGGCGCTCAGGTACCTCATGGCGCAGCTGCTGCTCCATCCCGGGCTGGGGGCGGTGATCGGGAAGTTCCGCACGGTGAACAAGAAGCGCAACCTGCTGACACGCTTCATCAACATCGAGACGTTGAGCTTCCAGTCCATCCTCCAGGCGGGGCGCTGGAAGCTGCTGGGTATCGCCACGCTTCCCGGCACCAACTACGTGATCCACAAGCACATCATCGGGGAACTCCACGGGTGGGACGAGGACGCCATCACCGAGGATTCGGAATTCAGCATCCGCATGTACATCCGGAAGTGGAAGATCAAGATCATCCCCTACGCCGTCACCTGGGAACAGGAGCCGGAGACCTGGAGCGTGTGGATCCGGCAGCGGACGCGCTGGGTGCGTGGGAACAACTATGTGTCGAAGAAGTTCTTCCGCATGCGCCGGGAGTTGGAGAGCAGGAAGCTGCGCTTCGAGATCGCGTATTCCCTGGCGCTCTACTATGTGTTCTTTTTCGCCATCATCATCTCCGACGTCCTCTTCGTGCTTGCACTGACGAACGTGGTGGTCATCACCCTTCCCGGTCCCTACACCATGGTGTGGATCATCGCCGTGGCGCTCTTCTTCGCGGAGATCATGCTCGCCCTGGCCTACGACGGCGAGGACCGGCTGTCCGCCCTCTTCATCATCGGGATCATGTACTTCACCTACTGTCAGTTGTGGATGTTCATCGTGGCACGCGCCTTCTGGTTCGACACGATCCGCCGACAGAAACAGACGTGGGACAAGACGGTCCGTTTCCAGACGCCGGAGGCGTGATGGGCTGGTGAAGGCATCAGGTTGGCTGAGGACAGACGGTGCGAGAGGAACGGGGACGGCGGGAAGGACGAAGCCACGAAGGCGGGTCATTGGTGTACTGGGTTGAAGGGGTCGTTCCATGCGCGAATGGTGATTGAATTTTCCGAATTCATTCCGTAGTTTCACGCCGTTCGTCGTCATTCCTGACCACCCGCTTCCGGTGCCCCCATGAGCGTGCAGCACACATTCTTCGCGCCAGCCGAACGTGTCGATCACGAGGTCGCATTGACCGACTCGGCATTTCTTCAATCCCAGCCCCACGTCCTGGATCTGCTCAACGGCTATCCGGGCATGGCCTTCATCCTCAACCTCGAGCGACAGATCCTCCTGTGCAACACGCATGCGCTGGAAGCCCTCGAACCCCTGGGCTGTGACCACATCATCGGCCTGCGCGTGGGGGAGGCGTTCCACTGCATGCACGCCGACACGGAGCCGGGGGGGTGCGGCACGGGCCGGAAGTGCGCCACCTGTGGCGCCGTGCTCGCCATGCTCGCATCTGTCGACGGCAGGTTGGACACGCAGGAATGCCGCTTGACGGTGGAGGGGCGCGAGGGCATGGAATCCTTCGAATTCCGCGCCTGGGCGTCTCCCATCGAGGTGAACGACCGCCGCTTCATCACCTTCGCCCTGCAGGACATCAGCAGTGAGAAACGGAAGGCGGCCTTCGAACGCATCTTCTTTCATGATCTGCTCAACACCGCGGGCATCATCGAGGGTCTGGCGGCCGTGTTCCCGTATTCGGAGGAGATCGAGAAGCCCACCATCGCCGGTGAGATCGGGACCGCCACGCGCAGGCTGGTCCGCGAGATCCGCGTGCAGCAGGAGTTGATCCAGGCCGAGCGCGGAGAGCTGGTGCCCCGGCCGGAGATGGTGACCGTCGGCTTCTTCGTCACCTGCCTGGCTGAGCTCTGGTCGCACCACACCGCGGCGGTTGGGCGCATCGTGCTCGCCGATCCCCCGGAAACCGATGTCGTGATCCAGGTGGATCGGACCCTGTTGGAACGCGTGCTGGGCAACCTGATCAAGAACGCCCTCGAGGCCTCTCCCGTGGGGTCCTCCATCATGCTGCGATGCCGTAGGGAGGCGTCCTCCGGGGCGATGGTGTTCTCTGTGCACAATCCCGGCGTGATGCCGCGCGAGGTGCAGTTGCAGGTGTTCGAACGGTCCTTTTCGACAAAGGGGGCGGGTCGGGGGCTGGGGACCTACGGCGTGCGTCTGCTCACCGAGCGCTATCTCCGCGGCCGTGTCTGGTTCGAGTCGACCCCGTCAACACAGACGGTGTTTCACGTCGCCGTCCCCGCGGTCTCCTGACCTGCGGATCCGATCCTCACAACCACCAGGGTGATGTCGTCGTGCTGCTCCGCGGCGCCGGCGTGGGTGTTGATGCGCTGGAGGAGCGACTCGAGGATGGTCTGTGTGGATGCGCCACCGGCGCAGAGCTCTGCCAGGGCCGTCTGAATGCGCTCGTCCCCATACACCTCGCGCGTGGCGTTCATGGCCTCGCTCACACCGTCCGTGTGGAAGAGCAGGACGTCGCCCTCCTCGCAGGGCACGCTGTGTGCCGCATACCCCGGGGCCTCCACGATCCCGAGCGGGAAGTGGGCGCCCTCCTGCATGAGCATCTCCACCGCGCCGCGGCGCCAGCGGAGGGGGCGGGATTGGCCGGCGTTCACCATGACCAGGCGCCGCTCGCCGGCATTCCACACGGCGAGGAGGAGCGAGACGAAACGCTGCCGCATGTTGCGCGATCGGATGGCGGCGTTGAGCGCCTCCATCACGCGGGCGGGATCGGACTCGTGGTTCATCTCCGCCACAAGCGCACCTGAGGTGAAGATCGCCGTCATCGCGGCATCCATGCCCTTGCCCGCGACATCCGCCACGGCGATGGCCGGATCCGCATCCGCGGTTGCGAGGTAGTCGAACATGTCGCCCCCCACGTTGAGCGCCGGGATGCAGCGGCCGGCGATCTCGAGGCCGGGAATGGCCGGGGGCGCCGATGGCATGAGGCTGAACTGGATCTTCCGTGCCGCCTCCAGCTCGAAGGCGAGCTGGTCCTTCTGCGAGCGCTCGGTGGTCGCGACCCACAGGAGGAGGTTCACGCCGGAGAACACGAGCAGGCCCGTGAGCAGCACCACGAGGAAGTTCTCGTAGCCCACGGACAGCAGCTCCACGCCGAGGCCGATGCCGATGAGGATGGCCGACTGCTTGACGAGCTGCTTGCGGTCGTGCGGAATGTTGCGGTAGATCTCGCGGCTCCAGGTGAGGGAGAAGAGCGCCGCGTCCCCCAGCTCCACGTTCTGGTGTGTCGCCTCGAAACGGTCCAGGTACTGCCGCCGCTGGCGCTCAAAGCTCTCGCGCTGCCGCCAGGCGATGAACGCAATGATGGCGAAGACGACGAGCAGGGATGTGACATGGTTCCAGTCGCCCGAGTGCAGCGAGACGAAGAAGGCGCCGATGAGGTTGCCCCCGACCACGACGCCGGCGATGACCAGTCCGATGCGTTTCTTTTCCTGCGGCGTCATCGCGTCATTTCTTCCTTGGCTGGTTCAGGCGCCGGAATTCCTGTTCGCTCACGGAGGGCAGCCCGTCGGCACGCACAAATCGCGCGATCGGATAGACGCCGAGCATGGGATCGGCCCAGGGTGACCGTTCGTAGAAGAACTGCAGGCGGGCGCGCGGCGTGCGGGCGAAGGTGGTGTCGGTCGCGAGCCGTGCGTCGAACTCCGCCTTCAGCGCCGGATCGCGGGCGAGCATGCCGGCGGCGACCGGCTCCATCACGTATTCCTCGAAATACTCCTTCTGCTCGAAGATGGCATCCATGAAGCCCCAGCCGAGGAAGGAGTCCGGGCCGTCGGGTTCGAGGAGGTGGATGGCGATGCGCGCCTTGGGCTGGTCCAGCCGCACCACCATCGTGCCCTTGGGGTAGCGCACGGTGTCGAGGCGTGTGGCGACCTTCACGCGCAGGGGGTGGCGCCCCTCGTAGGACCGTGTCTGCCAGACGGGCTCGCTCAACTGGTAGCGCTCCACGGGAAGCGACACCGTGTCTGCAAGGCGCTCGATGGTGACGCCATGGAGCGTGAGGATCGACAGCACCTCGTTCCACTCGTTGGGGATGATGTAAGCCACCGGTGGGCGCACAACGGATTGTGGCTCAAGGGTGGTCCAGTATGGCACGCGCACGGTGGTGGGGCGGGAATGGTCCCACACCGGATGCGCGCCCCCCGACACGGCTCCCGGGCGGCGCTCCATCTCATAGCCCTGGAACTCGATGGTCTGCGGGTTGGTGAAGGTGTTGCGATAGCGCAGGGTGAAGGGCGCGTTGGAGGAGGAGGTGAACAAGCGCGCGGTGAGGGAGTCGGCCGTGTGCGTAGCCGAGCGCAGGGCGGCGGGATCGGCGTTGACATGCGTGAGCAGCCCGGTCAGCAGGCGCAGGGTGGCGGTGACGCGATCCTTGTAGGGTTTGAGCATGTGCGTCTCCACGAGAATGGCGGCGCGGTTGCGCACGGCCGCATAGCCCGTGCTGAAGCGTGGCGGCGCGGCGTAGGAGAGCAGGCCCGACGAAAGATCGTTGTCCTCCCGCGTGATGACGTAGGGCACGATGGGGTCGCCCTGCCGTTTCATGCCGGCGATGAGCGCCTTTTCGAGCGTCTTCTGCCAGGCGACGATCTCCGGCGCGGCATTGTCATACATCTCCATCGAGTAGGTGAGGTTGTACTGGAAATCGATGCCGTCGGTCACATGAATGTCGACGATGAGATCGGGCTCCCACTGATGCACCATCCGCAGCCATGCGCGCATCTCCGGGGCATCGGCCTTCATGAAGTCGCGGTTGAGGTTGAGGTTGTTCGCCGTCACGCGCCAGCCTGTCTCCACCGGCCCGTTCTGATTGATGCGGTTGTACGGCCCGCGTCGTTCGTGGCCGTCAAGGTTGAAGATGGGCAGGAAGAGGATGATGACGTTGTCGACGAGGTGCCTGAGGGAGCCGGTGATGGCGATGTCGCGCAGCAGCATGAGCCCGGCATCCTTGCCGTCGATCTCCCCGGCATGGATGCCCGCCTGGATGAGCACGACGGGCCGCTGACCGTTGCGGACGGATTCGAAGGTGGTGAGGCTGTCCTTCGACACGACGAGGAGGGGGATGTTCCTGCCCTGGGGCGTGATGCCCATGCTCAGCATGCGGATCATGGGTGACGCAACGGCGAGGCGCCGGCAGTAGTCGAGCGTGTGCGCGTAGTCGGGCGAGGCGACACAGCCGGAGATCTCGTACTCGGTGCGCCAGTCCTCCGCCTGTTGCGCAAATGCCGGCATGACGCCGGCAAATGCTGTGAGAACTGCAAGAAGGAGAAATCGGGGTGCGAAGGAAACGCGCATGGTGGCACCGGGTTGGGACGGGGTCAGTTCTTGAGTTTGACGGCCCCGAACACGGCCGACCCCGTGATGTGCAGCATGGGGGCGGACGGCTGGTAGGCCGTGTGGAAGGTGGAGCGGATGTCCTCCGCCCCGCCGAAGACGGGGGTGATGTTGTAGGACACGTTCCAGTTCGTCGGGACGCGGATCACCGTTTCACCGAAGATGGCGGTCACCTTCAGGAACATGTCGCCGGTGGTCGGCGTGGCGAGGCCGAGGTCCACCTTCAGCTGCCCGAAGATGGCGGATGCCTCCCCGCCGGAAAAGGCCGGGGAGCGGACCACCTTCTCCATGCTCGTGAAGAGCGCGAAGCAGTCGATGGTGTTCTCGGTGGTGGTCTGCCGCTCGGCAGACGCGAACTCCGCGTCGTCGCACGACGCCTCCGCCGCGGCGATGGCATCGGCCAGCCTCGGCTTCGGTTTCGGTTTCTTCATGAGGATGTTGAAGCCGAGCAGCACGAGCAGCATGGGCCAGTACCGCAGGATCGAATCCGCAAGCCAGCCGAGCTTGCCGGCCTGTAGGAAGGCCATGACAAGAACC
>CAYUYM010000066.1:3265-16136 GCA_964449305.1 uncultured Chromatiales bacterium | reverse complement strand
GCACGGCATACACCTTCACGTTCTGCATGGGATCGAACACGGACTCCACCTCCATCTCCGTGCCGAGGACGCCCTGGAGCCTGTCGGCCAGTGTCTCCGCATTCCTCGCGTAGCGGAAGGTCCCAAAGCTGAGCCGGTACAGGGCGCAGGCGGGATCGGTCTGCGGCCAGGACTTCGTCAGGATGCGTGATGCCTCACTCGTCGCCTCGCGGGCGTTCGCCCCCAGCGTGTTGGCCTGCTCGCGCGTTTTGAGACATTCCGACACCAGGATGAACTGCACCCTCCCCACCGTCGTCACCCGCTCCTCGATGGTGAGCGCCACAGGGAGCTTCTCCTTCCCGAATGATTCGATCACCGATTTCGTGTACTCGCAATCCGCACGGTTGTCGAAGGCGTACTCCATCCTGAAGCAGTCGCACTGCGGCACGGGAACGGACGGATCCCGCACCTCCTCGGCGATGAAATCCGTCTCGAACGGTTTCGTGAATTCCTTCTCCCCTCCGGCCTGGATTTGTTTGACGTAGATCTCGATGCGCCTGCCCTCCGGATTGTTGCACGCGGCGGCCGATGCGCGCACGCTGCCACGCTGGCACTGCGACGACGAGCTCACCGCCGCCGGCACCTCCGTGCTGCGCCAGAGATCCGTGCTGTAGATGCCCATGCCCTCGAGGTTGAAGAAGATGCGGTGCTCCCCCTTCAATCTGCGGTACTCCTCGGAGCGTGTCATCATCTCCTCATCGATCGTCTTCATCGTGTAATGGGCGCGCAGCATCGAGAGGATCACATTGCCCACCTGACCGCGTTCGCGCAACGGCACGTTTCGCCCCGTGCCCTTCTCCTTCAGCGTCGGCGCCCACATCTCCTGCCCGTTGGGGATGAGGAGGTTGCCAAACTCGATGTCGGGGCCCACATAGCGCCCGGCCGAAAGGCCGCAGGCATCGGTGAAGCCCACCACGGTGATCATGAGCGAATAGTGGTTCGTGCAGTTCTCCACCGTCCTGAGCGCGTTCCCGATCTTCGCATACACGTTCGCCTCAAAGAAGCGGTCGATCGCCTTCGCGGCACAGGCGTAGTCGTAATCATGCGGGTTGATGAATTTCGCTCCGTTGAGCTTTCCGCCATTGAAGAGCTTCAGGAATTCGGCGTGGTTCTTCGAATTGTTCGGCTGCCAGTAGCCGGTGATGAAGTATGGAATGCCGGAGGCGTCGCTGATGAGGATGGTCTCAAGTGTGGGCGGCGTGCAGTCGCAGGTCACCTCCACGGTGCGGATCTCGTCGGTCAGCTCCGGCACAATCGTCACCGGCTTGCAGACCATGCGCTCGCAGTCCTTCGGCCGCGACTCGTGCGTGAAGGTGACGGGCACACCCGGCTTCACATCCACCACCTGTCCGGACAGCACCTCGCGCGTCTCACCTGCCTGGTCCATGAGCAGCGCCTCGCCCACCATCTCGCGCCCCTTCACATCGTGCGTGGCCGTGGGAGCGGCACCGCCCTCGAAGCACAACACCACGGGCTTGATGCGGACACAGGGGGCGGGCATCATGCAGGCGTAGATGTCGTAGCCGCCATAGCCGCCGGGCTGGTTGGAGGAGTACACGAGATGCCGGCCCGTGGGGGTGGTGAAGAGGAAGGGGCTGATCTCGTCTGCCGCGGTGTTCACGTCGTACTTGCAGGGCGACTTGCAGCCTTCCATGTTCGTCAACTCATTGAGGTTCTTCACCGGCCGCGCGCTGCCGTCCACCAGGGCGGACAGGGGTCCGGCATACCACAGATCGAAGCCGCTGGTCGACTGCCTGCCGCTCCGGAAATCCCAGTTGGATGCGAGGTGGACATTTCCCTGCGCATCGATCGACGGGGTCACATCGTCGCCACGCGTGCTGAGCTGCGGCACGATCACCGGCTCGCTCCATCCCGATCCCGTGTGTGTCGAACGCCAGATGTTCTGCGAGGTGTCCTGCGGATCGTTCGGATTGGGGCGGTTCGAGACGAACAGCAGCGTCCTGCCGTCGGGTGAGAGGGCGGGCTGCGAGGTCCACCAGTCGGTGCTGTTGACACGATCCAGCGGGACGGGGTTGACGAAGCGGCCCGATGCATCGCGGGTGAGCTGCCAGAGATAGAGGTGGTAGCTCGTGCCGCCTGGCGTGAACGGCGTAGCCAGATCGAGGGGTTGCTCGGCCGCGAGGATCATGACATCACCGTTGATCGCCACCGCGCCACGCGTCCACGTGTCGAACACGGGATCGATCGGCACCTCGCGCAGCGGTGTGGACCAACTCGTCACCATCGACGGAGCATCGATGGACCGCCGGCTGTGGAACATCTCGGCCGGGAGGATCGTCGGTTTGCGCCCGGGGATGGCGCGGCTCGATGTGAACCAGAGATGATCCTCCGTGCCGCGCCGCTCGATGAAGGCGGCATAGTCGTTGCCGACGCTGTTGACCGGCTCGGGAAGGATGCCTCCGCCGCTGCAGCAGGCCCTGACCGTGGGCGTCACCGCCTTCTGCTCGACGATGTCGGCCGTCCCGCCGCAGCCGGCGGCCGTGATCGAGAGCAGGACCAGTGCGACGATCGCGCGTGCATGGACCCGGATGGTGCTGGAGGATGATGGGATGGCAGTCATGGCGTTACCACAGTGGTTGGCGTGTCTGGGGGAAATGACGATGACGATGCGGGACGATGCGTCGATGCGGAATCAGTACAGGACCACGGGGTGGACGAGGCGGAACTCGATGCCCGATTGATGATGCGTGTTGGCGTTCTCCTCCCCCTGCCCCACTGTCCGGCTGCGGACGTAGAGCAGTGCAATGCGACAGGGCACCGGACCGTGCACACCGGGCCACATCTCATCCCCGAAGATGGCATACACCTCGCCTGGAATGGGGCGGATGGAATTCGCCGACGCGGGGAAACTGAACGGCAGGGATGCCTGCGTGAAGTAGTTCGGATTAGCCTGCAACAGCGACTCGACGAGGTTGACAATGGGAGTGATCGCCAGGATCGACTGTTCAGCATACCCGGACGCCACGCGCAGAAGGTTGCGATACGGAGTGCCGTTGACACGGAACAGCATCGGCTCCTTCAGGCCGAGCGGCGGCAGATCGACGGACGTGTCCGCCACCTCCACAAAGAAGTCCCCGTCGTTCGGGGGATACGGGTAGACCTTGTTCACATCGATGAGGGCACGCACAAGGCCGGGGTCGGGATTGCCGTTCGTCGTCGCCTCGATGCTGCACACTTCGGTGGATGGTGTGCGAACCAGATCCGTCTTCTGCCCGTAGGCACGGAGATTGCGGATCGGCGACAACTGGCTCGTCATGTTCACGATCGCCGTGACCACAAGGAACTGCGAGCATTGACCGCAGGTGGTGTTGACTAGCTGGATCCGGATGGTGAACATGCTGTCCACCAGCGTCCCTGTGCGCACGCGCTGACCGCTGCTGAAGAGCCTGTCGAACTCCGTGACCGATGGGGCGTTGAAGCGGACCGTCAGGCCGCCCGAGGATCCCTTTGTCACACTCATGCTCGACGATGGCGACACCGCGAAGAAGCGTGATGCCACGCGCGACGGATCATCGTCGATCACGGAGATCTGGATGGTGGCGGGTGAGGGACAGCAGGCCGTGTCCGGCAGATGCACCATGAAGTCCTGCCGCACCGATGAAATGTTGGAGGAGCATTGCAGGTTGGAGAATGACACCGCGCCGCTGTTCATGATGTGGGTGATGGGGGTGGACGAGAACGGCACCATGGGGCGCCCCTGCATGCCGATCAGCGGGCACAGATCACGGCATGCCTCGCCCCGGAGCCGCACATCAAGCGTGCAGCGCTTGCCGTTGACAAAGCGGATCTCCACGCGAAAGGTGTCCTCCGCAACGCCGGCATGCACGGGAGTGAAGGACGCATCGATGCTCAGACGGTGGTCGGTGATCTCCACGGGGAATGGTGCGGCGGGGCGGGTGATTCTCCAGCCCTCGTTGTTGTCGATCTGGGAGACGTTGTCCACGAACACGGAGCCACAGTCGATGGAGAAGGTCTCCAGCACGAGGCCGGGGTAGGATGTTGTGGTGCCCACCGCATGCACGGTGCCGTCGGGGATGAGGAAGTAGGACCCATTGGCGGGGCAGTCGCACGGGAGATCGATCACGGTGGCCTGCACGCGCACGCGGAAGATCTTCGGCTGGCAGGTGTCGGCGCCGCAGGCCTTCACGGTGAAGACGAAGGGCTGATCGAAGCTGCCCACATCGGCGGTGGACACGGAGAAGAGCGCGGTGAACTGCTCTCCGGGGGCGACGCGTGCGGGCACCTCGCCGGTCACATCGCGCGTTGTCTGCATGTGGTCCAGATGAAACGCCCCGTTGCTGCGGGCGTCCACCGTCACGCACATGTCATAGGGATTCGTGTTGGTGAAGAGCGTCTTCATCGCCTGATAGCGGCCCAGCCCCAGCGGCAGGTTGCGGATGAGCTGCGTGCTTCCGACCTCGTTCACAATGGGCAGCACCATGGTGGTGTCGATCCGGCGCTGGCAGTCCACATCGGTCGGGGGCGTGCCATCATAGCAGAGCTGCACGGTTGCGTCGCCGCAGAAGACGAGGATGCGCGGCACGGAATACTGGAGCTGGTTCTTGTACAATCCGCGCACGGCGATGTTCACCCCCGATGGCGGAAGCTCGGCCGCGTATCGGGCGATGCCGTCACCGCCGGTGGTCAGCGTCGCGATGGGCGTCTCCCCCTTGTCGTCCACGCGGAACACCGTGATCTCCACGTTGGCCGCATTGATGGAGCATTCATTCGTGATGGGGTCGCGTTCTCGCGCGATGATGGTCAGCGTCCGGACCGCATTGTCGCCGGGCGGAGGAGTCACCTCATCGCTGCATCCCGGCCAGAGCAGGAGCAGGACGAGCAGGGTGGCGAGTGCGGAATGTCGGAGGGAACGTGCGTGCGACAACATATGGATGACTCCTCTGGAATTCGCCGGACAAGCGGTGTGGGGCGTCGGTTTGTGTCGGGGTGGATGGGTGCTCAGAATGTCACGCCGAAGCGGAGAAAGAAGTTGTGCGTCCTTCGGATCGGCTGCCGATCCGACTCGGGGATCTGCGGACAGCAGTCGATCGGCGGCAGCGGGGTGTGGATGAGGCGGTAGCCGGCATCGATGGCGAGGTCCACATCCCGCCCGAGGGCCCACTCATGGCCGATGCCGAGCCCCCAGAAGAAGCGCTTGTCGTAGATGGGGGTGTACGTGGCCCCCGTTCCGTCGAAGTTCACGAAGCCAGCATCGCCGAACGCGTACCATGCATTGCACCCGCAGCCGTAGGGATCGGGCACATTGTTGAAGGTGACGCGCGGATGGAAGGAGATGGGGATGAAGGTGGAGCCATCCACCGGCCACACGCCGCCAAGCACGCCGAGATGCAGGACATCCCGCCCTCCGTTCCACGACAGCACGTCCCACAACAGCGCCAGCTCCCCACCGACGGTGATGTTCGTGCCACCGCGTTCCGTACTGAACACCTTCGGCTCGTAGAGCGTCCCGCCCGCTGCCGAGGGGTAGAACACGGACGACTGCTCGCCGCGGTAGGCGGCCATCGCACGCAGCTCGATCTTGTCGATGAACAGGAAGCCGTCACGTACACGCGGACAGGTGACGCAGGCCTGCGCGGCCGTGTGCGACACCGGCGGAACGAGTGGATCGGACACCGTCGTCAGCTCGCGGATGTTGGCGCTGACGATCTCCAGCGAGGCTGTGTGGCCGTCTGTGCAGGGGGTGCACACGCGCAGCACTGTGGCCCCGCCCTCCGTTCGCGTAAGCTGTTCCGGAGCGTACGGCGTCACCAGCGACTGCGTGCTCCGCCCTGTGCAGGGGTCGATCACCGGCGAGCGCAGCGCGAGGTTCCATTGCTGCCCGGGTGTCCGGGCCTCCACAGGATCACAGAGGCAGGTGACGCATTCCCGAGGCGCACAAGACGAGAAGATGACGGGCGCGGCCAGGAGACAGGTCAGAAGGAGACGGCGCAATGCGCGCACGTGCGTCGCAATGTGTCGCAATGCCGGATGAATACTGGTGCGATGCATGGGGTGGACCGTTGTGTGGGTGGAGGGGGGGTGCCTGCCAGCCGACAAGCAGTGGCGTACACCGGAGGATTCTTTTGCTCACGGAAAATATCCAGTCGCCGCGAAAAAGTCAACCAGCAGGAAGGGGTCGGTCCGCTGCATGGGGTATCCCCGTCATCCGGAGAAGGCCGTTCTCAGCGGAGGAAGCGCCCGATGACGCGCCGGTTTTCGCGTGCATCGCGTACATCGCTGTCGGGATTGCGCATGAGCTGGGATTCTCCGTGCGAGGCCACCACGATCTGTGATGCACGCACTCCGCGCTCCATGAGCCATTCGGCGACGGCCTTCGCGCGCTTCATCCCCAGCGCGAGGTTGAGCCTCGCGGATCCGCGCGAATCCGTGTGCCCCACGACCTCCATCCGGTGCTGCCGCTCTGCGACAAGATGCGCGGCGATGCTGTCGAGCCGGGCGTGGTACTCGTTGGGAATGTCGGCACTGCCCACATCGAAGCGCGCCATCGTGTAATAGCGGTGCTCCTCCTGCATGGTATGGTCGGTGCCAGGCGGATAGTAGGTGGCAGTTCCCGTCATCTGCACGTCGGGATTGTGCGGATGCACGAAGGTGAGCCACACATCACGCGGGAGCGTGAGGTCGGTCTGAATGGGTGTGTAGACGAGCCGGTAATACACCTTGAGTGAGAGGAAGATGTCCCGAAAGATCTCGTTGATGATCGTGCGCTCCTCGCCCCGCGGTGCGAAGTAGAAACGCCCACCCGTCCTCACGGCCATGTCGGTGAGGAGGGGCTGGTCGATGTCCGACAGGGTTGTGCCGAAGCCCACGGTGTAGATGCGGATGCCGCGCATGCGAGCCTCCTTCATCACGTCCGACGAGGTGAGTGGCAGGCTGGCGTTTTCAATGCCATCGGTGAAGAGCAGCAGCACTTTTTCCTTGCCGCTCTTCTCGAGCGTCCGCAGCCCGGCCGCCGCGCCGGCATAGATCGCGGTGTTTCCACCCCATTCGGGGAAGTCATCCACGAAGCGCTTCAACACATCCTGCAGCTGGGCGGTCAGGGGCTCGCTTGTGGCAACGCGATGGTCGTACTTGATGATCGCCACATCGTCCCGGTGGTACTGCGCCATGAGGCGGAGCAACTGCCGCACCGCCTCCTGGAGATACACCGAGCTCCCTTCCATGGAGCCGGAAAAATCGAGGACGAGCGCCACTGCCAGGGGATCCGCCTCGTCCTCATGCACCTCGGTCACGACGTAGTCGGTGATTTCGCGCTGCACGGATTTCCCGATCACTGTCTCCACAAGCGGTGTGAAGTGCCGCCGGTATGCGCCATCCGGGGCGTACGGCTGCGCCAGCCCACTGACAAAGCGCCCCTCCGCATCCTCCACCGTGAGGTACATCTCCACGCGCCGGGGAAATTCGGTGATGCGGACGCCCTTGAAATCGAAGCTCAGCACCGATCCGTGCGGGATGTCGGCGATGTGCACCAGCCCGGCATCCGAGCGGAGCGTCGTTTCGATGGGACGCCCCGCCGACGTGTCGACCGCCGCGGGCATGGTCTGCGCATGCAGGCCCGTCCACGCCAGCAGCAGCGCACAGGCTGCATGCAGCCAGAGATGCCTCATGAGGCCCTCCCGCCGGTATCGAAGGATGTCTCGTCCCGCCTCGTCGCGTTCCAGGTGACGATGATGCTCGAACCGATCATCGCCACGCTCGACACGATGGGATGGAGCACGCCGGCCATGGCGAGTGCGATGCCGATGCCGTTGTAGGCGAACGACCAGATCAGGTTCTGCCGGATCTTCCGCTGGGCCATGCCGGCGATGGCCAGCAGGCGCCCAATGCCACGCAGATCGGGATTGAAGAAGGACACCTCGGCCACCTCATTCGACAGGCGGGCACCTGCCGACATGGCCATACCCACATCCGCCGCGGCGATGGCCGCCGCATCGTTCACACCATCCCCGAACATCGCGAGCATCCCGTGCGCATCGCGCAGCTCGTGGATGAAGCACGCCTTCGCCTCCGGCGTCATCCCGGCATGGACCTCCACCCCCAGCCGTTCCCCGAGCGCGGCGGCTGCCGGCATCCTGTCGCCTGTCAGGATCACCACGTGCCGCCCGCGGCGCGTCAGCTCCTGCGCCATCTCCGCGAGCGCATCGCGGTAGTGCTCGCGCAGAAGGATCACCGCAGCGGGACGGCCGTCGATTGCAGCATACACAACGCTTCCGGGCAGGGCGGCATGCCCGGCAGCACCGGTGATGTCGATGGCGAGGGATTCCATGAGGTGCTCGTTGCCGAGGGCGACGTCCCGCGGCGTGCCGTCGATGAGCACGCGTCCGCGGATGCCGGCGCCGGGCACGGTCACCGGCTCCTCCACCGGCAGCAGAGCAAGACTGCGATCGCGGGCAAGCGCCACAAGACTCTCGGCGATGGGATGCCGCGTGGCGGATTCCAGCGAGGCGCAGATGCGCAGCAGGTCGTCCTCCCCTGTTGGATCGGGCGGGACGGAGTGGATGTCCACCTCGCGAGCGACGGGATCGGAGAGCGTCCCGGTCTTGTCGAACACGAAGGCGCGGACCTGCGTCAGGTCCTCCAGCACATCCCCCGAGCGCACGAGGATGCCATGCCGGGCTGCGCGGTCGAGGGCGACCCACACCACAAGGGGTGTGGCGAGGCCGAGGGAGCAGGGGCAGGAGATGAGGAGCACGGCGAGGGCGTTGAGCAGTGCGGAGTGGATGTCGGTGAGCCAGAACCACACGCCGAAGGTGAGGAGTGCAGCCGCGATCACGGCGGGGATGAGCCGTGCGGTGATCCGGTCCGCGAGGCGCATGGCGCGCGTGGGGCGGCGGAGTGCCTCCTCGATGAGCCGCTCGATGCGTGCCAGCCGCCTGTCGTCGCCGACGGCGGTGACGCGTACCACCGGCGCCCCATCATGGTTGAGCGTGCCCGCGTGGACCGGGTCGCCGGGGTGTTTCGGCACGGGGCGGGATTCGCCGGTGAGGGAGCTTTCATCGACGAAGGTCCCCCCCTCGTGGACCACGCCATCGACAGGCAGCATGTCGCCTGGGGCGATGCGGACCAGGTCGCCGACGCGGAGCAGCGGCGGTGCGGTGGGGCCGGGATCCGGGTGGATGCGCTCGTAGAGCGTGCCGGGGGATTCGAGAAGGCGGGACAGCGTCCGGGCGGTGCGGTTCTTGGAGCGCGCATCGATCCAGCGACCGAAGGTGTAGAGTGTGAGGAGCATGCAGGCTGTTTCGAGGTACACCGGACCGGCGCCGCGGATGAAGCTCATCGCCGAGGCAATGAGCGAGGCAAGGATGCCGATGGCGAAGAGCAGGTTGAGCGACAGGCGCCGCCCGAGGAGATCCGCTGCGGCATCGCGGAACACCGGCAGTCCCTGGAACACGAGGACGGGGATGGTGAGCAGGAGCTGGGCCCAGTCCATCACGCCGATGACATTTCCGGCGGAGTGCACCTCGTTCCATCCATATTGGGAACTGACTGCGATGCTGAAGGTCATGACATTCATGGCAAAGAAGGCCCCGATGCCAAAGCGCACGAGGAGTTTCGTGCTGCCACCGTCGTCCGCGTCCTCCGGCCGTGCCGACGGGCCCAGCACCTTCTCCGTCAGCAGGCAACCATAGCAACAATATCCCCTGTCCGTTGCGGTCTCCGCGTCCACGCGCTGTTCCGAGGCACGCGGAGGCGTCTCCACGATGGGAGCGCCGGCGAAGGGGAGGCCACAGAAGGAACAGCGGTGCATGGACGGTGTTGTGCGCAGGGGCGGGTGACGGGGTAACGATGAGAACCGGGTGGCGGGGCCGGTCTGTGCAATGATACACGATTATCCGCATCCCGAAAAGGGGGAGGGGCGACCCGGCGATTGATCCGGGAAAGACCTTAAGGTCCAATTTGGTCCCACGGGAGCTCTTCCCCCCCCTTGCCTTTCCCCCAAATACCCTGTAGTTTTGGCACATACTGCCCCCGGGCACTGTCACTCGCTTCCCAAAATTCCGGATTTCGCACGTGCGCTTCGATGAATCCTCTTCCATCGTTCGTGAACCCGTCGGGTGTTTCGATGCCGGAATGTCGCATCCCCTGTTTGCTGCATCCCGAAGATCCGGGTCAGTGATGAGCTGCATCCCCATGCGTTCCTCCGCATACCAATCGCTCGTGGGGACATACGCTTCGCAATTCACCCACCCTTGATCACGTCGGCCTTCCCTCACCTCATATCTGTGGAGCACGCATGCCTTCCAAGAACGTCCTGGTCATCGGTGATTGGTTCTTCGATGAGTATTGGATCATCGCATCCAAGGAATCCTATCACAGCTCTCACGCTGGAACTGCCCACTACAAGATCTACCCCAACACACATCATGTCAGCTTCTGCGGTGCACCGGAGGTGTTGAAACTGCTGAGCAATGATGCGGCGCTGCGTGATGCCGATGGCGGCAACCTCGACTTCTATGGCTGCGGAACCTGGCACCCGATGGATGATGACGCGGTGAATTGTCTGGTGTGCAACAGCTTTGACAATGGCAGTAAATACCTCTCCCACAACAAACTCATCAGTATCCCTGAAGGGCCATGCAGCATCGACGAATGCACGAACAGCAACAAACGAAACAGGATCACGAAGCTCTTCAACCTTGTGCACTGCGATCCCGGTCCCGACTCCAACACCGATTCGCAGAAGTTTACCACGAATCGCATCATCAGATGCTTCAGAGGCGACATTGAGGACACCGCGAAGGTGGATTACCGTGTGGACTGGGCCGCCACCGCTGGGGATGATGCGACGAAGGACATGGAAAGCCTGAAGGAACACCACTACGATTATGTGGTGATCGAGGATCACGGGTATGGAGTCATGTCCCCGCAGATCATTGACGCGCTGTTCTCAAACGGGTGTACGACCAGGGAGACACGGTGGTTCATCAGAACCAAGGTGGACTTCCCTGAATGGCTGATACACCTGTCCAAACGGCTTGAGGACAGCGGCCGGGAAAGGATTGCCCTCATCGCACTGGACTTCCATCTGGCGGAATATCAGAAGGGAGGGCGGAACTGGTGGATCGGCAGCTACCTCTCGCGTGCTGCATTGGAGCTCCTCTGCGAATATTCCGGTGCTGCATATGAAGACGAGCGCTTCAAACCGGCGCACCGCATCCTGGCGTCCGAGGTGGCGGTGTTGCTGGACGACAACAATGGTTTCGGCTTGTCGGGGTCCGATTGTGTCATGATGAACAGCAAGTCGCGCGATCACCAGAAGATCAACATCGGGAGAACCACGGTGTTCTTCGCCTCCCTTGTCCGTGACTCCATGATGGCAGGGATGGCTCCATTCCAGGCGAGGCTCAACAATGCCCTGGAGAATGCACACCGGTGGACAAAAACGCTGAGCGAAAACTGGGGAAAGAAGGAACTCGAAGACAGTCTGAACAGGTATGGAATGCAGGACATTGGCGTTGCGTCGATTGTCGGCCCTGGCCAGGAATGCGCGGCGAATGGTGTCACCGGTCTTGATTCCACGTGTCATGACATTATCAGTGAATGGAGGTCTTGGAATCAATCCCAATCCTCCATTGGAACCATCTCACATCCGGACGTTTGTGGCCTTGACGATGGGTGGGCATCCAACGTGTCACGCGAGAAAGCGTTTCAGTCATGGAGATCGTATGGCACATTGGGACAGTATGTCTGCATCTCGGGCGAGAAGCGCGACGGCATCAACAACATGCTGACAAAAATCGCCAATTACATCAAGAAGAAGGAACCGCGACATTCACTCAGTTGCCTGTTGACAGCCACACCAGGCTGGGGAAAGAGCAGCCTTGCACGAAGCATCGCGACCTATTTCAACTTGGAGTATCTGGAGTACTCGGTTGCCCAGTTCGCCTCGACCAGGGATTTCATCGATTGCATGTCCACCATTCTGTCAGTGCAGAACCGGACCGGCAGGCGCACCCTGTGCTTCATCGATGAAATCAATGCGAAAGTGGGGGGGCATGAGATCATGGGCCTCCTCCTGAGTCCCTTGTGGGACAGCTCCTTCATCATGGACGGCAAAATGTTTGCACTGCGTCCAGGCGTATGGATGTTCGCATCAACGGATGATGTAAGCCACCTGGCAACCCTGCCGAAGGGGGCGGATTTCGTCTCGCGTCTCAACGGCCCGATTCTTGAGCTCGACACACTGTCCTATGGTGCGAAAACAAAGATCGAGATTCGCAACCTTCGTTCGCACATGATGAACAAGCATTGCATCACGTATCGTGATTATGATACCCTGTGCGACAGTTGGATCTATCGTTCGTATCTGCGCAGACCTTACCCCATCAAGACAGAACAGGTGTATTTTGCACTCATGATGCTGCAGAAGTGCTTCGGTCCGATCAAGTATGTCTATGACGATGTTATGCACCTGTTTCATGATCTGTATCCCATCAATGGCTACCGCAGCATGGAGATCTTTGTCGAGTCCTTTGTCGACATCCAGGATCAGGAAGTCACGTCCCTGAACGTGCCACGAATGGACAAATACCCGGAACTCTGGAACCAGGTTGTGTTGCCCACGTCCTGGGTGGAAAAGGACAAGCGAAAGGCTGAGCATGATGACGAACTGAAGACCCAAACGAAGTACTTCATTGGCTGGGACGACAAGCGGACGAAGGCATAAAGGTTTGCGTCATTTTCGGGGCCAGACTGGGCAGACCGGGGCCAGACTGGGCAGACCGGGGCCAGACCGGAGCCAGACCGGAGCCAGACCGGAGCCAGACCGGAGCCAGACCGGAGCCAGACCGGA
>CAYUYM010000066.1:0-3165 GCA_964449305.1 uncultured Chromatiales bacterium | reverse complement strand
GCCAGACCTTAAGGTCTTCTAAGATATTTCTAAGAAGACCTTAAGGTCTATCCTGGCCTCCCTGGCCTCCTTGGCCTTCCCGCCCATCACCTGTCCCTTGGATGGCCGTCCGGCCTTCTAGTCCTTCACACATCGCACAAAGAACCCGTAGTTGTTGTCAAACCTACTACGCCACACGAAGGCATGGCTGTAATAGACCAAGCGGAACCAGGCACTGTTCGAATCGTAGGGTGACGATGTCCACCAGTAACTGTCGATCCGCAGATCGGCAAAGAGACCATCACCGCCGCGATGGCCTCCCCCGAGCGCAGTGAACCCGCTGCTGTTCGTCGCTCCGGTGTTCGGAGCATCCCAATGTGTCGTGCCCTGCTCCTTCAGCTTCCCACCCTGATCAACACCCCGCCAGCCGGTCGTGTCCGCCTCGGGAATCGTCATGCCCAGCGAGATCTCCAGCGTCCTCCATTCATAGTCTGCGGGAATGTGCCAACCGACAGGGGCAAGTCCGCGAGGATCATTCACCGCGTACCAATTGTAGAGTCTTCCATAGACCGCCCCCAACGCCGGATCGTTGTTGTACCAGCACCAGGCGCCAGTGGTCAAACCAGCCCATTCGCCGGGGTCTGTCACCTCCGGAATCGGGTCGCCGTTGCGATAGGTGGTGACGTCGAGATTCTTCGACATCCACACCTGTCCCAGTGTCGTGAACACCACCTCGTCACCATAGCCTGTGCCGGCGGTGTTCGTGGCGTAGGCACGAACATGATACGTGGTGTTGAACAACAATCCGCTCATCGGGCTCACAAACCCGCCGCCGCCCGCGCCATCCGTGGTCCTCGCGTCGGCCACCGTGGGCTCCGGATGCATGCTCCAGCATACACCGCGTGCGGTCACGGAGCATCCGCCGTCGTCCGTGATCGAGCCTCCGGATGTCGCCGTCACAAAGGTGATCTGCGTGACACGCTGTGTCGTCAGAGTCGGCGTCGTGGGAAGCTGAAAGGGGAAGGCATTGCTTGTGCGCGTGTCTGCCGTGATGATCACCACGCCGGGGACTGTCATCCCTTGCGGCGCGTGGAGCACGATCATCGTGTCCGTCCATGACACGCAGTCGGTGACGATGATCGAATAGTCGTCTCCGCCTGCAACGCTTCCACCAGTGAATTGCACCTGGCTTCCCCCCCGCGTGGCCCCGAAATGCACACCCTGGATCGCCATCTCAGCTCCTGGGCAGATGGGGATGGGAGTGTAGCCAGAAATCGCGGGTGGAGGTGGCGTGACAATCACGGGATTGGACAGCATCCGTTCGCCCATCAGTCCGCGATCATCCATCACGCGTGCCTTCGCGACATGGCGGCCGGGCATCGTGAACGCCCAGGTGAATGTCGTGACAGCATCTCCGCCCACAACGGTGGTGGAATCGTCGAACACACCGTCGCCGTCGGTGTCGATCCACAGTGTTGAGAGATTCGCATCGGCATCCTTCGAGCGGACGGTGTAGCGTATCGAATCTCCCGTCTGCCCGGTGTATGCATCAGCGATGAAGGAAACGATGGATGGCGGCCGGTTGGCTTGTGCCACAACGACGGGGGCGATCAGACGCTGTTCGCACAGCAGTCCCAGCCCATCAGCCACGCGCACCAGCGAGTGGAAAATGCCGGGAGCGGTGAACACCCTGGTGAACGTCGTGACGGCATCCCCGCCTGCCACCGATGTGGAATCATCGAACACGCCGTTGCCGTCGACATCAATCCATACAATCGAAAGATTCGCATCGGCGTCCGTCGAATGCACGGTGTAACGCACCGTGTCCCCTGTCTGCCGGTTGTATGCATCCGCGGCGAAGGATGCGATGGCCGGCGCCCTGTTGGCCTGCGACACAATGACGGGTGTTGACAGATGCTGGTCGATCAGCAGCCCCCGAGCATCCCGCGCGCGCGCCATCGCAGCAAAAGTTCCGGGGGTGGTGAACACCGTGGTGAATGCCGTGGTCGCATCCCCGCCAGTCACAGATGTGGAGTCGTCGAATACGCCGTTGCCATCGACATCAATCAGCACCGTGGCAAGATCGGCGTCCTTGTCCGTTGCATGGATGTCGAAGCGCACCGGGCGTCCCGTTTCTGTAGAGAGCGCATCAGCGGTGAAGCCGGCAATCTCCGGAGCCAGCGGAATGTGGTCGAACAGGAAGCACACCGTGGTATCAGCAATCGGCGACCTCTCGACCGAAACGGGCGTGTGTCCTGTGGCATGGCCGGTGAATCGGTACGTTTCGCCGGGTGTTGACAGCATCGGCAGGGCACGCACTCTCCCGATGCTGCTTCCGGAGAATTCGATCGCCGGGACGCCTGCGCCGCGCGATCCGATCTTCACCAAGCGCAGGCAGCGCATGGAGTGGCCATCGTTCACGGTGAGGAGATAGGTGCTGACGGCGAGCGCCCTCCCACGGATGACGAATTCGTGCGAGCCATCCGGCACATCCCGCTCCTGCCAGGCGACACGTTCACCAAGCATCGAATGCAACCCGATCGTCAGGTGCCCCGACCGGGTACAGGCGATTTGGATCCTGGTATCATCGACAAAGGGATTGGCGTAATTCGAGGAGATTTCCAACACCCCCGGCGTTGCGAGGGATGGATCATCGATTCCGGTGGCTGTCCCTATATCGAGGACAAATGGCGCGAAAAGCGTTGTGTCCCAGCCGGTGATCAGATGGCGAACCCACACCGAGTCGAGTGTGATCGGCGAACCGGTCTGCCTGTCCGATGCGGTGAAGCTGATGCGAAACGTGCTGGTGCTCTGTGCCATGCCCTGGCATGCCAGCCCGAACAGGAGAAGACACATGACAACGACGGACTGGACGGCGTGGTGGTGCTGCATCACTGTGCTCCCGATGTGCTTATGGAAATTCCGGTCATGATGGACCTGTCAACGTACACGTTTCACAAACATATGCCATTTGGGGACAAAAGACAGACCTGGAAAGCTCGCATCGCACCCCGACGCAGCCTGCTGCTGCGGCGGCAGATGCCCGGGGCAGACCACGCCAGACCTTAAGGTCTTCTGAGATATTCCTTGGAAGACCTTAAGGTCTCTCTCCGTCCCCCGTCGTCCCGCACCGCACCCCGACGCAGCCTGCTGCAGCGGCGGCAGATGCCCGGGGCAGACCACGCC
>CAYUYM010000065.1:13206-16365 GCA_964449305.1 uncultured Chromatiales bacterium | reverse complement strand
TTGGCAGTGCTCCGGGGCCAGTGATTCGGCACCTCTTCCCCCCCGACGGCGTGATGACCCGGAGGGTGATGCTCGTCCGATCGGCTTCGATTGAGGTGATGCACCGCAATTCATGAGGGCGGAGGATCGCGGGGGGGGGGATCCGGGATCCGTCCATGCAGGTGATCCATGACATCCCTCGTGCCAAACGCGTCACTCCGGTCGTATATTGCACTCTGAATTCTGCGAATGCCTCACCGCACATTCACCACAATCATCACCATTTCCGGACCATTCTCATGAGCGACAAACTCGCGAACCCCGCACCATTGGGTCTGATGGGCTTCGGCATGACCACCGTCCTTCTCAACATCCACAATGCCGGTTTCTTTCCCCTGTCGGCCATGATCCTCGGCATGGGCATCTTCTACGGCGGCATCGCACAGGTGATCGCCGGCATCTGCGAATTCCGCACGGGCAACACCTTCGGCATGACGGCCTTCACCTCCTACGGCCTGTTCTGGATCTCCCTCGTCGCCCTCTGGGTGTTTCCGAAGATCGGCTGGTCGGAGGCGACACCCGTGCAGTACATGGGCTGGTACCTCTTCATGTGGGGGCTGTTCACCTTTTTCATGTGGATCGGCACCTTCGGCAAGAACCGTGCGCTGCAGTTCGTCTTCGCCTCTCTCGTCGTGCTGTTCTGGCTCCTCGCGGCGCGGGATTGGACAGGCTCCGAGCTCATCGGCACCATCGCGGGCTGGGAGGGCATCGTGTGCGGCCTGTCGGCGATCTACCTGGCCATGGCGGAGATCATCAACGAAGCACACGGAAAATCCGTGCTGCCGATCGGGGCGAGGTAGGGAGCAGGTTATGACGTTATCATGTTGGACAAAGGCGGAAGACCGAAGCAAGAAGACAGCGGAATTGCTGGAACGACTCACCTTGCCAACAACAGATGTGATCAACTGTCAACTGTCAACTGACCGATCTGCCAACGCCCAATCCCTGATGCCAAATTCCTCCCCATCAAAGAAAGCCAGGACGCTTCTTGTCGTTTCCGTGGTGACATCGTTCATCACGCCGTTCATGAGCTCGGCGGTGACGGTGGCACTGCCCGATCTTGAGCGCGAGTTCGGGTTGACGGCCATCGAGCTGGGCTGGGTGTCCAGCGCCTATCTGCTCGCCGCGGCGATGTTTCTCCTGCCCTTCGGTCGCTGGGCGGACATCAGCGACAGGCGGCGGATCTTTCTCACCGGGGCGGTGATTCATACCGCCGCCTCCTTCCTCGCACTGGTCGCCCCGACGGGGCTGCTGCTGATCGCGACGCGCTGCCTGCAGGGCCTGGGTGGGTCCATGATCTTCAGCACATCGATGGCGATGCTTGTCGCAGCCTGGCCGCCGACACAGCGGGGTCGGGTGTTGGGCTACACCGTCTCGGCCGTCTATCTCGGTCTGTCGCTCGGACCCTTCACCGGAGGCTTCCTGACGCACTTCCTCGGCTGGCGCAGCATCTTCGTTGTCGCCGGAATCCTTGGGATGTGCATCATCGGGCTCGTGCTGCGCTGGGTGGAATCGGAGCACGGGGAGGCACGTGGCGAGCGTTTCGATTTCCCGGGCGCCCTGCTCTCGGGCTTCGCCATGGCCGCCAACATGTATGGCATGTCGCTCCTCCCCGCGATGCCAGGGGTGCTCCTCGTGTCCGCCGGCACGGTCGCCCTGTGCGGCTTCCTCGTCTGGGAGTCGCGCACACGGCATCCGCTCATCGACGTCACGCTGTTTCGCGGCAACCGCGTCTTCCTCTTCTCCAACCTCGCTGCGCTCATCAACTACAGCGCAACATTTGCGGTCACCTTCCTCGTGAGCCTCTACCTGCAGTACATTCGCGGCTTCACCGCGCAATGGGCTGGCGTGGTGCTCATCGCCCAGCCGGCGCTCATGACGGCTGTGTCCCTCGTCTCGGGCAGGCTCTCGGACCGTCTGGAGCCGCGCACGCTGTCGTCGCTGGGCATGGCGATCATCGCCATCGGCCTCGGTCTCTGCACCATCATCACACCCGACACACCGGTCGCACTCATCGTCGGCTTCCTCGCACTGCTCGGGGCCGGTTTCGGGCTCTTCTCCTCACCCAACACCAATGCGGTGATGAGCTCCATCGAGCGGCGTCATTACAGCATCGGGTCGGCCGTGCTCGGCACCATGCGCCTCGTGGGGCAGATGATGAGCATGGGCATCGTCCTGCTCATCTTCGCCACCAACATCGGTCGCACACGCATGACGCCGGACATGTACCCCGGCTTCCTCTCGGGCATGCACACCGCCTTCATCATCTTCGCCACGCTCTCCGTGGCCGGTGTCCTGGCCTCCCTGGTGCGTGGGCAGGTCCGCGGTGATGGCTGAGGAGGATGTGGTTGTGGCGCATCAGTGAATGGAACATGGGACATGGTTGTGGCGTTGTGAATGGGACATGGATCATACGAGGGCCTTCGTGACGGGCCGTGATGTGGTGGTGCGGCGCTTTCAATTTCTGTTTGGGCAGAGTATCTTACCCACGCACTCCGGCCGTCGCAACGCCACACCGCGACGGGTCATTTCCCCCACGAAACCATAGCAGGTATCACCATGCGAATTCACTCCTGGATGACGGCCATTGCATTGGCCCTTGCGTTCACCTTTGTGTCGTGCAGCGATGATGACGATCCCATCGGGCCGACCGAGCACCTCTCCGTCACCGCGACCATCGCCGGCAAGAGCTTCAAGGCGACAAATGTCAAGACCGCCTACAGCACGTTCAACGGCTTCGGCACGCTCTACATCAAGGCTGATGATGGAAGCACGTACCTCGTTCTCGCAGTTGCCGGTCCCACCAGTGGCACGAATTACACGCTGAAGGACACCCTCTCCGCCGCCTACGGCACCATCACCAGCGGTGGGAAGATCCATGCCTCCATGGAGACGAATGGCGGCACACTCCAACTCACCAACTTCAACGATGTCACGATGGACATGACTGGAACCTTCGAGGTCCATGCCAAGGCAGCCGATGGCTCCACCATCGACGCCGTCAACGGCTCGTTCAAGAAGGTCATCAACTGACACGTCGCGTTCAACTGCACACGCTCAACTGATTTCCCGCCGCCGCACCGCTGGCCCAGGCCCAGTGGAGATTGTACCCTCCGAGCT
>CAYUYM010000065.1:0-13106 GCA_964449305.1 uncultured Chromatiales bacterium | reverse complement strand
TTTCCCGCCGCCGCACCGCTGGCCCAGGCCCAGTGGAGATTGTACCCTCCGAGCTGTCCTGTCACGTCGACGGCCTCACCGATGAAATGCAGACCGGGGATGGTCCGCACCTCCATCGAGCGGGAGTCGAGCACGTCGGTGTCCACACCACCGAGCATGGCCTCGGCCTTGTCGAAGCCGTCCTTGTCGTGTGGGGTGAAGGTCCATGCATTGAGGCGTGAGCCGAGGGAGCGCAGGGTGGCGTTGGGGAGCTGGTTGATGCGCCCGTCGACATCGCTGCAACGGCAGAGTGCCTGAGCGAGCCGTGCTGGCAGCACCTCCGACAGGATGGTTCCGATGAGTGCGCGCCGTGCCTTGCGTGAGAGGAGGAATTCGGCGGCATCGAGGCCCGGGAGGAAATCGACGGTGAGGGAGTCACCTCTCCGCCAATAGTTCGAGGCCTGGAGTGCGGCCGGACCGGACAGGCCCTGCCAGGTGAAGAGGAGATCGTCGATGAAGCGCAGGCTGTCGATGGCGATTCCGACGGGCAGGGAGATGCCCGAGAGCTCGCCGAATTCCTGTCGGTCACGGGGGCCATGCAGCAGGGGCGTGAGCGCCGGCGAGGGTGGAACGACGGTGAGACCGAAGCGACGCGCAAGCGTGAGCGCGAAGGTGTTGCCCCCGATCGCCTCATACGATGCACCGCCGGTGGCGACAACCACCGACGCCGCCTCCAGCACACCGCCGCGTGTCTCGAGCAGGAAGCGATCCCCCCGCCGGACACCGAGGATCTCCGTGTTCATCATGAAGGCGACTCCCGCCTCCTTCGCATCACCGATGAGGGCGTTGTTGAGTGTGGCTGCAGAGTCGAGGCAGAAGAGCCGTCCGTGTGTGCGCTCCTCGAAGCGGATGCCATGGCGGTGGATGACGTCGAGCATGTGGTCCGTGGTGAAGCGCGCGAGAGCGGACCGGCAGAAATGCGGATTGCGCGAGATGTAGTTCGCGGGTGTGACGGACCTGTTGGTGAAGTTGCATCGTCCGCCGCCGGAGGCGAGGATCTTGCGTCCGATCCGGCGTGACTGCTCGATGACGAGGACGTCGACTCCGCGCCGTGCCGCGGTGATGGCGCACAACAGGCCGGACGCGCCGGCGCCGATGATGATGGCGTGGGGCATGGATTCAGGAGGCGGGCTGGGCGTGATCCTCCTCCATGCAGCCGCCACCGTGTTCGTGCGGGTGGAACTGATCCTGGAGGGTGTGGCAGCGTCGGTCGATCTCGGCGGCGGTGATGTCGGTGTTGCAGCAGAGGTGCTCCACACAGGCGACGCAGGAATTGACGCGCCGGCGGGCGACGCGCTTGATGTTCAGCAGGTGGCGGGCGCTGATGTTGTCGGTGGAGATGTTCTTGCCCGGGGAGCCGCAGGCGAGGGTGAGGGAGGGCGTGAGGGCGTTGTAGGTGCCGCCGAGAGCGCCGTGGGATGCGGGCTGGTTGACGAGGATGCGGCCGGCGTTCATGGCCTCGGTGAAGTACTCGATGCGTCCCTCATGGGTGGAGAAGATGGAGGCGGTGTGGCCGAGGCCGCCATGGGCATTGATGCGCCGGCAGAGCTCGATGCCGCCCTCGAAATCGTCCGAGACGTAGAAGGCGAGGATGGGGGCCAGGATCTCGAGCGAGAGGGGGGAATGCCAGCCGATCTCAGTGAGCGGGGCGATGAGCAGCGCGGTTTCGGGTGGGCAAGCGATGCCGGCCATGCGGGCGATGCGGGTGGCGGGCTGGCCGATGACCGCGGCGTTCATGACGCGCTGTTCCCGGTTGTAGGCCACGGTCTCCAGCCGCGTCACCTCGTCGGGTGTGAGGATGTGGGCGCCCTTTTTCCGGAAGAGGTCGAGCACCGTGTCCGCGTACTGTCGTTTGCAGACGACCGCCTGCTCTGAGGCGCAGACGGTGCCGTTGTCGAAGGTCTTGGACCTGAAGATCTCGTCAACGGCAAAGGCAAAATCCGCCGTCTCTCCGATGTATACCGGGACGTTGCCCGGGCCGACACCGATGGCGGGGTTGCCCGACTTGTACGCCGCAGACACGAGGCTCACCGAGCCGGTGGCGAGCACGAGTGCGACGCGTTTGTGGGCCATGAGCGCGAGCGTCTCGTCGACAGTGGAGCGCGTCACCCATTGGATGCAGTGTTCCGGCGCGCCGGCCTTCACTGCCGCGTCGTAGCAGACGCGGGCGGCCTCGGCGGAGCATTTCTTCGCCGATCCATGCGGACGGATGATGACTGGGTTCCGGGTCTTCATCGCGATGAGGATCTTGAACAGGACGGTGGAGGTGGGATTGGTGACCGGCGTGACGCAGAAGATGGGGCCGATGGGCTGAGCGATCTCCACAATGTCGCGATCCGGATCCTCCGCGATGACGTCCACGGTCTTCAGCTCGCGGATGTCGTGGTAGACGAAGCGCGTGGCGATGATGTTTTTCATCACCTTGTCCTGCATCACACCGAGCCTCGTCTCGCTGACCGCCATCTCGGCGAGGCGGACGCGGTTGTTGAAGCCCGCCTCATACACGGCGCGGGTGACGGCATCGGTCTGCCGTTGGTCGAGGTGGCGGAAGGCATGCGCCGCATCCACGGCACGGTGCATGATGCCATCGATGTCGAGTGCGTTCGGTGTCTTTTCCATGGGGGATTCGAATCGTGTTGCGTGGAGAATGGGGTGTGTGAAGTCCGAATATAGGGCATCTTCAGGTATCAATGACAGAGGGGCAGAAAGATGTGCGGCCTTCGGGGCAATCAGGCGTCGGGAGCGGTGTGGTTGAAGCGACGGGGGGGCATCCTCCGCCTGCGGCAGCATCAGGCGATTTGTTCGCGATGGGGAATCGCTGTACTTTTATGGCCGCATTCGTGAATTTTTGCACAACAAGGTTCTTCCCCATGTATCAGCGAACAAAATACGATCTCAAGCAGGAACTCAACACCATCAAAGCCTCGGGTCTGTACAAGGACGAGCGCATCATTCTCTCGGATCAGAAGGCCAACATCCGCGTCAGCTACCCCGCCGGGACGGACGAACGCGAGGTGCTGAACTTCTGCTCCAACAACTACCTTGGTCTGGCGAACCATCCACGCATCATCGAGGCGGCGCATGCGACGCTCGAAACGCATGGATTCGGTCTGTCCTCCGTGCGCTTCATCTGCGGGACACAGGACATTCACAAGACGCTGGAGCACTCGATCTCCAACTTCTACGAGACCGACGACACGATTCTCTACAGCTCCTGTTTCGACGCGAACGGCGGGCTGTTCGAGAGCTTCCTTTCACCCGATGATGCGATCATCACCGATTCACTGAACCATGCGTCCATCATCGACGGCATCCGTCTCTGCAAGGCGAAGCGCTTCATCTACGAGCATTCGGACATGCGCTCGCTCGAACAGCAGCTCATCAAGGCCCGCGAGGGTGCGGACATCTGGGATCACACCGGCCTTTCGCAGGAGCCCGTGCCGGCACGCAACATCCTCATCGCCACCGACGGCGTGTTCTCCATGGACGGTGACATTGCGAATGTGCGGGACATCATCAAGCTCGCGAACCGGTTCGATGCGATGGTGATGGTGGACGAATCTCATGCGACGGGATTCTTTGGCAGGACGGGGCGCGGTGCCATCGAGTTCAACGACTGTCTTGGTCAGGTGGACATCATCACCTCCACGTTGGGCAAGGCCATGGGCGGGGCGTCGGGCGGCTTCACCACAGGACGGAAGGAGATCATCGAGATGCTCCGTCAGCGGTCGCGCCCGTATCTGTTCTCCAACACGCTTGCGCCGGTCATCACCGGAGCGGCCATTGCGGCCTTCGATCTGCTTTCCGAAAGCGACGATCTGCGGGAGAAGCTCATGCAGAACACACGGCATTTCCGCACACGCATGATGGAGCTCGGGTTCGACATCATCGACGGCGTGCACCCGATCGTCCCGATCCTGTTCCGGAAGTTCGACCACGACGCACAGCTTGCCCAGAACATGGCGAAGGCGATGTTCGAGGAGGGGATTTATGTCGTCGGATTCTCGTATCCGGTGGTCCCGAAGGGGCAGGCCCGGATCCGCGTGCAGATATCCGCCGCACACAGCCTTGAGCAGGTGGATCTGTGCATTGCCGCGTTCGAGAAGACGGGACGCGCATTGGGAGTGATCTGAAACACCATGCCCCTGGGATGTGGCTGCTGCCACACCCCAGGGGCACGGGTTGATTGAGGTTTTTTACGGACGGAGCAGCACTTTGAACGCATCGCCGCGGGCGATGACCTCGAAGGCCTTGTCGAACTCCTCCAGTGGGAACTGGTGGGTGATGAAGCCTGTTTTCATGAACTGCCTGGCGAGGCCGGCCTTGAGCAGCGTCTCCATCTGATCCCATGTTTCGAAGACGCGACGGCCGATGATGCCCTTGATGGTGATGCCCTTGAAGATGACATCGGTGGCGAAGTCCACGTCCATCTTTCCCGGCGGAATGCCAAGGAGGGAGAAGGTGCCGCCCATGCGGATGTTGCGGAAGGTGTCGACGTAGGCGCCGTAGTTGCCGGACATTTCGAATGCAGCATCCACGCCCGTGTTGCCCGTGGCTTCCATGATGACCTTGTGCATGCGCTCGCGCTCCTCGGGGATGGCGACATCGAAGCAATCGTCGGCGCCATAGGTGCGGGCGAGCTTGAAGCGGGCCTGTTCGAGCTTGTCATGGGTGAAATCGCCATGGGAGGCATCGGTGACGAAGATGCGCTTTGCCCCGGCATGCTTGGCGACGGCGACAGCCATGAGGCCCTGGACGCCGCAGCCGAGCACGAGCACGGAACCATTCTTCACATCGGCGGAGAACACCGTGTGTGTGGCATTGCCGATGGCATCCATGAAGGCGACGATCTCGAGGGGGATCTCCTTCTGGAGGTAGAGCACGATGTTCTCGGCCGGGACCTTCACGTATTCCGCGAAGATGCCGTCGTCGTGCATGCCCTTGATGATGGTGTTGCGGCACACGTGCTTCTCGCCGCGCTGGCACTGGTAGCAGGTGTCGCAGGTGACGTGCATCTCGGCCGAGGCGTTGAATTTCTTGAGGATGGCCGGGAACTTCCTGTCCTTGGCGAGGGAGTCGGCGGAATGGCCCTGGACCATGGCGGCGATGTCGGGATTCTTTTTCGCCTTCCTCATGATGAGCCGGGCGAGGATTTTACGGGCGTTGGAGCCGGTGTCGATGATGTGACCGCTGAACTCATGCCCCACGGTGATGGGATCTGTGACAGCGGAGCGCATGGATATGTGGAGGGAGTCCTTGGAGTGGTAGATGCCGACATCGGTGCCACAGACAGCAGCGGCGGAGATCTTGATGAGCACATCATTGGGGGAATCGACCACGGGAACGGGTTTTTCCGCGAGGCGGAACCCTTTGGACCACGTCTTTCCCTCGACGGGGCGGTCCTTGACAACGACTTTCATGGTGGCGTTCATTGCAGGCCTGGTATTGTTGGATGGAAGGGATGTCGTCATACAGCGTGAAGATGGAGTCACGCGATCCAACAAATGTACGCATTTGTGAAATATTTCATAAATGCTGAATGTGAATTCGGAGGAGACCTATAGGTCTATCAAAGGTGGAAAGACCTATAGGTCTATCCTAAGGAAGTACAAAGAAGACCTATAGGTCTATCCGTACTAAGAAGACCTATAGGTCTGTCTTCCCGCCTGCCCGCCCCTTTGCCAGCTGCCAGGTCTGCCCGATCTCCTCGAGGGCGAGCCGTCCGGGTGTGGCGCTCAGTGCCGCCTTCAGCCGCGCAATGGCTTCGCCGTCGGGCTCGTCGCTCTGGATGAAGGTGTCGAAGTGGATCGGCATGATGGTCGATGCTCCCGCGTGATCGGCCATGAGCACGGCCTGCTCCGGGTTGCAGTGGTTGCGGATCCATGGATCGTAGGCGCCGATGGGCATGATGGCCAGCTCGGGGACGATGCCTCGGCGGGTGATCTCGCGGAAGTGCTCCTGATAGGCCGTGTCACCACCGAACAGGATGGATCGGCCGTTCTTCGTGATCAGATACGCGTTGAAACTCCGCCCCTCACGCGTGCCGGTCTTGGAACGGTCGGTTTCCCAGGGGAAGCGCCAGCCGAAGTGCCGCACTTGGAAGGCCTCCACGTGAACGCCGGCGGCCTCCGCGCGCTCCCCCCAGTCAAGCTCGCGCACATCGCGAAAGGCCAGATCATCAATGATGTCGGCCGTGTTCTTCGCCATGATGACGGGGATGTCGGGCGGAAAATGCTGGAGTGATGGGATGTCGAGATGGTCCATGTGCCCATGGGAGAGCAGGACGAGGTCGATCCGTGGCAGGTCCCCGATGCGCAACGCCGGCTCCACGCGGCGCTTCGGGCCGATGGTCATGCCGAGCACCTCGATGCCGACGCGTTCCGAGAACACGGGATCGGTGAGGATGGTGGTGCCGAAGAAATTGATGAGCACCGTTGCGTGGCCGAGCCACGCAGCCGTGATGGTGTCGTCGGACCAGGTCCGTGGATCAGGTGTGTGGGGAGCCTTCCGCATGTCGGGTGAGCCGAACAGAAGGTCCCAGCGCGAGCGCTTCTTTGGGTCGCCTCCCACGGTGAACGCGAGTGGCGCCATCGCCAGAATTCCCATCGTCATCAGTGCCTTTCGTCGTGTGATCATGTGTCGTTTCATATCGTTCTGCAAGATACTCGATCAGGCAGAACACGTTGGGGGGGAAATTCGTTCATCGTCACGCCCTGCCGTTCCCGCAGGGCCAAGCCGGCCATCCCGGCCAAAGGCACGCGAGCGGAGGCTGGGCACCTGTTCCGGATTCCCGAATCTCTTCGTATATTCCAGACTTGTTGGAACCGGATTTATCATATCCACAATGCACGACATGAAACGCACCAAGATCTCCCACCTGGAACACACACACACCGCCGGCGACACCGTCCTCGTGAAGGGATGGGTCAAGACCAAGCGGGATTCGAGCCAGCTCTCCTTCATCACGCTGAACGACGGGACCAATCTCCACGGTCTGCAGATCGTGGTCGATGCCGCGATGGAGGGCCATGCCCAGGTGCGTGCGCTGTCGGTGGGGGCGTCGATCAGTGTCGAGGGAGTGCTTGTCGAGTCGCCGGGGGCGAAGCAGAAATTCGAGATCCAGGCCACGGCGGTCACGGTGATCGGGGCATCCGATCCGACCACCTTCCCAATCCAAAAGAAGAAGATGACGCTGGAATACCTGCGTGAAGTGGCACATCTGCGACCGCGGACCAACACGCTGTCCGCCGTGTTCCGCATCCGCCACACCGTCTCCTTCGCGATCCACCAGTTCTTTCACGAGCGGGGTTTCTCCTACATCCACACCCCCATCATCACGGCCTCCGACGCCGAGGGAGCGGGGGCGATGTTCCGCGTGACGACGCTCGACCTCGACAACCTGCCGCGCACGGCGGAGGATCAGATCGCCTACGCCGAGGATTTCTTCGGGCGCCAGACCTTCCTCACTGTCTCAGGCCAGCTCGCCGTGGAGAACTTCTGCAGCGCCCTGGGCGACGTCTACACCTTTGGCCCCACCTTCCGGGCAGAGAACTCGCAGACCCCGCGCCACCTCGCAGAGTTCTGGATGATCGAACCCGAGATCGCCTTTGCCGACCTCGATGACGACGCCGAGCTCGCGGAGGCCATGCTGAAATTCGTGATCGGGCGTGTGCTCGAGGCGCATCCCGACGACCTCGCGTTTCTCGAACAGCGCTACAGCGAGGGACTCCTTGCACGCCTCCGGGGCATCGTCGACTCCACCTTCGCCCGCGTCACCTACACGGAGGCCATCGACATCCTCCGCAGCGCGGGCAGGGAGTTCGAGTACCAGCCCGAATGGGGCATCGATTTGCAGACTGAACACGAGCGGTATCTGAGCGAGCAGCATTTCCAGATGCCGGTGATCGTGACCGATTATCCGAGGGACATCAAGGCCTTCTACATGAAGCAGAACGACGACGGCAGAACCGTCCGCGCCATGGACATCCTCTTCCCCGGTGTCGGGGAGATTGTCGGTGGCTCACAGCGCGAGGACGACCTCGACAGGCTGGTGCAGCGCATGGTGGAGATGGGGCTCCATGTGGAGGATTACGACTGGTATCTCGATCTGCGCCGCTATGGGACGCATCCCCACGCCGGTTTCGGGCTGGGGCTCGAGCGTCTGGTGCAGTTTGTCACGGGCATGTCGAACATCCGCGACGTGATTCCATTTCCACGCACACCCAAGAATGCACGTTTTTGACCATTGTGTTGTTCACGTTCTCATGAACCACGGAAAGCGAGATCATGTACCAATTTCTTGAAACCCATTCCCTGTACGTCGTCCTGATCGTCGTCCTGATGATCTGGACGGGACTCTTCCTGTATCTGTTCAAGATCGACCGGTCGGTGCGCAGGCTCGAGGATCGGACCACGGAGTCATGAAGAAGCGCTACATCATCGGCGGTGTGATCATCGTGATCTTCATCGCCATCGGCGGATACTCCTTCCTCAACAGCTCCGTGGAGTACTCCACCTTCGCCAAGGCGGAGAAAAGCGGCCGCAAGGTGCAGGTCACCGGCAAATGGGTGAAGGACAAGCCCACGGACTACGACTCCAAGGCGAACACCTTCTCGTTCTACATTGCGGATGAGGACAACCGGGTGGAGAAGGTGGTCCTTCGCGGCCCGAAACCAAACAACTTCGACATCGCCACATCGGTCGTTGTTCGCGGCACCTTCGATTCCGGCGCCTTTCAGGCCTCGGATGTCCTGACCAAGTGCCCGTCGAAATATGAGGCGATGGAGGGACAGCATCCAGACAGCGTAAAGGCACAGTAACATATGTACGACATCATCGGCTTGCTTGGCCGCGTCCTGACCATTGTGGGATTTGCGGCATCGGTCGTCTCGATCTTCGCGTATTTCCGATCGGTCCATGACGACTCCTACACTGGCATGGCGCGCACGGCATTCCATGTGACGGTCACCACCGTGATCCTTGCCTCGGCCGCCCTCCTCATTCTCATTCTCAAGCACCAGTTCCAGTTCCATTACGTCTGGGCCTACAGCTCTCGCAGTCTGCCCTTCGGCTTTCTCGCCTCCACGTTCTATGCAGGACAGGAGGGGAGCTTCCTGCTCTGGACCCTGATGCTGGCGGTGATCGGCATCATCCTCATGGCGTATGCCCAGCGCAAGGGGGATGAGCCGGAGGTGATGGCCGTGTATGGCACCATCCTGTCGTTCATGGTGCTGCTTGTGGTGATGAAGAACCCCTTCGCCCACATCGATGCCGACACCATCCCTGCTGATGGCAAGGGACTCAACCCTCTGCTCCAGAATTTCTGGATGCAGATCCATCCCCCGATCCTGTTCCTCGGATTCGCCGCCATGGCACCGCCGTTTGCGCTCGCGATCGCCGCGTTGATCCGCAGGGAGTATCAGCGCTGGGTCGTCTCCGCGCTTCCCTGGCTCGTGGCTGGAGCAGGCGTTCTGGGGCTGGGGATCGCCCTCGGCGGATTCTGGGCCTATGAAACGCTGGGCTGGGGTGGCTGGTGGGGATGGGATCCCGTGGAGAACTCCTCGCTCATTCCCTGGGTGGTGGGCGTGGCCGCCGTGCATACGCTGCTGACGCAACGCAAGACACAGGGGCTCATTGTCACGAACTTTGTCCTCGTGATCCTCGGCTTCGTGCTCGTGATCTACTCGACGTTTCTCACGCGCTCCGGTGTTCTGGGCGACGCCTCGGTGCACGCCTTTGCCGATCCCGGTCGCTTCGTGTTCACCCTGCTCGTGCTGTTCATGTTCGTGTTCACGGACTTCGGCCTGGCGATGCTCTTCGCACGGTTCACGCGATACGGGGAGTCCCTCTGGGAGCGCTTCTCAGGCTGGAGGCTCATCGGTGTGCTGTATGCCGTGATGATTGTCCCGAGCATCCCCCTGTTCGCCAGGATCGGCGGGGATGTGGTGCCCGTGCTCCAGGAGGCGATGACCGGTGGTTCCACGATCACCACCATTCTGCTGTATCCGCTGCTCGGACTTGCGCACATGCTCAACGTGCTGAGCTTCCTCTGGATCCCTGCGCTCATTGTCAAACTCGGTCTGATCGTCTACATTTTCACCGGGCGTGTTCACAGTGCGAAGAACTTCGAGAGCTTCCAGCTCCTTTCGCGAGAAACGATGCTCGCGATCGGATCCGCCGTGCTTGGCCTCTTCGCGCTCATCGTGCTCATCGGCACCTCGCTGCCCATCATTCCCGGGTTCATCATCGATGCGATCAACTCGCTGCTGGCTGCGGTGGGCTCGGCGACAAGGCTGGGCAACACCGTGGAGCCGGCGTTCTACGACAGCATGGGGCTGCCCATCGCGATCATGATGGCGATGCTCACCGGGTTCACGCTTCTGTTCCTGTGGCGTGACAATGTGGCCGGCACCATCCTGAGGAAGGCGGCGGACGGGCTTGCGGTGGCCCTCGTGTTCACCGTGGTGCTGGTGTTCGCCGGTCCGGTCCGGAGCCCCGGCATGCTGACACTCGCCTTCTTCTCCTGCTTCTCGCTCTACACGAACGCGAAGTATGCCCTCCGCATCATGCGCGGGAACTGGCGCTTCATCGGGGCGCAGATCTCGCACATCGGTCTGGCGTTGATGCTCCTCGGCATCATCGGCTCCGGATTCTACAACCGCTCCACGGTTCTGGAGTTGCCTCTGAACACGCCTGTAAGCGCGGAGGGCTATCAGTTCACCTTCAGCGGTTTCGAGCCGCAGCCCGACGGCAGGGATCATTTCCTTGTGACCATCGCGAAACCTGACGGCACGGAGATTGGTGTGGTGCCGACGGTGATGTACATGTCCAACTATGGCGGCCAGCAGCAGATCATGCGCAACCCCGCGATTGAGCGCTTCCTCACGCACGACATCTACGTCGAACCCCAGGCACTGGAGACCTCCGACACGCGTGGATCGACATCGATCGTGCTCAAGGAGCACGAGAGTGCCGAGTTCGAGGGGCGCCGCATCACATTCACCGGGTTCACGATGGATGGCGGTGAGGGGGCCGGGGCGTTCCGCATCGGAGGGCGCTTCGACGTGCAGAGCACCGACGGTCCTGCGGAGGAGCTGGTGACAATGCAGATCACCGGTCCTGATGGAGAGACCATCATCGCCGACACCACCGCGGCGGGGGATCTCGTCATCGCCTTCTCCGGTGTGGATGTCAACCAGAACGACATGGCGAATTCGCGCATCCAGATCCGCGTCTCCAACCCCGCCAATGCGGTTCCCGGAGAGGAGCCCCGGGAGATGCTGGTGGCGCAGGTGTCGATCAAGCCCTTCATCCTGCTCGTATGGATCGGCATCCTCCTCATCACGGCGGGCTTCACCATGGCCGCGCTGCGCCGCAGGGCCGAGGACGTCACCGCATCCGTGACCTCGGGGGATGGCGGGGAATTCCCACCCTCCGCCGACGAGAGCGACGCCGATTCGCAGCGTCCGGAGGAGCAGATGCAGGCCAGCGGTGCCCCCCGATCCGACAGGGGCACGGAATGACCTGCTGTGAACGATATTGACTGAAATGAAAATTTATCGTATTTTCGAGTCTGTTTTTTTCAAAGGAATGAAATGCCACAACACAAATCAGCAGAACGACGGGTAAGGACAATCAGGAAGCGGCAGCTTCGCAACCGGATCAGCAAGACGCGCATGCGCAACAGCATCCGCAAACTGCGTGAAACCACGGACAAGGCCCAGGCAGAGCTTCTGTATCGTGATGTGACGAAGCTGCTCGACCGCCTCGCGGTGAAGCGCGTGATCCATCCGAACAACGCTTCGAACAAGAAATCCAAGCTGGCCCGCTTCATCGCCTCACTCGGCTGAACGTCCGCGCCTGCGGCGCATGTGAAGCATCGGACACACTGGTCCCTGGCATCCCGGTGCGAGGGGCCTTCGCTGTTTTCACGGGGCGCCGAACGTGTCACCTGTCCAGCATCACCCATGGAACTCCCCCCATCGCGTCTGTCGCGTGATCTTTCCACCCACGAAAGGGGCCTCCCGTCATGATCGGGGATCCCTTCTTCGATGTGCTGTTCGCTGTTGTCGGCATGTTCGGGATCATGCTTGCCACAATGGCGGATGCGGCCTTTCGCGCGGTGTCCCGCACCCGGCTCGACGACCTCGCCGATCAGGGGAATGTGCATGCGCAGGCCTGTCTCCGGCTGAAGGACGACCAGGACCGGCTGCGGGGCGGGGTGCAGGTGGTGCAGGCGCTCCTGCTGATCGCCGTCACGGTGCTGCTGCTCCCCTACGTGGAGCTGCTCCTCGACGAGGTCGCCCGGCTGTTGCCGGAATCCGCCGCCGTCGGCGTCCTGCACTTTGCCATCATCGCCGTGGGGGTGATGCTCTTCGGCGTTGTCGGTTTTCTGGTGCCGGTGCTCGTGGCGCGTGGCATCGGCGCAGCGCATCCCGAGGTGCTGGCCTTCCGCCTCCGCGGCCCGCTCTCGCTCATCATCACGCTGACGCGCATTCCCGCGGCGCTTGCCCGCGGCATCAGCAACGTGGTGCTGCGGCCGTTCAAGGCGCGTGTGCAGTTCGGCGACGCGATCGTGACAGAGGAGGGGCTGCTCGACATCCTGGAGGAGGGCACGAAAAGCGGCATCCTCGATGCCACCGAGCAGGAGCTGATTGAGAGCATTTTTGAATTCACCGAGACGACGGCCTCCGAGATCATGATCCCGCGCAAGGATGTGGTCGCCATCGAGGCGGAGATGTCGCCCGAAGAGATGCTGGAGTACATCATCGACGAGGGGTTCACGCGCATGCCCGTGTACACGGGCTCGCTCGACACCATCCTCGGCATCGTCTACGCGAAGGATCTCGTGAGCCTCATCCAGCACAAGAACCTCATCATCCTTCAGGACATCGTGCGCCCGGCCTTCTTTGTGCCGGAGACGAAACCCATCAGCGAGCTGCTCCGGGAGTTCCAGCGGCGGAAGATCCACCTTGCGGTGGTGGTGGATGAATTCGGCGGCACCGAGGGCATCATCACGATGGAGGACATCCTCGAGGAGATCGTCGGCGACATCCAGGACGAGTATG
>CAYUYM010000064.1:7298-16477 GCA_964449305.1 uncultured Chromatiales bacterium | reverse complement strand
CATCGCCGTGCTCACGAACGGCACCGTGATCAGCGAGGACAAGGTCTTCAAGCTCGAAAACACCACGCTGGCCTACCTCGGCACCGCACGCAAGGTGGAGATCGACAAGGACAACACGACCATCGTCGAGGGCGCCGGGCAGGATGCCGACATCAAGAAGCGCATCAACGAGATCAAGACGCAGATGGAGAACACCACGTCGGACTATGATCGCGAGAAGCTCCAGGAGCGTCTGGCAAAGCTGTCGGGTGGTGTGGCCGTGCTGAAGATCGGCGCCTCCACCGAGGTGGAGATGAAGGAGAAGAAGGCGCGCGTGGAGGATGCCCTCCATGCAACCCGCGCAGCCGTGGAAGAAGGCATCGTGCCGGGCGGCGGCGTGGCCTTCCTGCGTGCCCGCAAGAAGATCGAGAACCTCGAGTTCGAGAACCACGACCAGAAGGTGGGCTGCGGCATCGTGTTCAAGGCTGTTGAGGAACCGCTCCGTCAGATCGTCAACAATGCCGGCCTCGAAGGCTCCGTCGTCATCCAGAAGGTGCTCGACGGTGAAGGCGACTACGGCTTCAACGCTGCAACCGAGGTGTACGAGAACCTCATGAAGGCCGGCGTCATCGACCCGACCAAGGTCTCCCGCATCGCCCTCGAGAATGCCGCCAGCGTCTCGTCCCTGCTCATCACCACCGAGTGCACCATCGTGGAAAAGAAGGAGGACAAGCCTGTCGCTCCGATGATGCCTCCCGGCGGCGGCATGGACTACTGAGAGCGCACTCCGCACAGAAATGCAACGGCCGTCCCATGGGGCGGCCGTCTGCGTATCAGGGATGCGGCATCACCAGCTTCCGCTCGATCCGCCACCTCCAAAGCTTCCGCCTCCACCGGAGAAACCGCCGGAGAAGCCGCCGCCACCACCTCCGCTGAACCAGCCGCCGCCGCCGTGGACGCCGGAGCGCGATGTCGATTTGATGAGCCACTTCTTCTTCACCGCGATGCGGCGCATCACCGGGAAGCCGACAAGATGCAGGAGCAGCACGATGCTCATCACCACAAGCCATGCGCCTGTCTGTGCCAGTGTGGCAACCGAGAAGAGCATGATGAAGAACACATAGAAGGCCCAGCAGATGCAGCCCGACTCGGAGAAGAGCCCCATCGCAAGCATGAAGCCGAGCACGATCACCACCACGGCGATGCTTCCAATGGTGGCGAAGATCGATTCCTGCGCCTCCTCCACCTTCAGCTTCCCATCCGCCGCATCGATGATGGCCCGGACACCCGCAGTGACGCCGGCATCATAATCCCCGCTCTTGAAGCGGGGCACGATCTCGTTCTCGATGATCATGGACGTCACCGCGTCGGTCAGCGAGGCCTCAAGCCCGTATCCCACCTCGATGCGCACCTTGCGCTCCTCCTTTGCAACCACGAGCAGCGCCCCGTTGTCCACACCCTTCTGCCCCAGCTTCCACGTTTCCGCAACCTTGATCGAATACTCCTCGATGGACATCCCCTCGAGTGTGGTCACCGTCAACACCACCACCTGGTTCGTTGTCCGCGCTTCATAGTCCTTGAGCAGGCTCTCGAGCTCCGCGACCACCGGCCCGTGAAGGATGCCGGCATAGTCGTTGACGCGGCCGCCCAGATAGGGGACCTCGCCGGCGAGGAGTGGGGTGGAAAGCAGGAGACTGGCGATGAGGATCGCCAGATGTGAGGTGATCCTGGTCATTTCTCGCTCATGCGCAGAGTGTTGTCGAGCTCGTTCGTGTCGTCGCTGCGGATCGCGAGCCCGTGTTCCTCGAGCAGCCGACCGCAGGCGCTGATGGCCTCGATGAGCCCGTCGGCGGCACTGCCTGCACGCATCCTTGCGACAAGATGTGCCACGATGGAGTCCCACTGCTCCTGCGACACCTTGGCGTTGATGCCGCTGTCGCCAAGGATGCGGACACGGCGCTCGAGCAGGGAGATGAAGATCAGGACGCCGGTGCGATCGCGGGTGGCGAACACCTCCTCCGTGAGAAACGCGAGCGCGGCACGCTCGTCGACGCGCGATTGCTTGGAGCTTCCGGAAACGACGTGGCGCTTCACCCCGGTGAACAGGCCGATGAGGTTGCCCAGCCCATAGGCCAGGATGGCTGCAACAGCGCACTCGGCGATGCCGAAGGGGAGCCAGAGATCGGTGAACAGGTTGATCATGGCAAAGGTGAGCAGGACAACGAAGGCCAGTGCTGCGCCCGCCCGGTGCCCCGCCTCCGGATACCGGTCGGAATGCCCGACCACGTAGGGAACGATCTCGCCCGATGTGGCCTGTTCCGCCTCCCGCACTGCCTCCGCAATACGCGCCTTTTCCGCTTCCGTGAAGAATTTCTGTGGTTGAATCATGGTTCTCTCGGTTTTTGGGCAAGATACCCAATGTCCGGCACCGAGGCAATGCACTGCGTCATGGATGGAAATTCGCACGGACTTGTCTATTTTGTGCCGACCTGCCCTGATACGATGTGCAACAGAAGGATGACACGACATGACTCGCAGAACCACGCTCACCGCCCTTTTCGCCGCCCTCCTCGTGATGGCGGGGCCCGCTATCGCACAGTATTCCGCCCAGATCGTGAAGGTGGACACCTCGGCATTTCCCAAGGTCCGGCTCAACGTGGTGACACGCAACGGGCAGACCCTTGTGCGGGATCTCGACAGCTCCAGATATGATGTGCGAGAGGATGGCACCCTTCAGGCACCGCTGCGCTTCTCCGCTCCCGAAGGGACGGGCCGCTTCTCCATGTGTGCCCTGCTGACCAACGGTTCGACCATGAAGAGCAACGACTTTGAGCGTGGCCGTGCCGCCATCCTTGCCATCATCGGAAAGATGGACGGCGTGTTCGACGAGATGGCCATCATGACCTACGGCACCACCGCCAATCCCAACCAGGAAATGACCACGGTGCGGAGCAGCCTCAACACCATCGCCAGCACCATCGCCCTGTCGACCGAGGCGAACAGGATGTGGGATGCCATCTACGCGGCGCTCAACGAGGTGAAAAAGGGATCGTCGAAGCGCGTCATGCTCATCATCACGAACGGCATGGATGATGGCAGCACCAACGGCCTCGCATCCGTCCTGCAGAAGAACCTGTCGGTGAATGCAACCTTCTACGTCCTCGGGCTGGGCATGACCGGTGTGAACAACGACCTGGTCCAGCTTGCACAGCAGACGGGCGGGGTGTTCTTCACGAACCCCGATCTCCTGATGCAGACCGTGGTGAATCCCGTGCGTGGCACGCCCGACTGGTGCCAGCTCGAGTATGTGACAACCAACCTCTGCCGCGACGGCTTCGCACGCGCGGTCAACGTGCTCGCGCGGATCGCACCTGGTGAGGCATCCGACGACACCACCTACACCATTGCCGCTCAGGCATCCACCATCGTCCCGACAGTCATCCGCATCGATTCGGGCACCGTCTCCTCAGGGAAGACGGTGACACTCCCTGTGCGCCTCATCACCGCACTCACCAACCAGCGCTTCAATCCCGCAACCCTCCAGCTCACATTCGACACCTCCAAGGTGGATCTCAGCAGCGTCACCTTCAACGGCACCTTGTGCAAGGACAACACCTTCGCCATCATACGGGGTGCCACGGGCGCCACCATCGACATTGGCGGCCTCTCGACCATCACCGGGACAGGGGTGCTGTTCAACCTCGTGTTCACCGGCAAGCCGGTGCAGGACAAGGTGGTGGTGCCGCTCACTCCCGCCACACTCACGTTCACGCGCGGGTGCATCCAGCCCACGTTGTCGGGAGGCAGGCTCACCGTGCAGCCGAAATCAGCGGCCATCACCGCGAAGTCCGGCACCATCATCTTTGAGTGGAACGCCGCAGGACCGGGCTACGACCCGGCGGTGACCGAGGTGAATGTGGAGGTGACGAACAGCGGTGATCTGCCGGTGTCCAACCTGCGGGCCGTCTTTCCGAAGGACACCACCGTGCACATCGCCTGGGGTGGTTCCGACACTGTTGTCGTGTCGCCATCAACGCTGCAGCCCGGGGGCAAGGGCAGCGCGAAATTCCTCGTCCGCCCCGTTCCACAGGCAACGGAGATCATCTCCTCGTCGGATGCCCTTGTCCTGTGCGACGAGGGAGCGACAGCGAATGGCAGGATGCAGTTCGTGATCCGCGCCGCCACATCGGCGCTGGCCTTCCGCGGCTCTGCGGATCCGGTCAGCGTGATCGGCGGTGTCTACGTTCCCGCGAACGCCGTGGTGCACGCACACGTGACGAGCGCCGGCACCGGCCAGTCGCCCGCGTCGAAGGTGGGCATCACGCTGCCGACCGGTCTTTCCCTCGTGTCGGGCGCTGCGGAGCAGTCCATCCCCGCCCTGAACTCCGGGGCATCGCAGACCATCGACTGGCAGATCGCCTTCCCCCCCACCGCGGTCGACAGGCTCTGGACCATCACCCTGCGCCTGACGGACGCAGGTAGCATGTCCGACACGATGACCGTGGGACTCCTCATCCCCGCGCTGTCCGCTCCGAACGTCGTCGCCGCCGCACCAACCGGTGTGCCTGCGGTGCTGACCTGGGACAGCACCGTGCACGCCTACACACCGTCTCCGTTCCCCCTGCACGGCAGCTTTGAGAACAGCGGCAACGCCCACTCGGATTCGATCTTTGCCATGGTGGCATCGGATCTGCCGATCGTGCCGGGGCTGCAGGTGATGCGCTTCATCAGGCCCCTGGCCCCGGGTGACAGCACGTCCGAGGCGTGGTATTTCACCGGTCCCGTCACTCCGCTCTGCACCGACAGCCTCTTCACCATCGTGTACACGGCATGGACCGGACATCCGGTGAAGATGCTCATCCAGGACACCATCCACGTCCTCGTCCGCGCCCGCCCGATGCTGGCGCCGGAGATCACCGCCCGCGTGCCCGCCTCGGCGGACCTGGTCATCTCGCGCGACTCCCTGGCAACCTTCAGCATCACCGCAGTTGATCCGCAGGGTGAAGCGCTGCACCATCAGTGGGTGCTCAATGGAACGGCGGTCGGTTCGGATGCCCCCAGCTTCACCCAGGCCTTCCACGAGATGCAGAATCATGTCCTCACCTGCACCGTCTCCAATGGCTGCCGCAGCGTGGTCGTCACCTGGTCCTTCATCCTGACGGGTGTGGATGTGGTGGGTGCGGGGCCCGCGGGCTTCGGCATCGCCGGCTGCCATCCGAATCCCTTCACACAGCAGGTGCTGGTGGACGTGGACATCCCCGCCAGGGTGTCGGATGTGGTGACGCTGGAACTCCTCGACCTGACGGGCCGTGTCGTCCGATCCATGACGCTCGGTTCCGTGCCGCCCGGCAGGCGGCAGATCGGGCTCGGGGGCCTGGGCGGCGCCTCGGGGATGCACCTGCTGCGGCTCCGTGCCGGCACCATGCAGGCGGTGCTGCCGGTGATGTCCGTGCGGTGAGGTGCATGATGGGGCGGTTGGCCCGGCGCTCTCCACGGGAGATAATGCCACGCAGTGCGTGATGCCGGGTGGTGATGGTCGGCACATCAGCGGGCCACATCGCGGATTTCGGGCCGCAAACCCACAACCCTGCACACCATGCGTCCCCATGTTGCATTTCAAGCGTGCGACTTCTATATTTGACAGCTACGCAAAAAGCCCTTTTTGCTGTACGATTGCATTTTCACATCATTTGGAGATAGCAAGGCCGTGAAAAAAAACCGGTTCCGAATTTTTCTGATCGTTGCGTTTCTCGCACTATCAGCCTACCTGCTCTTCCCGACATGGAGGGATTATGAGTTCCAGAAGGCCGTCAAGGGCTTGTCCAGCCTCGACAGTGCCAACTACATGGACCAAAACCAGGAAGCCATTCGCAGCGCGCGTGCAAACCGGTTGAAGCTCGGCCTCGACCTCCAGGGCGGCATGTACGTCACCATGGAAGTGGACGTTGCCTCGATGCTGGACAAGATGGCGAAGAACAAGGATGAGAAGCTTGACGGCATCCTTGCGGCCACGAAGCAGGAGGCCGCAATGTCCGATGAGAACCTCCTGGAAATCTTCCGCCGGAATTGTGAGAGGGAGGGGGTTCGCCTGAGTCGCTATTTCGGCGAGGATCCCCGCATGGAGAACGCCGAGGTGGTCACCATGCTGAACGATGAAACGGTGAAGGCGGTGGACCGGGCATTGCAGGTGATCCGGAACCGCATTGACCAGTACGGTGTGTCGGAGGTCTCCATCCAGAAATCCGGTTCCCGGCGCATCATCCTCGAGCTTCCGGGCGTGAGTGATGAGCGTGAAGTGCGCAGCCTGATTCAGGAGACCGCTCTCCTCGAATTCAAGGTGCTTGCTGATCCGAAGCTCGTGACCAAGGCGCTCGACAACCTCGACAAGGCCATGCTTGGGCAGGCGGTCGAGAACCCGAACGACACGACGGCGGCGAAACCGGATTCGACGAAGGTCGGCGACTCCACGGCCGTCGCATCGGCCGACACGACGTCGACGAAGGACAGTGCGGCAGCGGATGCGAACACCGTCCGCACGCCTCAGAACAGTCCGTTCCGCGCGCTCTTCACGGTGATGAACGAGAACACCATGAGTGCGACACCGGACAACAAGGAGCGCATCGCCGCTCTCATGCGCCGTCCCGATTTCAGGAAGGCCATCCCGCGCGACATCAACTTCGTCTGGTCCGCCAAACCTGAGCGTGACGGGAACTACGAATTCCTCGCGGTCAAGGCCCAGGCGGAGCTCACCGGCGAGGTGATCACGAACGCCCGCGCCCAGGCCGACCAGCAGGGCTTCGGTGGCGCCGTGGTGACCATGGAAATGGACGACAAGGGGACGCGGTCCTGGGCGCAGATCACAGGCGCCAATGTGCAGAAGCGCATCGCCATCGTGCTCGACTCCGTCGTGTACTCCGCCCCCGTTGTGCGCACGAAGATCACCGGTGGCAGCTCGCAGATCGAGGGCATGGCCAACATGGAAGAGGCCCGCCTCCTCGAGATCGTCCTCAAAGCCGGTGCCCTGCCTGCACCGGTGGAGATCATCGAAGAGCGCACCGTGGGACCGAGCCTGGGTGAGGATTCCATCCGCAAGGGCATGTGGTCCTTCATCATCGGCGTCGGCGCCGTCCTGCTGTTCATGGTGTTCTACTATAAGACCTCCGGCATCCCCGCCGACATCGCCGTGATCTTCAACGTCATCTTCATTCTCGGCATCCTGGCCGGCTTCAAGGCCACGCTCACGCTTCCGGGCATCGCCGGCATGCTGCTCACTGTGGGTATGGCGGTGGACGCCAACGTGCTCATCAACGAGCGCGTGCGGGAGGAGCTCCTCACAGGCAAGACCCTGCGAGCCGCGCTCGACGCCGGCTACAAACATGCCATGCCCGCCATCATCGACGGCAACCTGACAACGCTCATCACCTCACTCATCCTGTACCAGTTCGGCAGCGGTCCCATCCAGGGCTTCGCACTGACGCTGACCATCGGTATCGTCTGCTCGCTGTTCACGGCCATCATCATGACACGCGTCATGTTCGAGCTCGTGATCGAGAAGAACCCCGGTCTGGTCAAGTTTGAATAATCGTCACCGAGAACTTCCTACAGGAGAACACACACGCCATGCGCATATTCCATTCCCTCAGCATCGATTTCCTCGGCAAGAGGAAGATGTTCTATATCATCTCCGGCCTCATCATTCTCGCCGGTGTCATCTCCCTCGTGATCAAGGGCCTCGCCATGGGCCTGGACTTCACCGGTGGAACAGAGCTTGTCGTCCGGCTTCCGCGCTCCGCGCAGATCGGCGAGGTCCGCAGCATTCTCGAGAAAAGCAACAGCTCCTTTGAAGTCAAATCCTTTGGAGTGGACACGGACTGGATCGTCCGCACCAACAAGCAGGGTGTGGGCGACGCGGTGAGCAATGAAATCACCTCGCTGCTCAACGCCTCCTTCGACAACCAGGTGAAGGTGCTCCAGGTGAACCGCGTTGAGGCGAAGATTGGTGCGGAGATCCGCCGCGATGCCGTCATCGCCATCGTGCTCTCGCTCATCGGCATCATGATCTATGTGGCCTTCCGCTTCAAGTTCGTCTTCGGCATCGGCGCCGTGCTTTCCTTGACGCACGACGTGCTGCTGACACTCGGCCTTGTCTCGATCTTCACCGGAGTGATTCCGGGGATCAACCTCGAGTTCGACCAGGCCATGATCGCCGCCTTCCTGACGCTCATCGGTTACTCGGTGAACGACACAGTGGTGGTGTTCGACCGCGTGCGCGAGAACCTGCGTCTGTTCAAGACGATGGAACTCTTCCCGGTCATGAACAAGAGCGTCAACACCACGATGAGCCGTACCGTGCTGACGGTGCTCACCACCTTCATCACGATGGTCGCCCTGCTGTTCTTCGGCGGGGAACCCACACGCGGCTTCGCCTTCACCATGACCATCGGTCTCATCACCGGCGCCTACTCCAGCATCTTTGTCGCGGCGGCATTCACCTACGACTGGGCCACGAGCAGGAAGTCGAACATCACGTTCTAACAGCAGCAGAGGCAGCGCCATGAAGTTCGTGTACACGGAACATGACCATGTGACGGTCATCGCCGTCGACGGCGCCATCCTGGGTGGTCCTGAAGCGACACGGTTCAACGAGGAGATCCATCACTGCATCGACGCGAAGCGTCTGAAGCTGGTGGTGGATCTCGTCAGCGTGAGTCTGATGAACAGCTCCGGCATCGGGGCCCTCATTGCGGGGCTCACCACACTTCGGAACACCGGCGGGGATCTCCGCCTTGCCCGCGTGTCGGACAAGGTGAAGCAGCTCTTCGTCATCACGCGACTCAACGGCGTGTTTCAATTTTTCGACAGCATCGAGGATGCTGTGGCAAGCTACGCCGAAGTCTGACGCCTCGGGCCCCGCGGGGCTTGATGCACCGGATCGGCGCACCACGGCACATTTCCAAGAGGTACAGAATGTCAGTCCATGTGGTCGTCGGTGCACAATGGGGCGATGAGGGCAAGGGCAAGATTGTCGACGTCCTGGGTGCCACCGCTGATGTTGTCGCCCGCTATCAGGGGGGCAACAATGCCGGGCACACCGTCGAGATCGGCCCGCAGAAGTTTGTGCTCCATCTCATCCCTTCAGGCATCTTTCATCCCGGCGTGACCGTCGTGATCGGCAACGGGACGGTGATCGATCCCGAGGC
>CAYUYM010000064.1:0-7198 GCA_964449305.1 uncultured Chromatiales bacterium | reverse complement strand
CTCCATGGCGCGGCTCCGCTCGACGGCAGGCTGCTCGACGCCGCCCGCCGGCAGGCGGAGGTTCTGGCGCCGTATGTGGACGACACGGTCCACTTCCTTCATGCGGCCCTGCACCGCGGCGAACGCATCCTCTGCGAGGGCGCACAGGGCGCACTCCTCGACGTGGATCACGGCACCTATCCCTACGTCACCTCCTCGAGCCCCATCAGCGGAGGGGCGACCACCGGACTCGGACTGCCACCGACCGCGGTGCGGCAGGTCACAGGCATCGTGAAGGCCTATTGCACACGTGTGGGCAACGGGCCGTTTCCCACCGAACTGAACGACGCCACCGGCGAGCTCCTCCGGCGCACCGGCCGGGAGTTCGGCTCCACCACCGGCCGCCCACGCCGCTGCGGCTGGCTCGACATGGTCGCGCTGCGATACTCCATCATGATCAACGGCATCACTGCCATCGCCTTCATGAAGCTCGACGTGCTCGATGAGCTCGACGAGATCCGCGTGTGCAACGCCTACGACATCGACGGTCACAGACTCGATCACTACCCGACCAACCTGGCACTGCTCGAACGCGTGACCCCGGTCCTCACATCCTTCACCGGGTGGAGGACCTCGCTCGTCAGCAGGACATCATATGACGATCTGCCGCCGCAGGCCCGGCACTACGTCGAGGCGGTCGAGGCGATGGCCGGCGTCCCCGTGTCTCATCTTTCCATCGGCCCGGGACGCGAACAGACCATACGAATGCAGCCGGAGCTTGAATGATCCCTCTTGGTGATGTGACACAGCGCATGGTGCTTCTGGCGGAGGGACGCCTGAGCTCCATCGGACTGCGCATGGTGATCGCCGCGCTTCTCTACATTCCCGAGCGCGTCGTTGCCGTGATCGACAGCACCAAGGCGCGGGAATCGACCTCGGAAGCCATCGGCTTCGGCGGGGAGACACCCATCGTGGAATCGGTGGCGGCATCGCTTGGCCATGCCCCCGATTCGCTTCTCATCGGCATAACACCCCTTGGGGGCGCGCTGCCCGAGGATTGGCGCGCCATCATCCGCGAGGCCATCGCAGCGGGGCTCAACATCGTCTCCGGTCTTCTGCAACCGCTGTCGTCGGATCCGGAGTTCGTCGCACTCGCCGAGGAGCACGGGGTGTCCCTCATTGATCTCCGCCGCATCCCGAACGCCCACCTCATCCGTGCCCAGGGAAGCTGGCGCATGCGCACGGTCAACACCATCCTCACGGTGGGCACGGACTCCGGTACAGGAAAGATGACCACCGCAGTGCGCATCCATCGCGAGCTGCAGAAGCGCGGGTTCAATTCCGCCCTCATCGGAACAGGGATGACCGGCATGCTCATCGGCTGCCGGGGGGTGATGCTCGAGAATGTCGCCACCGACTTCATCAGCGGTGCGCTCGAGCTCGAGATCGACAGGGCCGCCAATGATGGACACGATCCGATCATTGTCGAAGGGCATGGGGCGATCACCAATTGCGGCAACTCCGCCATCGCCCTCGGCATACTTCATGGAACCATGCCCGATGCCATGATCCTCTGTCATCAGCCTTCGATGGAGGTGGACTGTTACGGGACGCCGCTTCCGAGCATCCCCACAGCCATCACCCTGCACGAATCCATGATGGCGCATTTCAAGACGTCCCGCGTGGTCGGCATCGGTCTCAACTCGATGGGGCTGAACAAGGAGGAGCTGGCGGAGAAGGAGGCGGAGGTGACGCGCCTCACCGGCCTCGTGGTTGCGGATCCGCTGCGTGAAGGTGCCGCACCACTCGTCGACGCCATTCTGGAACACGTTGCGACATTGAACCGCACATCCCACCCGGCGGAATCCGTCTACATCAACGATCGGATGTGACCGACGAGCACCCCCTGAAACCACAACGGCCCGGAGAATCTCCGGGCCGCGTCAGTTGTATGGGGGGCTTCACGACGTCGGTGTGTCCTCCGCAGGAACGGTCGACCGGCGACGGAAGCGCAGCCGGCTCCTGAGCCGGTCGGTCACGAGGTAGAATGCGGGGACGACGAGGAGCGAGAGGAGCGTTGCGACGATGAGTCCGCCGATCACGGAAATGGCCATGGGGGCGCGGATCTCCGAGCCCTCGCCCAGTCCCAGTGCCGGCGGGATGGCCGCCATGAGCGTCGCCAGCGCCGTCATGAGGATGGGACGCAGGCGCACCGGGCCTGCACGCTTCAGCGCCTCCACGATGCCCATGCCCTGCTCGCGAAGCTGGTTCGTGTAGTCCACGAGGATGATGGAGTTCTTCTTCACGATGCCCAGCAGCAGCAGCAGGCCGATCATGCTGAAGATGCTCAGGCTGTTGCCACTCACCAGAAGCGCAATGGCGGCACCGGTGATCGAGAGCGGGAGAATGGTGAGCACGGTGACGGGATGAAGGAAGGAGTTGAACTGCGAGGCGAGCACCATGTAGGCCACGAGGATGCCGAGAAGCAGGGCGAAGAGCAGGCTGGTCATCGAATCCCGATAGGCGACGCTCGCTCCTCCCAGGACAATGCGATAGCCGACGGGCATGTCCTTGGACAGGGCCTCCACCTGCTTGAGCGCCTCATCCTGCGAATGCCCGGGGGCGACATTGGCGAAGACGGTGACGGCACGCTCACGATCACGTCGCATGATGGCCTGCAGGGCCGGCTCCTCTCTGGAGCTGATGAGCGATGAGAGGGGGACCATCTGGCCGGACCGTGTGCGCACCAGCAGCCGGGTGATGTCCTCCGGGCTGGACCGCTGGTCGGCCATGAGGCGGAGGCGCACATCGAGGCGGCGCACACCGTCGCTGAACTTGCCCACACGGACACCGCCCACGAGGGCGTTGAGTGTGACAGCCACATCCTCCACGGGGATGCCGAGATCGGCACACCGCGCGCGGTCGGGCACGATGCGCAGCTCGGGCATGCCGAGGAGGTAGTCGGTGTCGAGATCCACCACGGTGCCCGACGCGGACAGCGTCTTCATCGCATCCTGGCTGAGGCGCACGATCTCGTCCCAGTTGGAACCGCGCACGGAGAACTCCACCGGGAAGCCCCGCTGCGCCGTGAAGCCGGACTGAGAAAGGTCCTGGATCACCGCACGGATGCCCGGGATGCCGTTGAGCTCACGCCGCATGCGCTGGGAGAACTCCGCCTGCGTGGTGGAGCGCTGGTCCGGGGGGTGCAGGGTGACGAACATCATGCCGGTGTTCACGAGTGAGGCGCCACCGCCACCACCGCCGATCGTGAGGAAGACGCGCTTCACCTCCGGTTGACGCGCCAGCGCCTCCTCCACACGCCGGAACACGTTGTCCGTCTCCTTCAGATCCGCCCCCACGGCGGTCTGCAGGCGGACGAGCACAAGGCTCTGATCCTGCGACGGGACAAATTCCCCTGGCAGCGCGGAGAAGACCCACATGGAGCCGAGGAACACCACCACGGCGATGCCGAGGACAAGCACCGGGCGGCGGAGGCCGATGTCGAGCAGGCGTGCGTAGACGCGCTCGAGGGCGCGAAAGGCCCGGTCCACACCGCGGCCGATCCGCGAGCGGTTCTCCCTGCCGCTGCTGATGAACTGTGCCATGCGGGCAGGGGCGAGGGTGATGGCCTCGAGGTAGGAGAGCAGCACACAGACGCAGAGGGTGACGCCGAACTGCAGGAAGAACCTCCCGATGACACCCTCCATGAACACCACGGGCACGAAGATCGCGACCACCGCCAGCGTGGCGGCAAGCGCCGAGAACGTGATCTCCTTCGTCCCCTCACGGGCCGCGGTCTTCCTGTCCGCCCCCTCCTCGCTGTGCCGGAAGATGTTCTCCATCACCATGATCGCATCATCCACCACGATGCCCACGGCAAGGGACAGTGCGAGAAGGGTGAAGGTGTTCAGCGTGAAGCCTGCAAAATAGATGACCGCGATGGTCCCGAGCAGGGACATGGGGATGGCGAGCAGCACATTGAGCGTGCTGGAGAGGGAGCCGAGGAACATCCAGCAGATGATCGCGGTGAGGATGATCGAGAGGATGAGTTCGAACCTGATGTCGTTGACGGATTTCTCGATGAACTTCGTGGAGTCGAAGTTGATCCCCAGCACCATCCCCTCCGGCAGATCCTTCTGGATCTCGGCCATGGCCGCCTTGACAGCGGCAGCGACCTCCACAGCGTTCGATCCGCGCTGCTTGCGGACACCGATACCCATGGCCGGATTGCCGTCGACACGGGCGATGCGCCGGATGTCCTCGAAGCCGTCCTCCACCAGAGACACATCCTCCAGGTAGATCGGGCCGCCGTCCTTGTCCTGGATCACGATGCGCCGCATCCCTGTGAGGTCGAGCGCCTCGCCGAGCACACGGACGTTGATCTCCCGGCCCTCCGCCTCGAGGCGCCCTGCGGGGAGCTCGATGTGTTCGCGCTTGAGCGCGAGCATCACGTCGTTCACGGTGAGGCTGCGTTCGTTGAGCTTCTGCGCATCAAGCCAGATGCGCACATTGCGTTCCGCGAAGCCGCCCATTGAGATCTCCCCCACACCGGGGATGGTCTGGAGTTTCTCCTTGATGCGATACCGCACGTAGTCGCTCAGCACCCGCTGCGGGTAGGGGCCCGAGAGGCCGAGCCAGAGAATGGGCTGATCCTCCGGGTTCGTCTTGGAGATCACCGGGGGATCAATGTCGTTGGGCAGGCGGCGCGCGGCCTGGGACACCTTCGTCTGCACGTCCTGCAGGGAGAGGTCCACATCACGCGAGAGATCCAGCTCGATGGTGATGTTGCCGCTGCCGAGGCGTGACGTGGACGTGATGGACTTCACGCCCTCCACCTGTGTCAGCGCCTCCTCCAGCACCTCCACCACATCGTTTTCCATGACCTCCGGCGCCGCACCCTCCCAGGTGACGCTGACATTGATGGTGGGGAAGTCCACATCCGGGAACTGCGAAATGCCCATGCGCGATATCGCGACGATGCCGAACACGACAGTGGCCAGCATCAGCATCCATGCGAACACCGGCTTCTTGATGGAGATTTCGGTGATGTTCATTGCGTGCCGCCTCCGGCGGGATTCTGTCCCGTGTCGGGATTCTGCCCGGGCTCCCGCCCCACCGGCACGACGCGGATCTGCGCGCCGTCACGCAGCGCCTCGGATCCGCGGATCACGAGCGTCTCCCCCTTTGCCAGCCCGGCGAGGACCTCGACGCGACCATCGGTGGTGCGCAGTCCGAGAGTCAGGATCCGTTCGCGGGCGGTCTCTCCGTCGAGCACATACGCGATGAACCCGCGCTCCGAGGCGCGAACGCTCGTGAGGGGGATCACCGGGCGCTCGATGGTCCCGCCGATCGGGACGCGCACCTCGGCGAAGGCCCCGGGCCGCAGGGCGCCCGAACGCGTGTCACGCACCTCGGCCGTGACATCCACCATGCGTGAGGCGATGTCGGCGGTGGAGGCGATGAAGGTGATCCTGCCGGTGAAATCGCTGGAGTCCTGCCCGATGGCGAAATGCACGGGACCGCCGGTGCGCATCCGCGCGGCATCCTGCTCGGGCACCTTGAAGCGGAGCAGAAGGGGATCGCGGCGCACCAGCGTGGCGAGCACCGCACCTGGCTGGACGTACTGCCCCGTCTGCACCGTCCGGCTCTGGATGACGCCGGTGATCGGAGCCTTGACGCGGGCATCGCGGAAATTCACCTCCGCCTGCTGCAGCGCCGCCCGTGCCATCGCGACGTCGGAACGCGCGGTCTGCACCCTGGTCCGCCAGGTCTCCAACTCCTCGCCCGGCAGCAGTCCGGGGTTGCGGGTGTTCACCGCCTCGCGGCGCTGGAGCCCCTTCTCCGCATCATCCTGTGCCGCCATGGCCTTGTCGAGCGTGGCCTTCGCTGAAGCGACGGCAAGCTGGTAGCGCTCGGCATCGATCTCCACGAGGACGGTCCCCGACGAGACGGAGCGCCCCTCGATGAAGCCCACCCTGTCGACGGCGCCTGAGACGCGCGCGGTGACCTGGACGATCTCGAAGGGTTCCACCGATCCCACGGCGATGATGGTGTAGGACACCTCCTCGGTGCTCACCTGCACGGTCTCGACAGGGAAGCGCATCTTTTTTCTGTCGCCGCCCCTGTCACCGCCGGCATCTCCACCTTTGCCGCAGCCCGTGAGGAATGCCAGGGTGATGATGGAAGTGAGGATGAGTCTGTGTGTCATGGCTGTTGTTCCTTTCCGAATGGGTCGAGTCCGATCGCGGCACGGACGTCGAGGAAGGCGATGATGAGGGTGTACTGGTCGCGCACATGGGCGACCGCCGCCTCGAAGAGGCTGACATTGGCATCGGCCGCCTCCAGGGCGGTGCCGAGGCCCTCGGCATAGCGTGCCGAGGATTCGAGGGAGTTGGTCTGGGCGGCCCTGAGGGCGGCCTCGGACTGCCGAAGCGTGGCGCGCGCCACGTCGAGGGCGATGAGGGCGGAGCGGACGTCGTTGGCCACGCGCCGGCCCTCCTCGCTCAGGCTGAGTTCTGCGGCGCGCGCAAGGGCCGAGCGTTCCGAGCGGTCTGCCATCCAGACGCCTCCATCGAAGAGGTTCCATGTCAGCGTGGCGCCGGCAAACCAGTTGGCCGCCTTGCCAGACAGGCCGGCCTCGTTCGTGATGCGGTACTGTGCCGAGAGTCCGATGGAGGGGAGGAAGCGCAGCAGCGCCTCGGTGGCTGATGCCCGCAGTCCCTCGAGACGGGCCCGGGAGGCGAGAAGATCGGGGCGACGTTCCGCGGCATGGAGGATGAGCGAGTCGGCCGAGGCGGAGAAGGTCCACGCGGTCTCGACCAGGCCGCCTGGTGCGACGAGGCTGTCGGAGGGGGGGACGCCGAGGAGCAGTCGGAGCTGCAAGCGGGCGCTCTCCGCCGAGCCGACGGCGATGGTGCGGGCCCGCTGTGCGGTGGCGTATTCCAGCTCGGCCTTGGTGACGTCGTTCGAGCCGGTCAACTGTGCATCGAAGCGGGCGTGTGCGGCGGCGAGGTTGCGCTGTGCAAGCTCCTCGCGTCGTGACGCAGCATCGAGCACGTTGTCGGCGCTCAGCACACCGAGGTAGGCGTCGCACACCTCGAAGGCAAGCATGCGCTGCACTTCGGTGGCATCGGCCATCGCACCGTCACGTTCGTGCACCGCCTGCCCCAGAATGGGGAAGAGATGGGGGTCGATGAGCGCCAGCGACGCATTGCCAGTC
>CAYUYM010000063.1:0-16551 GCA_964449305.1 uncultured Chromatiales bacterium | reverse complement strand
CATCGGGCGGAGTGCCGTGTGCGTCTGGCTGCGGCCGCTGCCGGGCAGCAGCAGGATCGCAAGGGTGAGTGCGGCAAGGGTGGGGATGTGGTGATGCGGGCGGTGATGGGGCACGGAGGATGCTCGATTGTTGGGTGATTGGCCGGTGAGGGGAAGATGCCGGTGGAGCGACACGGGTTACAGGCAATTTCCTCATTGCGGTTTTCAGAAAAAAATGCCGTATGTTTCCGATCAATGAATTCATCTTCACACCATCACTCCGGAGACATCATGACCATTCAGGACGCCATCACCAAGGGATTTCTTCAGCTCAATGAGGATGAAATCGAGCAGGTGTTGAATGATCTTTTCGATAGCGAGGATCCCGAAATCCGTTTCGAGCAGGGCCTCGAGCTCATGAAAACCGCCATCCCCGAGCAGTTCGTCGGTCCCTTCATCGATCTCGCCAACATCATCATCGAAGCCAATGACGAGCTCGATGAAGGCGAGGAGGACGAGGAGGACGAAGAGGGCGACGAGCACGAAGGTCACGACCACCAGCACTGATCCTCCCGATACCGGACGCGAAGCTTATTCACCTCACGGCTGAATAAGCTTCGCCGTTCATGGCCGGCACCCGCCACCGTGCACAGCCACAGCGCACAGCGGCCGTCAACGCACCGCCAGCCCACGCATGGCCCGATCCCGCATCCATATCCCCGCCCTCGACCTGCCCGCATGGCTGCCCTCCGTGATGGAGGCTGTCCTCGGTTTCCCACCCGACCGGCGTGCCCGCATCGAATCCTTCGAACCCGCCGTGCGCAAACTTGCGGACCGCTTCACTGATGAGCAGCGCCCGGAGCACGAGGAGCCGTTGCATTACTACGAGGAGGAGCGCCTCCGGCAGGCCTACTTCCTCTACTACACCACAAGCAACCTCCTGAAGCTCGCGCACCCGCTTGATGAACTCTTCCTCCATCCCGCCTTCCGACACCGGCCGTCGCTCGACGTGCTGGAGTTCGGCTGCGGCACAGGCACCGCCCTGCTCGGCTTCGAGGCATGGCGCGAAGCCCGCGGGCGCTCCATCCACGTCGCTTTCACCGCCACCGACGCCGTCGCCGGCTCCCTGCACTTCGTCGAACGCCTGCTGCCGCATCTGCCCGGCCGCGCGTCGCTCCGCATCGACACCGCAACCGCCGATCTTCATCACACCCCCACACTCGCCCCGCTCCGCGGAGGCAGGGACCTCGTCATCCTCATGAACGTGGTCAACGAACTCCGGCCTGCCGCACGCGCGGCCCTGCCCGGGCTGCTCCGCGAACTCCTCGCTCCCCATGGCATGGTCCTGCTGCTCGAACCCGCCCTGCGTCACACATCGCGCACCCTGCTTGCCCTGCGTGATGCGATGATCGCGACCGGCTGGACCGCCTGGTCCCCCTGCTTCCGGCAGGCGGACTGCCCCGCGCTGCATGAGGAGCGTGACTGGTGCCACCATGAGGTGTACTGGAACCGCCCGCAGCACATCGAATGGCTTGATGCGCTTCTGCACAACGTGAAGCTCTCCCTCAAGTACACGCACGTCATCATGAACCACAGCGGTGACACACTCGACGCCACCCTCGGTGCACCAGGAGCATGCGGCCGCGTCGTCAGTGCTCTCTTCGAGGAGAAGGGCAGGACGCGCGCCTGGGTGTGCGGCCCCGCGGGACGCATCCAGCACATGAAGAACACACGCGACACGACGGAGGCGAATGCCGCCTTCGACCGCCTGGATCGCCAGGCCATCGTGCGCATCAGCGGAACCGTCCCCCGTCGCAACGACGAACAGATCACACGCGACAGCACGGTGACGCGCATCGACACGGAGCGCGTCTGACATCGCTTTCCATCACCACTCGGACATTTCCTCACCGATTCCTTCATCCCCTGAACGCCTGATCACCATGAAGCCCATTTCGATTCTGCTGCCCGGCCTTCTCCTTCTCACCTGCCTCGCCACCGCATCCGCCGGGGAGGTGCGCCTGATGCAGCGCCCCGACATCGCCGACGATGGCCGCATCGTCTTCACGTACGAGGACGATCTGTGGATGCTCCATCCCGGCCGCGCCGCCGCAGTGCGCATCACCAGCCACCCCGGCCGCGAAGCCTCCGCCAAGTTCTCCCCCGATGGCACCATGCTTGCCTTCATCGCCAGCTACGACGGGAGCGCCAATCTCTACGTGATGCCCGCCACCGGCGGTGAGCCGCAGCGCCTCACCTGGTCACCGACCGGCGTCGCCATCATGGACTGGTCGGCCGACGGGCGCTGGATTTACGTGGTCATGACCGCGCGCCGCAAGCCCGAGCTCCACCGCATCCCCGCGGCCGGCGGCGCCGCCGTGCGCGTCCCCATCGGCGAAACCTGGGAGGCGGCCGTGGCGCCCGATGGCAACACCATCGTCTGCACGCCCTCGAATGCCGACCGCATGAACTGGCGGCACTACCGCGGCGGCCGGCAGCCGGATCTCTTCCTCACCACCAGCGGAGGCGGCGGCTTCGAGCGCATCACCGACTGGGAGGGCTACGACTGCTTCCCTGTGTACATGGGCTCGCGCCTCTTCTTCGTGTCCGACCGCGAGGACCGGCGCATGAACATCTACCTCCTCGATCCCGCGACCAGGAACATCAAGCGCATCACCCGCTTCACCGAGTGGGATGTGGAGGACCTGTCCGCCTCGTCCAAGGCGCTCGTCTTCACGAACGAGGGCTGGCTCTACACCTACGACGGGACACTTGGCACGGTGATCAAGGTGGAGGTGCAACTCGAAAGCGACCACTGGCTCACGCGCCCCTTCATGGCATCGCCGGATCAGCTTGTGAGCACCGTGGCCCCGGCCAATGGCGGCACCAGCGTGGTGGTGGAATCGCGTGGTGACCTCTTCCTCCTGCGCCGCGGGGAGGAACCGGAGAACATCACGGCGACGCCCGGCAGCCGCGAGATCCTTCCCGCCGTGTCGCCCGATGGCGCGCGCATCGCCTTCTTCTCCGATCGCTCCGGGGAGTACGAGCTCTATGTGATGGATGCCCGTCCCGGCGCCGAATGGCGGCAGATGACAAAGGACAGCCGGAGCTTCTTCTACCATGTGGAATGGTCGCCCGATGGAACGCGCCTCCTCTTCGGTGACAAGGACTACTGCATCTGGTGGGTGGACGTCGCCTCAGGCCGCAGGACGAAGGTGGACCAGGCCCGGTATCAGCGTGACAACCAGATCTACTGGGAGGCCGCGGATTACGACTGGTCGGCCGACGGCCGCTGGATCGCCTATGCGAAGTGTGAGATGAACATGAACAGCGCGATCTACCTGTGCAGCACCGAGACCGGCGAGATCGTGCGCCTCACCGACGACCGCCACGACAACCTGTCACCGGCCTTCGATCGTGACGGCACCGCCCTGTACTTCCTGTCGAACCGCAACTACGAGCCCGAGCTCGATCCCATGATGGACAACAACATCAACGCCGCCATGAGCGTGGTGATGCGCGTCCAGCTTCAGCTGAACGGTGGAGCTGCCCCCGAGGCAAAGGGCGCGAAGATCCCGGCCATCGATGTCACGAACATCGGTGCGCGCATCAGCATGACGCCGATCGAGAACGGCAGCTACACGAAGCTCCGCGCGGGTGCCGGCCGCATCTTCTTCCTCTCCAAGCCGCGCTGGGGCTTCCCTGGCGACGAGGTCTACATGCCCAAGCTCGTCACACCCTGGGCGCTTGAGGCGGTGGACATGAAGACCCACGCGCGCATGAAGCTGCTCGACGGGATCTCAATCAACTGCCAGCTCTCGCCCGATGCGGGCATGGTGGGCTACATCGCCGGGAACACGAAGGGCGTGGTCCCGACAGCGAAGCCCGCGATGCCGGGTGACGGCCGCCTTGCCTGGGGCACGGCGAAGATCCTCGTGGATCCGCGGAAGGAGTTCACGCAGATCTTCAACGATGTCTGGCTTCAGGTCCGCAATTTCTTCTACGACGAGAATTTCCAGGGACTCGACTGGGCGGGTGTGCGCCGCAGGTTCGAGGCCCTGCTGCCGTATTGCGCCACACGCCAGGATCTCAACCTCGTGCTCGGCCGCATGATCGCCGAGCTGGGCGTGTCGCACATGTATGTGTGGCGGCCCGGTGAGGGGCCGCGCGTGAAGTTCGACCGCGCCACCATCGGCGTCCTGGCCGCAGACCTCGTGCCCGAGGGCAGGCATTATCGCATCGAACACATCGTCCGCACGCCGAACGATGATCCGGAGACGAGCAACCCGCTGCTCGCCCCCGGCCTGCGCATCGCCGAGGGCAACTTCCTCATCGCCATCGACGGCAACCCCGTGACCACGGCCGAGGACTACCGCCGCTGGCTGGTGGGGCGGGCCGGCAAGACGGTGACGCTCACGCTCAACACGAAACCCTCGGCCGACGGAGCATGGACGGTGGAGACCGCGGCCCTTGCATCTGATGCGCCGCAGCGCTACAAGGAATGGGTCGAGTCCAACTACAACAGGGTGCGGACGGCCACCAACGGCCGCGTGGGTTACTTCCACATCACGAACATGGACAAGGACGGTCTCATGCAGTTCGAGCAGGGTTTCCGCGCCGAGCGCTTCCGCGACGGGCTCATCATCGATGTGCGCGGCAACGGCGGCGGCTTCGTGTCCTACTTCGTCATGGACAAGCTGGAGCGGAGGCTCATGTACCTGACCCGCTCGCGTTCCTTTGAGCCGATGTTCTACCCGCATGGCATCGTGCGCGGTCCCATCGTCATGATCTGTGACGAGAACGCGGGATCCGACGGCGACCTCATCGCCCGGCACTTCCGTGACCGGAAGCTTGGCACGCTCGTCGGGACGCGAACATGGGGCGGCCTCATCGGCATCATCAACTTTCAGGATCTGATCGACGGTGGCATGGTGACACAGGTCAACGTCGGTTTTGCCGATCTCAGCGGCAACTGGATCATCGAGAACCACGGCGCCGAACCCGACATCGTGGTGGAACTCGACAGGGCACAGTATGAGAAGGGCGTGGACACGCAGCTCAACAAGGCCGTCGAGGTGATCCTTCAGCAGCTCAAGAGCAACCCGCCGGCGACGCTCACACCGCCCGCCTATCCGAAGCTCGACGGCAGATGACGCACGCGCCCGGCCGCAACCCACGCAGGCGGCGGGTCAGGGGTGGATGTCCCAGCAGGCGTTGATGTACTCCGCGGCGCCCATGCCCGTCATGGGCCAGCCGCCATACCAGTTTCCCGACACAGGATCGATGAGCTCCGGCAGCATGCCGTGATTCGGCGCGGCGATGCGCGTCACGGCGTCCAGCAGACTGCGGGCGCGTGTGGCATCGCCATTGGCGGCATGCGCGCGGGCGAGCCGGAGCGCGATGAACGGCCGCGCCTGACGCGCGAACCAGTCGCCCTCGGGCCGGGCGTTGAAGCCACCGGGTGCGTCGGAGATGGCGAAGCCGGTCTCCACCACATCGAGCGCCGCCGCCGCCTCGGGGCTTCCCGGCGAGAGCACGCCGCAGGTGAGCGCATCGGCCGCGAGCGGGTGGAAGGCGGCCCGTACGAATGGCGGGATTGCGGCTTCGGTGTCGGCATGCATGGCGGCCCGCAGGCAGCGCTGCACGGCATGGCGCATCGCGTCCGCCCCCTGCGTGTATACGAGCGCCTTCACGGTGTTGTTCATGAGTGTCGCGTGCGAGGCGGCGATGCGCAGTGCGCGAATGGCATGGATGGTGGTGGCGATGTTCGGCGTGGTTGCCAGTCCCTGTCCCCAGGGACCGCCATCGCGGCCGATGAGACCGGTGCTGTCGACGAGCTCGAGGAGGAGGTCGGCGGAGAGCGTCGAGACGTTCGCCCAATGCGCGGCCACGACGGCGCCATCGTCGGGCACAGCCCCGCGGCGCAGCGAGCGCTCGCGGAGGGCCTGCCGCAGGGCGTCCACGGCCTCCACGTAGAGGGCGGTTCCGTCGAAGGACAGCACCGCCTCGTCGCGCCGCTGCCAGAGCTGCTCCGCCCCGGAGCCGGTGTAGCGCGCAGGGGTCACGAGGTAGGGGAGGATGGTGCCCGCCTCATGACCGAAGGGGTGGTAGAAGCGATACGCTCCGGTGGCTGCGTTCTCGATGAACGCGATCCCCTCCTCCGCCTCCTCCACGGCGCCGGCCCGCGCGAGGGCGATGCAGGCATTGAGGTGGTCGCGCGGGATGGTGATGGCGCGTGACTCCGGGGCGAGTGCGGAGAGGATCTGTCCATGCCCGAGTCCGAAGCGCCCCACCTGCGAGGCGGCCAGCAGGACACAGCTCTGGACATAGACGCCGCGCTGCTCCGGCGTGAGCCACGACGGGATCTGGAGCCGCTGCCGGAAGGCCTGCCACCAGCTCCGCTCCGCCTCCACCGTGTGGGGCGCATGTCCGTCCACCGTGGGGGAGGTGAGGAACTCGTCGAGGTCGCGCCGTGCGATCTCCTCACAGCAGGAGTTGCAGGCGAGGATGAAATACCGTGTCATGCCGCTGTCGGACAGCTCATCGCGCTGCTCCACCTGCCATGAGCTCTTCAGGAGGTTCACGTCCAGCCCCGCGTCCGTCCCGTGCATCCCGGCAGGCAGGCGCACCGCGCACACGAGGATGCGGGACTGCGTGCTGTGTGGATGGAACCACCACGACTCCGCGCCTCCGCGGAGCCGCGCGTGGATGATGGTCGTCCCGGGTTCCCAGCCGGCGGATTCCACGCCGAGGTCGCGGAGCGCACGCGGTGGGCCGCCGTTGTCGAGCAGCACTCGCAGAGCTGCGAGGATGTTCTCCGAGCGCCGCCCCGTGTCGAGCATGGCGTAGAGCGTCGGTCGTGTCCATTCCAGTGTCAGCGTTCCGGGGTCGAAGGCGGAGACGAGCACGCCGTTCGAGGTGATGAGCTGCGGGGCACGAAACGGTTCATTCACCACCTCGTCGAGGAGACGCGGGATGGAGTCGACACGGATGATGCGGAAGATGCCGCCTGTGACGCCGCCCGAATCGCCCATGTCGTAGACGCGCAGGGCGAGGGCGTTGTATTCCTGGCGGATGTGCCGCGGCAGGGGATAGATGCGGAGCGAGCGCAGCTCCGAGCGGGGGGCGGGGGGGAGGGATCCCGAGCGACCGACGAGGATGCCGTTGAGGAAGGTCTCGTCCGCATCGTCCACGCCGCTCATCACCAGCACAAGGCTGTCGTTGCGCATCGCCTGCGGAATGCGGAAGCGGACGCGGTACCAGGCGAAGCCGTCGAGCATGGCGAAGCCCTGCCGCTCCCAGCAGCCGGGGATGGTGATGAAATGCCAGTCCTCCCGCTCGTCGATGGTCGGGCTGCGCCACACGTCATCGTCGCCCGGGCGGAAGGCTGCGAGGCCGCGCAGATCGATGGATGTGCTGTCGCCGCCGCCGGCACGGGCCATGGGGGCACTGAGGCAGGCGAGGAGGAGAAGCAGGGGGAGGCGGTGGAGCAGATGCCCGTGCATCGGGCGGGAAAAGGGTGCCGGGCGGCCGGCGTGTGGTGGGGACGCGGGGTCAGCGGGGATCATCGGCATCAGCCTCGATGCGTCCGATGATGGCATGGACCAGGCGCGAGAAATCGCGGCCCACCGTGTTCGCCGTGGTCGTCACCTCCGCATGGGACACGGGCGTGCGCACCTCCTTCGCGGCGTTGGTGATGCACGAGATGCCCACGACGCGCATGCCCAGCATCGTGGCCGCGACGATCTCCGGGACGGTCGACATCCCGACGGCGTCGGCGCCGGTGCGGCGCAGGAAGCGGATCTCCGCGCGTGTCTCGTATGTGGGGCCGCTGGCGAAGGAGTACACGCCGGCCTCCACGGCCACGCCCGCATCGAACGCTGCGGGCAGGATCAGATCGCGGTGTGTGTCGCGAAGATCCCACCGGCGTCCGGTGTGCAGGTCGAGCCCGTCATCTGCGAGACCGGACTGCTGGATCGCGTCGACGATCTCCCGCTCCATTGCCAGCCCGCCCTCACGCGTCATCGGTGTGATGAGCTGGTCCGTGATGGCCATGAGCGTGCCCGGAGCAAAGCGGGGGTTGAGCCCCCCCGCGGCGTTGGTGATGATCACGGTGTGCGCACCGCAGGCCCGCGCCAGCAGCACGGGCAGGATGACGTCGGAGAAGGGATACCCCTCGTAGTTGTGGATGCGGCCCTGGAAGAGCATCAGCCGCAGCCGGCCATGGAGGGCGGTCATGATGCGCCCGGCATGGCCCGCCACGGTGGAACGCGGATAGCCGGGGATGTCGGTGGTGGCAAGCACGACCTCCGGTCCGATCCCGTCGGCGAAGCCCCCGAGTCCCGATCCCAGCACGATGGCCACATCCACCGGGCCGGGCAGATGCGTGCGGACGTGGTCGCGCGTGGCCGGGGACATGTCAGAATCCCGTGAGGATGCCGGCGATGGTGGCGGTGAGCATGGTGGCGAGCGTGCCGCCGAGCAGGGCTCGCAGACCGAGCGCCGAAATGTCGCCGCGGCGTTCCGGCGCCAGCGGGCTGATGCCGCCGATCTGGATGGCGATGGACGAGAGGTTCGCGAAGCCGCAGAGGGCGTAGGCGGCCATGATCATCGCCTTGTCCGACAGCGCCTTGGCGGCAACGAGCTTGGTCATGTCCAGGTAGGCGACGAACTCGTTGAGTGCGAGCTTCGTGCCCATGAGGCTGCCCACGTTGAACGCGTCGTTCCACGGCACGCCGATGGCCACGGAAAAGTACTGGAACACGAGCCCGAGGATGAGCTGCATGCTCAGGGGCTTGCCGAAGGTGGCGATGAGGTACCCGTTGAGGTTGCCGATGCTGCCGAGCTGCTCAAGTCCGAAATTCAGCAGGGCGACAAGAGCGATGAACGCCAGAAGCATGGCGGCGATGTTCAACGCCAGCTGCATGCCATCCGACGCACCGCTGGCGGCGGCTTCGATGGCGTTGGAGGCGTTCTTCTCGTAGGGCAGATGCACCTTCCCTGCTGTCAGCGGCTTCTCCGTCTCCGGCAGGAGGATCTTCGAGAGGATGAGGCCTGCGGGTGCGGCCATGATGGATGCGCCCATGAGCTGCGTGGCAAACAGGACCTGCGCATCGAACAGGGGCAGGCCATAGGCCTGGGCAAAGACACCGCCGAGCATCTGCACATACGCGGCCATCACACCGCCGGCGATGGTGGCGAATCCACCGACCATGATGGTGTTGATCTCCGACAGCGTCATCGTCTTGATGTAGGGCCGGATGAGCAGGGGGGCCTCGGTCTGCCCGAGGAAGATGTTCGCCGTGTTCGAGAGCGATTCCGCACCCGAGGTGCCGAGGATCTTCGCCATCACCCACGCCATGGCCTGCACCACCTTCTGCATCACGCCGAGGTAGTACAGCAGTGAGAGCAGCGAGGAGAAGAAGATGATGGTGGGCAGCACCTGGAAGGCGAAGATGAAGGTGATCGATCCCTCCTGCGGCGGGCTGATCGCGAGGTTCCCGAAGATGAAGCGTGCACCATCGGTGGTGAAGCTCATGAGTTTCACAAACACCCTGCTGAAGAACTCGAACATGTCCCGGAAGTACCCGAGCGGATACCACAGCTCACGGAGCTGCGATCCCTTGATGACGAAGATGCCGAAGACGATCTGAATGCCCAGCCCCTTGCCGACCATGGCCCAGGGCACCGCACGACGGTTCTTCGAAAAGAGGAGGGCGATCCCGATGAGGAACAGGATGCCGCCGATGCCGCGAAGGATGGATTCGATCATGATGCCGGTGTGACCTCGTCGAGATTGGTGGTGAAGCAGTGGCGGCAGCGTGCCTCGTATGCCTCGGCCGCCCCCACCAGCACGCGCTCGGAGCTCTTCGTCACGCGCTGTGTCCGGTTCGCCGGGTTCCCGCACACCACACAGATCGCCAGCGTCTTCGTGATGTACTCCGCCACAGCCAGAAGCTGCGGCATGGGATCGAAGGGCTTGCCCAGGTAGTCCTGATCGAGGCCGGCGAGGATGACGCGCCTTCCGTCGTTCGCGAGACGCTCCACGATGGCCACGATGGAATCGTCAAAGAACTGCGCCTCGTCGATGCCCACCACCTCGATGCCCTCCACGTGCGCGAGGATGTCCCCGGCGCTCTGCACATTGATGGAGGGAAGGGAGACGCCGGAATGGGAGACGATGTGTTCACGGCTGTACCGGTTGTCGATCACCGGCTTGAAGATGGCGACCGACTGCTTCGCGATCTGCGCCCGGCGCAGCCGACGGATGAGCTCCTCGGTCTTGCCGCTGAACATGGAACCGCAGATCACCTCGATCCAGCCGGTCTCCTGTGGCAGCATTTTGGAAGGGATGTGGGGGACTTCAGTGATGGACATGGGGAGAGTCAAGAGTGAAGAGTGAAGAGTGAAGAGGGCGAAGTCGGATGCAGGAAGGGGGTGCACACCGAATATCGGGGTTGAAGGTACGAAAATCATCCAAGCGCCGCACGTGGTGGCCTCGGAATTCCGGCAGTCCCCGCGCAGCCGTTTGACGGCTGTTCAGGACGCGACAGAGCGTCAGAACTCGACCGGGCGGTCCTTGACCCAGTCCCAGCTTGTGCGGCGTTTGAGATCGGCGAGGGAGATGTTGTAGTCGATGAGGGCTTCGAGTGCGCCAAGTCGGGCCTGCAGCAGACGGCTCTGCGCCTGCGAGAGTTCGAGTGCGCCGATGGTGCCCACCTCGAAACGGCGGGTGTTGATGTCCGTGGCCTTCTCCGCCACCAGGCGCGACTGGTACATCACCCCCACGCGCCGGGCCGCGGAACCAATGCGCCGCACCAGGTCGGTGATCTCCTGCTCGATGGTGATCTCGGCGTTTTCGAGCGTGAGCTGGGAGTTGCGCAGGCGCGCCTCCGCGCTCTCCACGTCGAGCGAATGCCTGCCCCAGTCGAACACCGGGACGGTGAGTGTGAAGGTGGCGCTGCGCGTGTCGCGCGGCTTGATGAAGAGGTTGTCGAAGACGGGGTCGTCCTTCGTCAGGCCGTAGCTCAGCGTCACATCGCCGCGGATCTGCCGCCGGCTCTTCACCAGGTCGAGCGACAGCTCGCTCCGCTCCACATTGTTCCGCGCCCGCTGCAGATCAACGCGCGTCTTGCGCGCCTCGCTGATGGCCAGCTCCCGGTCGATGGCCACGGCGCGGAATGCGGTGTCGGTGAGCACGAGTCGGATCGAATCCGCGAGTGGAACACCGATGAGCGTCTTGAAGGCGTTGGCGCGCGACACGACGTCGTTCTCGGCGGAGAACATGTCGTTCTGCGCCGCGGCGAGATCCACCTCGAACTGCATGGCCTCCACCTCGGCGATCAGCCCGCTCCGGAACTTCCGCTGGGCCGTGGTGAAGGATTCCTGCTGCTGGGTCACCCGGTCGGTCTGGATCGTCATCTGCTCCTGCGACGAATAGAGCCGGTAGAACCCCTCGGTCACGGAGTACTGCATGTCGAGCAGCATGCGACGGTAGTCGGCGAGGGATTCATCGTAGTCGATCTCGGCCTGCCGCAGGGCGATGCGCTGCGTGTTGGGCACGAACAGCGGCTGCTTGAGCACGATGGCGAGGTTGGTGTAGAAGTTCCGCGTGAAGGAGCCGTCCGTGCCGGTGAGGCTCTGATCCTGCCGGTAGATGAGGCCGCTCACCGTGATGGTGCTGTTCGTCCAGATGAGTGGTTGGTTGATGTCGAGCGATCCCCGGTATTGTGTGATCTCAAGAGGGAAGTAGTCGTACCGCCCGGTTGCGGGATTGAACTGCGCCTGCAGCGACCGGTTGTAGCTGGGGAAGTCGAAGTTCAGATCCACCGTGGAGTAGAGCGCCCGCCGGGCCGCCTGGGCCACGGCTTCTGAGGCGTGGAGCTGCTCGCGTGCGCTGCGCGCCGTGTAGCTGCGCTCCATCGCGATCGAGAAGCACTCCTCAAGCGTGAGGAGCCGTTGTGCGCCGGCGGTGGTGGTGGTGAGGAGAAGGGCGAGGAGAAGAGGGCGTGCGTTCATGGTGCTCCGTCGTGAAGGCGCGCCACGCTATTCGTAGCGCAGCGATTCGATGATGTCCTGGGACGCGGCGCGTCGTGCGGGGTAGAAGCCGAAGCCGATGCCGGTGGCCACGGCCACGCCGAAGGCGAGCAGCACGGCCCAGGCATTGACGATGGTGCGCCAGCCGGCGTAGATGGCGATGATCTTGGTGAGGCCGAAACCGAGGGCGATGCCGACCAGCCCCCCCGCCACCGAGAGCATTGTCGCCTCCGCAAGGAACTGCACCACCACGGTGGCGCGCGTCGCCCCGATGGCCCGGCGGATGCCGATCTCGCGCGTGCGCTCGAGCACCGAGGCCAGCATGATGTTCATGATGCCGATGCCGCCCACCAGCAGGGAGATCCCCGCGATGGCGCCCATCACGATGTTGAAGATCCGTTGCGTCTTCTGGCTCTGCTCGATGAGCTGCTCGGGGATGGTGATGATGAAATCCTTCTGGTCGTTGTGCCGTTTCTCGAGCACCGCGCTGATCACGCGCGCCGCCTCGGCGGTCTCCGTCGTGCGCGTCACCTGCACGGCGATCTGATCGATGGTGCTGCGGTCAAGGTACTGGTCGTCTCCACCGCCACGGCGCATCCGACGTGTCCGGCCGCCGAAACTCACCGACACTCCGGAACCCCGCTCCGTGCGCGGAAACTTCGCCATCGCCGTGGTCAGCGGGATGAAGATCTTGGTCGTCGTCAGCGCCTGGTCCGTCTCGGCCGAGGATTTCGAGATCTCGGGATTCTGGATCACGCCGATCACGGTGAACCACTGGTCCTGCAGCTTCACGAGCTGACCCACCGGGTTCTGGAAACCGAAGAGCGCCTTCTTCACCTCGGCACCGATCACGCACACATTGGCATAGCTGCGCATGTGGTGCTCCACGAGGAAGGTGCCCTCCGACATCCGGATGTTGAACATCGCCTCATAGCTCGGCGATGTGCCGATGAGCGTGCCCTTCACACTGCCACTGTAGGTGCGGGCCTCGACGTCGGACTCCCAGGTGATCGTCGTGTTGTCCACGAAGGGACAGACCTCGGCGATGGCCTGCGCGTCGCGGATGGTGATGCCCATCGGGCGCAGCTTCTTGTCGCCGGACTCCGTGCCGGCATCCGCCTCCACATCCATGCTGCGGATGATGATGTTGCGCACCCCCAGCACCTCGATCTGCTCCAGCGACTCCTGCCGTGCGCCCTCGCCGATGGAGAGCATCGCGATCACGGCGGCCACGCCGAAGATGATGCCGAGCATCGTGAGAAACGAGCGCGCCTTGTGCAGCGTGAGGCTCTCGAAGGCGATGATCAGCGTTTCACGGTACTTCGCGATGCGGCTGATCATTTCGCGCTTCCGCTGGTCTGCTGTGGCGCGACCTTCGGTTCGTTCTTCTTTCCATCCTCGGCGCCATCCTTCGCCTCCGGATTCCGCAGGGCGACCACGTCGGATTCGGTGAGCCCGTTCTTCACCACCACGTAGTTGTCGTTCCGCTCACCGAGTTCCACCTCACGGCGGGTGAAGGATCCGCCGTCCCTGACAAAGACGTAGGTCTTCTTGTTCTCCTCAACCACCGCGACGATCGGAATCGAGAGCACATCCTTGAGCGTGCCGACGACGATCTTGTTCGTGGTCGTGATGCCCGGTTTGAGGATCTCGTCGGTCACGTCGATGTCCACGATGATGTCGAACACCTTGATGCTGGATCCGGACCCCTTCTCACGGCCGATCTGGGACACGGAGGTGATGGTGCCGGTGAAGCTGCGGTCGGGAAAGGCATCAGGGATGATGTCCACCTTCTGGCCCGACTTCACCTTGGAGATGTCCATCTCATTGATGCTGATCTCCACCTGGGCGGCCGACAGGTCGGGCAGGGAGATGATCGGCATGCCCGGCCAGGGCTGGTCGCCGACGGCGATCTTCCGGCCCGTGCTCCAGTTGTTTTCGTAGACAATGAGCCCGCTGATCGGCGCCTTGATCGTAAGCTGATCCATCTCCTTCTGTGAGGCCTGGATGTCGCCGTTGATCTGGGCGATGCGGAGTTGCAGGTTCCCAAGCTCCGACTTGCGCACGATGCCCTTGTTCTTGCTGTTGAGCTGGGCCTGTTCAAAGGCGAGCTTCGACCGCTCAAACTCGAGGCTGGCCTCGCGCTTCTTCGCCTCCGGCTCAAATTCCATGCGCTTGAGCGCCAGCTCGGCGAGCTGGAAGTTCAACTCCGCCGTCTGGAGGTCGGTCTTCGCCTGGGATTCATCGGCGGCCTGCTGGGCCTTGAGCTTCTCGAGATCCGCGAGGATGGTCTTCAGTTCGATCTGCTTGTCGTTGATGCGCTTCAGTGCGTTTGTCGGATCGAAGCGGACAAGCTCCTGATCCTTCTCGGCCACCGTGCCTTCGGCGGCGAGAAACACAACCTGGAGGTTGCCGCCGGAAAAAATGCGGGGTGCGGTGATGGTGGAGGAGTTCTTCGCCCGGATCGATCCCGACTCGATGACGAGGATGTTGAAATCCCCGCGGCGCACCTGGGCACTGGGGATGTCGGTGGATGATGACGGCCAGAATAACCAGACCAGGATGAGGAGTATGATCACTCCCGCGGAGTAGTACAGACGCTTTTTGTTTTTCATTGAATCGAGGTTGATTGAGGGACGGCCCGAACGATCGGAAACTTAGTGCAATGCCTGGTGAAAAACCATGGAAAAAATGGGAATGAAGCGGGTCAGAGATCATGCGCATGCCCCGTTGCATGGCCCGCCATCACCCCGTCTCAGATCAGGCCGAAGAACCGTTGAAAGTACGCGCCAAGCCTGTCAAGGACCCTGTGCTTCTTCACACCATGGTCATTGCCTTTGCTGAACCGTGTCGCCGGTGGAAGAATCCTGGTGATCGCCGTGCCGGAGGTCGGAATCGCTCCGTCCCGGAACGCATCGTCGACAAATGTCCTCGTCGCATCAGCATCGAGCCCTTCATCCGCGATGATCCGTTCGAGCTCCTCAGCCTTCTTGGCGGCAATAAAGGCAATCCATTCCGTATCAACCCTGGCTTCCGTGGAGATGGAATCCACAAACTGCATGATCAGGTCTTTCTTGTTGCGCAGGCTGGGACTGGCATTGATTGCACGGTCGATGGCGGCCCGGATCTCCCTGTCTTCGCCCGACCCTTTCTCCTTCTGGTACTTCTCGACCAGCATCAGGATGTAATCAACGGTGATTTCAACCTGTTTGATCAACTCGATCTCGAACACCACATCGTCGTTGATCGATTCTTTGTCCGCTTCCGATTTGCTGCGGTATTCGGCATACAGGTTCAGGTAGAGGCTCTGGTAATCCTGAAAATCCCGTTCGCTCAGGATTTCGTTGCCCGCGAAATCGTCAAATGCCGTGAGAATGTTCTTCAGTCGCAGAATCGAACCGAAGGGTGTGATGAATGCCTTCTGCGCCGCTTCGCCGATGATGGCCGTGCCAAGCGGAAAGCTCTCAGTCAGATGCTCGATCCGTGACCGATATTCCTTGTCGTACTCGGCGAATGGCTTCAGCAGCACAATGCCCTTTGCATTCTTGTTGCCGAACAGGGCCAGAGCATCGTTGGTTTCCTGTTCGAGATCACGGAAGGAAACGATGTTGCCGTAGGTCTTGACCGAATTGAGGATGCGGTTGGTGCGCGAATACGCCTGGAGCAGACCGTGCGCACGCAGATTCTTGTCTGCCCACAGGGTGTTGAGTGTGGTGGCATCAAAGCCAGTCAGGAACATGTTGACGACTATCACCAGATCCAGCTCGCGATTCCTCAGCCGCTGCGACAAATCCTTGTAGTAGTTCTGAAACTTGTCGGCCGATGTATCGAAGCTCGTGCCGAACAGGGCGTTGTAGTCCTTGATCGCGGCATCCAGAAAATCGCGTGAGCCTTGATCCAGCCCTTCCGTTTCAAATTCCTCCTCGTTCAGCAGACCATCGGCATCCTCCTCGTTGGCGGCAAAACTGTAGATCAGACCGACCCGCAGGGGCGCACCGTGTACGCCCGCCTTCGCCTGCCGGGCGAATTCAGCGTAATAGCGTCTGGCCGCATCAATGGACGCCGTGGCAAACAGCGAGTTGAACCCGAGCAGCCGCCTGCCCTCATGGCTGTAGCTGGCATTGCGCCTGGTTTTCTGGTCGAAGTGCTCACGGATGTAGCTCACGATCTGTGTGATGCGTTCCGGAGCCAGGAGAGCCCTCTCCGTGTCGATGGCCGAAACCTTCTTGTCCTTGATGCTCGCCGATGCCTTGATCGTGTTGATGTAGTCGATGCGAAACGGCAGCACGTTCTTGTCGTTGATGGCGTCGACAATCGTGTAGGTGTGCAGCTTGTCGCCAAAGGCCTGCTCTGTGGTGCGAGGCAGAGGCGATCTGCTGGTCGCCCGTGCCGCATTATCGGCGAAAATCGGCGTGCCAGTGAAGCCGAACAGGTGGTAGCGCTTGAAGACCCGGGTGATGTCGGCATGCATGTCGCCGAACTGGCTGCGATGGCATTCATCGAAAATCACCACCACGTGCCAGTCATACACCGGAT
>CAYUYM010000062.1:0-16642 GCA_964449305.1 uncultured Chromatiales bacterium | reverse complement strand
TTCGACATCATCAACCAGGTGGGGCTCTCGGGCAACCTGACACTCAAGATCATCAGCGATTTCACGCTGGCAGCCCCGGCCGTTCTCCAGCAGTGGCCCGAGGTGCCGGCGGCGTCCAACTACACGCTCACGATTCAGCCCGATGGTGGCGCGCTGCGCACGGCGTCCTACACACCGGCGGCAGGTGAGGCCGCGATCAGGCTGGCCGGCGCCGACCGGGTCACGATCGACGGTCTCAACTCGGGAGGCAACGCCCTCACGTTCGCGAACCTCGGCACCTCCACCAACACCGGCGTCATCTGGCTGTCGAGCGCTGGCATCGGTCTCGGCTGCACCGACGTGACGCTGAAGAACCTGACGCTCGATGCCAACGGCAACGCCATCGTCACCGCCGGCATCGTGGCGGCGGGCTCCGTGCTGGCACCGACCGGTTCGGGTGAGGACAACAACAACCTCCTGGTCCAGAACTGCACCATCACCAACGCCTACGTCGGTGTCTATGTGGCGGGGACGGATGTCGGCTCGATCACCGGTCTCCAGATCCTGGACAACGTGATCGGAACGGCCACGGCGGGCATCGGCATGCAGGGCGTGTACGTGGTGCCAGCCGTGTCGCCGCTCATCCGTGGCAACGACGTGTCCGGCATCCCCGCAGGCTCGGGCGTCACCGATCAGGTGGGCATCAACATCGGCCCGGGCGTCACCGGCGTGCTGGTGCAGCGCAACAGGGTGCACGACTTCTTCTACAACCTCAACTCCGGGTACGGTTCCAACGGCATCCGATACGCTGCGGACGCCTCCGTGTGGGGCGAGATCTCGAACAACGAGATCTGGAACATCAAGGGCGACGGTGACAGGATCACGTCCACCACGTATTCCTTCCTGCCCATCGGCATCTGCATCGCCTCCGGTGGCAAGCTCAACATCCTCTACAACAGCGTGTATCTGACGGGAACGCTCAACTACCCGAGCACGATGGGGACGAGCGCCTGCATGCTGGTCAACGAGAACGTGACGAACATGTACGTGCACAACAACATCTTCCAGAACTCGATGGACGGCACCCTGGGAGCGAACAACCGCACCTTCGGTCTCGGCCTGCAGGGGACGGTCGCCACGCTCACGAGCTTCATCGACAACAACGTGTACTTTGTCAACGGCACATCGAACGTGACGCCGAATGTGGGGTACTACGTGCTCGGTGACGCACCGACGCTCGCCGACTGGCGGACGATGACGGGCAAGGACATGCACTCCGCATCCGGCGATCCGCAGTTTGTGGGCCCATCGAATCTCGCGATCAACGCCACGGCCGATCCCGTGTCGATGGCCTCGGATCTCGGCGTGGTGGTGGCTCCGGCCACTGACATCGACGGCAACGCGAGGAGCACCTCGCATCCCGATGCCGGTGCGCATGAGTTCGCGGTCACGCGCACCTTCGGCACGCCCGGGACATACACCTTCTCCGGTGGGGGCGTGGTCGACGACCTGTCGATCACCGATCCCGGCGCAGTGGTGACGCTGACGGGAGCGACCACGGTGGGGGGCAGCCTCACGATCACCGGTGGGCAGCTCGACCTCGGAACCCGGCAGCTCACGCTCCTGGGCGGCCTCGTGAAGACGGGCGGCACGGTGGTGGCGGGCGCGGGCAGCATGCTCGATGTGCAGGATTGGCCGACGGGTCCGGGCTCGGCGCTCTTCGATGCCCCCGCACTCACGCTGACCAACATGGAGGTGAACCGTGCAGCCGGCGTCATCCTTTCCGGCGACGTGCAGGTGGATGGCGTGCTGACGCAGACGCGGGGCAACATCCGCACCGGGTCCAACAACCTCGTCATCGGTACAGCGGGCCAGATCTCCGGCACGCCGTCCGACACGACCATGATCGTGGCAACGGGTGGCGGGCAGCTCCGCAAGCTCATGACCGGCACCGGCACCTTCGTGTTCCCCATGGGCGATGAGACTGGCACACCTGAGTACACCCCGTTCGCCGTGCAGATGACTGCCGGCACGTTCAGCGCCGGGGCCGGCGTGGGCGTGTCCCTCGCCAATGCAAAGCACCCGAACAACACGGCCACCACGGACTACATCGCCCGGTACTGGCATGTGGAAAGCAACAACATCACCGGCTTCACCTGCGACGTGACCGGCACCTACACCGTTGCCGACGTGGCGGGCACGGAGGCCAACCTCTGGACCGGCAAGTGGGACGGCGCGTGGGCGAAGTTCTCGGCCGTGAACACCGGCACACACCAGATCCTTGCCACGGGCGTCACGAGCTTCTCCGACTTCACCGCGGCGGAGGATGGCATCTTCAGCAGCCTCGCCTTTGTGGTGAATGCGAAGGCGTACCTCGAGGGCGCATGGGATGGCGTGTCGGCCATGACCACATGGCTGCCCTCCGACCCGGGCTTCCCGCTTGCGCAGCCGTACAGCGGTCTGCCGTGGAGCTACAGCGGCACCGAGTCCGTCGCCGCCATTCCGGCCAACGTCGTGGACTGGGTGCTTGTGGAGGTGCGTGATGCAACCCTGCCGTCGACCATCATCAGCCGCCGTGCGGGCTTCCTCCTCTCCGACGGCACCATCGTGGACACGAACGGCACCTCACCGCTCGCCTTCGCCACCGGCACCGCGGGCAGCTACCACGTCGCCATCTGGCACCGCAACCACATCCCCGTGATGTCGGCCGCGGCCATCCCGCTGACCCCGACGTCCCCGGTGTACAACTTCAGCACGGACCAGACGCAGGCCTACGGCTTCGACCCGATGAAGCAGCTCGGCACCGGTGTCTACGGGCTCGTGGGTGGCGACGCCACGGCGGACCAGTTCATCGACGGCAACGATTTCAACGATGCAGACACGAACCAGTGGAACAGCGGGTACCTGCTCTACGACACCAACCTCGACGCCTTTGTCGACGGCAACGACTTCAACATTCCGGACACCAACCAGTGGCAGGGATCGCAGCTGCCGTGACCTGAACCCGCCGTGCTCCTCCACCTGCCGCGCGGGTGGGGGAGCACGGCAGACGTCCTCCACAAACGAAACGCCCCCGGGACCGCATGGCTCCGGGGGCGTGTGCAACAGGGGCGGGGTGTCATTCCCTGGGGGTGATCACCACGTTGTGGGCCTTCTCGAGTTCCTCGAGGAGTGAGTTGAAGGAGCGGATTTCGGCGCGTCCTTCAGCAAGCTTCTCATTGGCGCGCTGGATGGCCTCTGGATCCTGTTTCTCGATGGCGGGGAGCATGATGTTGAAGGCGACGAGCTGCTTGTTCGCACCGGCGATCCACTTCTCGTGGATCTCTTGCAGCTCGCGTGTGGCGGGCTTGACCGCCTCGAGCTGGTCGGCGAACTCCTTGTAGTTCGGGATCACCGTGTGCGTCAGGGTGTCGTAGAGCATCTGATCGCTCTGGTAGTTGTCGCCTGTCACTCCATTGTAGGCGTCCATCGCTCGCGATTCAAGAGCGGCCACGCGGGGCATCTCGTTGTTGATGTAGTGGATCAGATCATCCTGCACCGGATCCGAGGCGCAGCCGGCAAGGGCGATGCAGGTCAGGAGAAGAAGGGCGGTGGACAAAGGGCGCATGGGGGGGGACTCCTGAAGAAGGTGGGGGACGGCCGGCGATGTCGGCAGGAGCTTGGTGTGGACGGAGATCAGCGGCGGAGTTCGAGGCCGAGCTGGACGGCGAGGGCGGCGTTGAGTTCCTGCATCTCATGGCTGTTGGCGCGGCTGATGCGGCTGACGAGGTACATCTTGCTCACGGTGCGGATCTGATCGGCCATGGCCTTGTGGGCCTTGTTGTGGATGTGAAAGACAGCCTCGCAGGGCCAGACCGTGCCATTGCCGGGGGAGAGGGGCACCACCTGGACCACGTTCATTGCATCGTTGGAGGCATCGTTGCTCACGATGACGGCGGGGCGTCGGAGAAGCGCGTCGACGCTGGAGAAGGGGTTGATGAGAACCCACCAGATCTCACCGCGTTTCATGCGCCACCTCCCGGATCGCCGTCCTTGAGCCATTCCGCTGCATTGCGGCGGCGTTCCTCTTCCTGGGACATGTCCTTGTAGGCCTGCCGCAGGTTGTGGGAAAGAAGAATGGGACGGATGCAATCTTCGATGAACGAGGAAATATTCCGCTGGCCCACGGTGCGGTACAGGGAATCGTACAGCTCCGGATCGATGGAGAGGGTGAGTTTTTTGCGCATTCTGCCGCCTGTGCAGTTATTTCGGGCACAGTATAGGCACGACTATGGCAAATAGCAAACCCGCGAATTCCCTCCATCGGCCGGGACCCCTCCAGACGGACGTCTGGCTGTTGTTTTTTCTCCTTTCGTTTTTGTAATTTTCCACAGTTGCGCCGTCCACGCGGTGGTTTGTTCTTTCCCACTGGCCTCACCGGTTCCGCCTGGTCCCGCAGGCGTCGCGGTGCATCACCTCTTCCACCCGCGTCATCATTGATCACAACGAGCCTCACTGGTACATTCTCCACGCGAATCAAGCAAGGAAAGGAGCGTCATTCGTCTTCTTTGTGACCCATCATCGGTACGCCTTCTCCCCCCCGATCGGCACAGTGTGTCGTTGACGGGAGGTGCATGACGTTTTTTCCACGTCCTTGGACGTACACTCGCAGATCAGCCTCCGACCTTGTTCCTCCCATGAAACCTACTTTCTCTCCATATCTATTCCGGAGTTTTCCATGAAGACAGTGAATGCCCACGCTTCATCCGGCCGTCACCGTGCCAGCCATCTGGCGCGCGTGATGCTGTTGTTGATCGCCGCATTGTTTTTGTTCCTGACCACAGGAGCCCAGGCGCAATTGAGCGGGACGTACTACATCCCCCAGGGGGCGAACCCGCAGGGGTATGCAACGATCGCCGACGCCATCACCGCGCTGAACACGCAGGGCGTCTCGGCGCCGGTCGTCTTCGAAATCGCGGCCGGCTACACGGAGGCGGCGGCCAACCTGGTGCTCAACACACCGGCCACCAACGCTCCCACGGCGACGAACACCGTGATCTTCCGCAAGGACCCCGCGACGACGGGTGCGAATCCGTTGATCACTTCCAACGCCTCCGGGACAGGCTCGTATGATGGTGTGATCGAATTCAACGGCATCGACTACGTCACCTTCGACGCGATCAACGTCAGCGAGATGCTGCCGACGCCGACCAACGCTCTGGAATGGGGATATGGCATCTTCGCTGCCTCCGCCACGGACGCTTCGCAGTACATCATCATCAAGAACTGCGTGGTGACACTGAAGTCCGCGACATCCACCATCTTGGGCGGCATTTATCTGCGCAGCACGCTCTCCGCCACAGGAACAACGGTTGCTCCTTCTGCAGCCTCCGGGGCTGTCTCCTACTGCGAAGTGTTCGGCAACACGGTCACCGATGCCTACATCGGCATCCAACTCACCAGCTCCTCGACTGTGGCTTACTACGGCACGGGGAACAAGATCGGGACAGGCGGTGCCAACACCATCACCGGCTTCGGCGGTTCCTCCACCACTGCCTACGGCGTCTATGGGATCTACCAGCAGAACCTGAAGATCGAGAACAACGCCATCACCGGTTTCGCGACGGGGCACACCACCACCGGCTACGGCATCTTCGTCTCCACCGGCACCTCGTCGAACACCGACATCACCAGCAACACGATCACGTTGACGACCGCTGCGACGACCTCCGCCACCTATGGCATCTCCTGTGCTGCCGGCAGCACCCCGGCGTCCAACACGACGAACATCACCTACAACACGGTGCAGGGCTGTTCCGGAACGGCGACAACCTCTGGAAACTTCTACGGCGTCCACAACACCGGTTCCGCGGCGACGTTGAACATGACCAACAACCAGATCATCAACAACACCTGGGGCCTCACCGCATCGACCAGCACCACCTACTACTGGCTCTACAATTCGGGAGCAGCCGGGCAGACCGCGAACATCTCGAACAACACCATCAGCAACAACTCCGCCATCGGTCCATCGGGGACCATGTATGGCATGTACCTCGGCACCTCGGCGCTGAGTGTCCATGACAATCAGATCTACTCCAACGGATATACTGCCGGCTCTGGATCATCGGCGTGCACTGTCTATGGAATCTACGACGCCGCCTCACCCACATCGGAGGCCTACTACAACAACTCCGTTCATGATCTGACGATCACGACCTCGTCGAGCTCCACGGGACACATCATCTGCGGCATCTACCAGAACACCGTTGCGACGAGCACACGCAACGTCTACGGCAACCAGATCTACAATCTGGTGTTGAACAGTTCCGGAACGGGGTACGGCACGGTGACCGGCATCATCTCTGCTGCCGGTGGGACCGTGGGAATCTACAAGAACACCATCCATGGACTGACTGCCCAGGGATCGAACTCCACGTGTTCGGGCATCACCGTGTCCAGTGGAACAACGAACAATGTCTACAACAACTACATCACCGAGCTGAGTGCGCCGAACTCCACCAACGCTCTCGCGGTGAACGGCCTCAACCTCACCGGAGGCACAACCACAAACGCCTACTACAACTCCGTGCATGTGAATGCGTCCAGTTCCTCTGCGACGCTTTTCGGGTCGAATGCCGTCTATGCGAGCACGACACCGACGTTGACGCTGCGCAACAACATCCTTGTCAACCAGAGCTCGGCGGGGACGGCCACCGCAGCGAACTCCTACCATACGGCCTATCGCCGAAGTTCGCCGACGTTGACCACGTATTCGACCAGCTCGAACACGAACTGCTTCTGGGTGGATGATCCCACGGCCGACACCACCAGGGCGATCTATTATGAGGCCGCATCCTCCAACACGAAGCGCACCTTCGCCGACTACAAGTCGTTCATGGCCACACGCGACCAGGCCTCGGTGTTCGAGCTGCCGCCGTTCATGAACACCATGTCCACCCCGTACGATCTGCACATCGATCCGGGTCAGCCGACGCAGTGCGAGTCCGGCGGTGTGCGCATCACCTCACCGGCCATCACCACCGACTGGGACGGCGACATCCGTCAGGGCGAGGCGGGCTACGCCGGCATGGGGAGTGCACCCGACATCGGCGCCGACGAGGGCGACTTCATGCCGTCGGATCTCACGGGCCCGGCCATCGCCTACTCGCCGCTTCCGAACATCCCGGCCACAGCCACGGCCATCACCCTCACCGCCACCATCACTGATGCCTCGGGTGTGAACGTGAACCCGTCGGAGGCGCCGCGCCTCTACTACCGTCGTTCCACGGCTGTCGCCCCGTCGGTGATCAATGCCAACGACTTCATGGGCAACGGGCCGACGGATGACGGATGGAAGTATGTGGAGGCCACGCTGCCGCCTGCCGGCACAACCTACCAGTTCTCCCTGGATCCCACACTCCTCTATGGCAACCCCCCGGGTTCCTCCTTCACCGTGGGTGATGTGATCCAGTACTTCGTCATCGCCTCCGACATTGTGAACAACCTGAGCATCCAGTCCGGCACACTGGCTTCGATGCCGCCCACGGTGGATCTCAACAGTGCGAACGCGCCCGTCACCGGCACCATCAGCAGCTTCACCGTGGTCGCGTCGCTGAGCGGCACCTACACCATCGGCGGTGGCACCCCGGCGGGGACGTACACCACACTCAAGGCGTTCTTCGACGATGTGAACACGAAGGTGGTGACCGGCAACCTCACGGCGCAGATTGTGAGCAACACCACGGAGACCGCCCCGGCATCAGTGAATGCCTGGTCCGAATACCCGGCGGGTTCGCTCTTCTCGATGACCATCAAGCCGGCCGCCTCCACCACGCCCACCATCAGCGGATCCTTCAGCACCACGAGTCCAACGGGCGCCGGTGCCGTGATCGTGCTCAACGGTGCCGACCGCGTCACCATCGACGGCTCCAACACCGTGGGCGGAACGACGCGCGACCTCACCGTGCAGAACACCATCACCTCGGGCACCACGGCGGTGATCCATGTCGGCTCGCTCGGCAACTCCCTGGGCGCGACGAACAACGTGATCAAGAACACGAACATCGTCGGCGGCCTGAAGACGCTCTCCACATCGTATGGCATCTATGTGGGCGGCACCGCGGTGGGCACCACCGGTGCGGACAACGACGTCCTGACCATCCAGAACAACATGTTCAACACCGCCTACCAGGGTGTGTACATCAACGGCTCGGCGGATCCGTACAAGTCGGACTTCATCACCATCACGGGGAACGAGATGGGTTCGAACACTGATGCCGCATCCCTCCAGCTCAAGGGCGTCTTTGCCACGAACGCCACCAATGTGACGGTGACGGACAACCACATCTTCAACATGACCTCGCTGTCCATCTACCATGAAACAGGCGTGCATTTCGGTGCCGGCGTGACCACGAACTGCCTCATCGCGCGGAACAGGATCCACAAGCTCATCTTCGGAACCAGCTCCACGAGCGGCTATGGCACGCGCGGCATCCACATCGAAACCGGATCCGCCGCGGCAGGCATCACCATCGCCAACAATCTCATCTACGATCTGCTCGGCGATGGGTACACCACCATCACAGGAAGCTCCGTTGCTGGCATCTATGTTTATGGGACCAACGGTGGCCTCAACATCTGGTACAATTCCATCAACCTCTACGGCACGCAGCCAAAGACCACAACGGGGTACCTGACCACCGGTGTCTACTTCGCCTCGACATCCACCAACATCAACTTCCGCAACAACATCATTGCGAATGCGATCGCCCAGAGCGCGGCAAGCTGGACAAGCTATGCCGTGTACAGCGAGGCGGTCGGCACGGCCTTCACCCCCATCGACAACAACTGCTACTACACCCCCGGCGCCTATGGCAAGGTGGGGTACATCGGTTCCACGGCCCGCACCACGCTGGCTGAATGGCGCACGGGCACGGGCCAGGACGGCAACTCCGTGGCCGTCGACCCGATGTTCACCGCATCCGACAACCTGACCATCAATTACGGAACCACACAGTCGCCGCTGGAATCCTCCGGTGCCACGGTTGCCGTCACCACGGATTACCTCTCGCAGACGCGTCCGTTCCACACCGGCACACCGAATGGCGGCGGCCTCGCCCCCGACATGGGTGCCTATGAGTTCGACGGTGTGCCTCTTGTCCCGATGGTCTACACGTCCTCCACGTCCACCGGTGTCACGGGCTTCTGTACTCCTGGCGGTACGAGCACACTCATCCTCGGCGTCCAGGTGGTGATGGCCAACGCCGGCAGCCCGCTGTCGATCACACAGCTCGACTTCAACTCCACCGGCACCACCACGCTCACCGACATCAGCAACGCCAAGCTCTGGTACACGGGCACCTCGCCCAGCTTTGCTGCAACCACCCAGTTCGGGACCACGGTGGCCTCCGTTCCCGCCACGTTCAGCTTCACCGGCGCGCAAACCCTGGATCCCGGCACGAATTATTTCTGGCTGACCTATGATGTGGCCGCGGGCGCAACCACAGGCAACGCCATCGATGCCGGCTGCGACCAGATCTACATCGGTGCCACGAATCACATTCCGACGGTGACATCACCGCCCGAGTACCGCACCGTCCAGGGGCCGCTCAACGGCACCTTCACCGTGGGCACGGGCGGCAACTTCCCGACACTCACCGACGCCTTCAGCCACATCAATGCGCAGGGCCTTTCCGGCAACGTCGAGCTCTCCATCATCGGCACCGGGCACACGCTGCCTGGCGCGGCCACACTCAACCAGTGGACCGAGACTCCGCCGAGCTCCAACTACACCCTGCTTATCAAACCCGCGGCAGGTGCCACTCCAACCATCGCTGGAACCGTGGGTGGCGCACTCATCAAGCTCAACGGTGCCGACCGCGTCACCTTCGACGGCTCGAACACCGTGGGTGGGAGCACGCGCGATCTGACATTCACCAACAACCAGACAGCGCTCGGCACACAGACGGTGATCAACATCGCCTCCCTCGGCGCCGGCCTCGGGTGCAACAACGTCACCGTCAAGAACTGCCGCCTCATCGGCGGTCATCTGGGCGCCACGTCGAACGGCATCGCGGTCTGCGGCACCAACGCCACCACCGCGGGCGATGACAACGACAACATCACCCTTCAGAACAACCTCATCGAGCGCAACTACATCGGCATCTTCTGCCAGGCCTCCTCGGCCACCACGATGTACAACAACATCCTGATCAAGGACAACACGATCGGATCGAACACGCCAGCCGACTATGTGGTGTATCGTGGGCTGTCGCTCGCCTACCTCGACAACGCAAGTGTGGTCGAGGGCAACGAGGTGTTCAACATCACCATGTCGTACGCCGGTCCCGTCGTCGGCATCGACGTCGGCTCCTATTGTGCCGGCCTGACGGTGCGGAAGAACAGGGTCCACAACATCTACAATCAATACAGCAGTGGAACAGGCTACTCCGCGTATGGCATCAACCTCTCGAGCTCGGCGACAGGCACAGCTTACGCCGGCATCCGCATCGAGAACAACATGGTGTGGGATGTCAACTGCTACGGCGGCGGCTCCGCGGGCACAAGCTACAGCCCGGTCGGCATCCGCATCGGCGGCGGCACGGGACACATCATCGTCCACAACTCGGTGAACATGACCGGCGCGATGACGCATGCCACTGTTGGCGGTTCCGCAGCCCTCATGATCACCTCCACGTCCTACAATGCGCACGACATCAGGAACAACATCTTCGCCAACAGCATGACTGGTCCCACAGGCCACAAGTCCTGGGCAGTGTATTTCCCGTCGAGCTACGCATTCGCGACCACCACCATCAATGCCAACGACTACTATCCGTCCGGCACCTTCGGCGTGCTCGGCTACAACGGCGCGGATGTGACATCACTTCCGTCATGGAAGACGGCGACGGCCCAGGATGCCGGATCCTATTCCACCAACCCGCTGTTCACCTCCGCCACGGATCTCCACATCAATGCCGGCACCACGCCCTTCGTGCTGGAATCGGGTGGTGTGGCGCTCACGCCGGCAGTGGGTGTGGACATTGATGGCGACACGCGCCCAGGCCCCGCCGGTTCAGTGAACGGTGGCGCCACGGCGCCGGACATGGGTGCCGATGAATTCGACGGCGTCCCACCACTTCCGATGACCTACACCTCCTCCGCTGCCGTGGCAGTATCCGGCCGCACATCGCCTGGCTCCACCACCGTCGGCGTGCAGGGCCTGAAGGTCACCATGGCCAATCAGTTCACCCCGCTCTCAGTCACCGACATCACATTCAACACCGCACCGTCGGGGCTGCCGACCACCGCGCCGATCACGAATGCCAAGATCTGGTTCACCGGCAACTCGTCCACCTTTGCCGCGACGGGCCAGTTCGGCACCACGGTGGCGACGCCCTCCGGATCACACACGGTGACCGGCACACAGCAGCTCATGGAGGGTGACAACTACTTCTGGGTCACGTACGATGTCGGAGCAGGCGCGACCACCGGCCAGCTCATCAATGCCGAATTCACCGGACTGACCATCACCACGGCCGGTGCACAGACCCCGTCGCCAACCACCACCGGCACGGGCCGTGAGGTGCTCGGCGCACTCTCCGGCACCTTCACCGTGGGCACTGGCGGCGACTTCGCCGATCTGACTGCAGTCTTCACCCACATCAACGCCCAGGGCCTTGTCGGCAACACAACACTGTCCATCGTCTCGAACCAGACGCTGTCCGCGTCGGCCATCCTGAATCAATGGACGGAGACGCCGGTCGGCTCCAACTACACACTGCTTATCAAGCCGGCGGCCAGCCAGACACCAGTGATCAGTGGCGCCATCGCGGGCAACCTCGTGCTCATCAACGGCGCTGATCGCGTCACCATCGATGGTTCCAACACCGTCGGCGGAACCACGCGCGACCTGACGTTCTCGAACACCTACGCCTCGGGCACGCAGACGGCCATCCAGGTGGCCGGCACCGCCGCGGGAGCAGGCGCGACATACTTCACGCTGAAGAACTGCAGGCTTCGCACGGGCCACATCGGTAGCGGTGCGTACATCCTCGGCGTGGGCGGCAGCACGGGCGGATCGTCCGGCTACGACAATGACAACTGCCTCATCGAGAACAACCTGCTCGAGAAGGGCTACTACGGCATGTACCTCTATGGTTCGACATCCGGGTATCATGACAACATGATCGTCCGGAACAACACCATCGGTTCCACCACGTCGACGGACTATGTTGCGTTCAAGGGCATGTACCTGTATGCCGTCCCCGCCCCGTTGATCGAGGGCAACGATGTGTTCAGCATGATCATGTCCACCTCGAGCGCATTGGTGGGTATTGACATCTCCAATTATACCGCAGGAGCCACGATCCGGAAGAACCGGGTGCACGGCCTGAACAATACGAACTCCGGCGGGTACGGAGCCTACGGCATCAACATCATCTCGACCACGACCGGCAACGGCCACCGGATCGAGAACAACATGATCTACGACATCATGACCTATGGTGATCCCGTCAGCACCACCTACAACCCCGTCGGCATCCGCCTCGCAGGAGGCACGGGCCATCTGGTGTATCACAACAGCGTGTACCTCACCGGTGCCACAACCGTGCTCTCCGGATCGATGGCGCTTCTGCTGACGTCCACGAGCTACAATGCCCACGACATCCGCAACAACATCTTCGCCAATGCCATCAATGGCAACGGCGGCGCGTCCTATTGCGTCTATGTTCCGTCGGGCTACGCCTTCGCGACCACGACCTTCAACTACAATGACTACTTCCCGTCGGGTGCCACGGCCTACGTCGGGTACAGCGGCACCGCCGATGTTCCCACACTCTCCGGCTGGCAGACGTTGACGGGGCAGGACGCCGGGTCCATCAGTGTGGATCCGATGTTCACCTCCGCCACCAACCTGCACATCAGTTCCGGAACGACGCCCATGTTCCTCGAATCCGGCGGCGCCTCCGGCCTTGGTGTGACCACGGACATCGACGGCGACACGCGTCCCGGCCCCACCGGATCCGTGAACGGCGGTGGCACGGCTCCCGACATCGGCGCGGACGAGTGGGACGGCTTCCCGCCTCCGCAGAGCTTCGTCTCCTCGACCACGGTCGGCACCAGCGCGTATGTGTCACCGAACACAACGGACAACAAGGTGATCGCCATCCAGGTGGTGGCCTCCGGGTCAGCCTCGCCGCTGACCGTGTCGCAGATTGACCTCAACACCACCGGCACCACGCTTCCCGGCGACATCACCAACGCGAAGATCTTCTTCACGGGCACCTCGCCCACCTTCGCCACAACGTCCCAGTACGGCAGCACGGTGGTCGGTCCGTCCGGTGCGTACACCATCACCGGATCGCAGACGCTCTCCAGCGGGACGAATTACTTCTGGCTCGCCTACGATGTGGCTCCGGGCGCAGCGACGGGCAACATCCTTGATGCGCAGTGCACCTCCATCACCGTGGGCGGCACGCCGCGTATTCCGACGCAGACTGCTCCACCGGAGTTCCTCACCGTGCTGGACCGCCTCACAGGCTCCTACAACGTCGGCACGGGGCAGATCTTCACGTCCATCAAATCCGCCTTCGACGCCGCCAACAACGTCGGCCTCCAGGGCAACACCACCTTCCTCATCACCTCGAACCAGACCCTGACCACGGCTGCGACGCTCAATCAATGGACGGAGTACGGCGGCTCGGGCTACACCCTCACCGTGAAGCCCTCCACCACCGGCCTCACCATTGATGGCACCATCGCCGGCGGTTTGCTCATCCTCAATGGCGCGGACCGCGTCACGATCGATGGCGCGGTGAGCGGCAGCTCCCGTGACCTGACAATCGCGAACACCTCCACCTCCGGCAACGCCGGTGCGGTTGTGCTCACCAGCCTTGGCACGGGCCTTGGAGCGACGAACAACACGATCAGAAACTGCGTCCTCCGTTCCGGTCACATCGCCTCAGGCGCCGTTGCCATCAGCGTCGGTGGAGCCTTCGGAACCTCGGGCGATGACAACGAAAACACGACCATCGAGAACAACCTCATCGAGAAGTCGTATTACGGGATGTACGTCGCCGCCAGCTCTGCCGGGACGAATCAGGGATTGCTCATCAAGGACAACACCATCGGTTCCACCACGGCCACGAACTACGTGGTCTTCAAGGGCATGTATCTCTTCGGATGCGATGCGGCCGTGATCGAGGGCAACGACGTCTTCAGTCAGATCCTGTCCTACTCCGGAGCCCTTGTGGGCATCGAGGTGAGCAGCTACTGCGCCAATTCCATCGTCCGGAAGAACCGGGTGCACGGCATGAACAACTCGAGTTCATCCGGATACGGCGCGTACGGCATCAACCTCATCGGCACCTCGGTCGGAGACAACATCCGCATCGAGAACAACATGATCTACGACATCCTCACCTATGGTGATCCTGTCGGAACCTCATACGATCCCATCGGAATCCGTATCGCCGGCGGCATCGGCCACCAGATCTATCACAACTCGGTGTATCTGTCCGGCACCTTCACCTCCACCAGCGCCTGCGGCTCGATGGCCCTCGCCGTCACGAGCTCGAGCTACAACAACCTCGACATCCGCAACAACATCTTCGCGAATGCCCAGGTGGGACCGGCGAGCTCCAAGTGCTACGCCATCTACATGCCGTCGAGCTGGTCGTGGACGGGATCGACGATCAATGCCAACGATTACTTCCCCTCCGGCACCTACGGCGTTCTCGGATACAACGGCTCCGCCGACGTGACATCGCTCGCCGCTTGGAAGGCATGGACCACGCAGGACGCCCTGTCGATCTCGACCGATCCGGCGTTCCAGTCCACCACGAATCTCCACATCAACAATGCCGCCCCTTCGGCGCTGGAATCCGCCGGCGCAGCAATCGGCGTGACGTCGGACATCGACGGTGACGTGCGACCCGGCCCCACAGGCTCGGTCAATGGTGGCGCCATCGCCGCCGACATGGGCGCCGACGAGTTCGACGGCATCCCCCTGGGCATGGTCTACGCGTCGTCCACCACCACGGGCTTCAGCGGCCTCATCGCCCCGGCGGTGGCCGACGCCCGCATCATCGGCATCGAGGTGGTGACGACAAACGTGCTCAACCCCCTGACACTGACGCAGTTCGCGCTGAACACCACGGGCACCACGTCTGCCGCCGACATCGCCAATGCGAAGATCTTCTACACGGGCAGCTCGTCCACCTTCGCCCCGACAAACCAGTTTGGAAGCACGTATCCCTCACCGTCGGGCACCTACACCATCTCCGGGTCGCAGGTGCTTGAGAGCGGCACGAACTATTTCTGGCTGGCCTACGACCTGGCACCCACCGCACCCACCGGCAACTTCATCGATGGTGAGTGCACCCAGGTCACCGTGGGCTCCACGCCCTACACACCGACCGTGACGGCCCCGACGGGGTACTTCACTGTGCAGGCGCCCTTCAACGGTGCCTACACCATCGGCACAGGCGGCACCTACACCACGCTCAAGGCGGCCTTCGACATCCTGAGTCAGGTGGGCATGACCGGCAACACCACGTTCAACATCATCAGTGACGTGACGGAAACCGCGATGGCCTCGCTCTCGCAGTGGCCGAACATTCCGTCGAGCTCCACCTTCACCCTCACCATCCAGCCCGATGGTGGCGTTCCCCGGACCGTCTCCTATGCCGTGGCGACGGGTGAGTCCGTGATCAGGCTCAACGGTGCCGACAACGTCATCATCGACGGTCTCAACACCGGCGGCAACGCGCTCACCATCGCGACCACAGGCACCAACGGCACGTCGGCCCCGATCTGGCTCGCCAGCCTCGGCACCGGCCTCGGGTGCAACAACGTCACCATCCGCAACACCACGCTCACCGGCACCGGCAACACGGTCACCACGAGCTTTGGCCTGTATCTCGGTGGCACGACCATCAGCACCACAGGCACTGGTGCGGACAACGACAACGCCACCATCCAGGGCAACACCATCGGTGGGGCGTACTACGGCATCTATGCCTCCGGCGCCTCGGGCGGCACACTGGGCGGCCTGCAGATCCTGAACAACACCATCGGCACGGCCACCTCCGGCATCGGATCGCAGGGCGTCGCGCTCGGCTACTCGAGCGGCGCGCTCATCAGCGGCAACGAGGTCGCCGGCGTTCTCGGCGGCTCGGCTGTCACCAACCAGGTGGGCATCATCATCAACACCGGAGCGGCAGGCACGCTGATCCGGAAGAACCGCATCCACGACTTCAACTACAATTCCACGAGCGGCTACGGTGCCACCGGCATCCGCTACCTCTCCGACGCCACCGCCACCAGCGAGATCTCCAACAACCTCATCTGGAACATCCGCGGCGATGGAGACAACATCACCAGCACCAACTACACCTACATGCCGATCGGCATCGCCATCGGATCCGGCGGCAGCATCAACATCTGGCACAACAGCGTGTACATGACCGGAACGCTTGCCTATCAGACCGGGAACGACGGAACCTCGGCCTGCATCCTCGCCGCAGCGGGGGTGACGGGCCTCGACATCCGGAACAACATCTTCCAGAACGGCATGAACGGCACCGCGGGCCTCTCCAACAAGGCCTACGGCATCGTGTTCCAGGGCACCACCCTCGCGGTGGCCTCGGCGTTGAGCAACAACGTCTATTACCTGGAC
>CAYUYM010000061.1:6303-16828 GCA_964449305.1 uncultured Chromatiales bacterium | reverse complement strand
ATGAACCACTGTCACGGAGACCACGATGAAACTCGTCACATACACACACAACAGCAGGATGTCCATCGGAGCCATGCATGGTGCGCTGGTGCTGGATCTCCCCACGGCAGCGGAGGTGTTCGGAGCCGGCATGCTGCCGGCCGACATGCTGGAGCTGCTGCGGACGGGGGACGCGGGTCTGGATGCCGCACGCACGGCGGAGCGGGGCTGGATCGACGCGGGCTGCCCGGCCAAAGCCGACGGCAGAACGCTGGCCGTGCCGGCGGACGCGGTGCTGCTGCATGCCCCAGTGCCCTTCCCCACCAGCATGCGCGACGGATACGCCTTCCGGCAGCATGTGGAGGCCGCCCGTCGCAACCGCGGCGTCCCGATGATCCCGGAGTTCGACGAGATCCCCATCTTCTATTTCACCAACCACCTCGCCGTCACCGGGCCGGGTGACGTTCTCGTGATGCCGGAACACTGTCGGCAGCTCGACTTCGAGCTCGAGGCGGCCGTCGTGATCGGCCGGGGCGGGCGGAACATCCCTGCATCCAAGGCGGACGCCCATGTGGCGGGCTACATGGTGATGAACGACTGGAGCGCGCGCGCCCTCCAGATGCACGAGATGAAGCTCAACCTCGGTCCGGCGAAGGGCAAGGATTTTGCGACCTCCATCGGCCCGTGGCTTGTGACGCGCGACGAGCTTGCCGATCGCCGCATCCCCGGCGACGCGGGCGAGCGATTCGACCTGGTGATGACGACGACGGTGAACGGGACGGAGGTGTCGCGCGGGAATCTGCGCGACATGAGCTGGACCTTTGCCCAGATCATTGAGCGGGTCTCGTATGGCGTCACCCTGCATCCGGGCGATGTGATCGGATCGGGCACGGTGGGCACCGGGTGCTTTCTGGAGCTCAACGGTTCCAAGGTGTACGACCCGGCATGGTGGCTTGCCCCCGGTGATGAGGTGGTGTGTGAGATTGAAATGCTCGGTCGCCTGGAAAACCGCATCGTTCTGGCATGACCGCAGCGGCTTGACACGCCCCCGTCGGTGTCCGCCGGCGGGGGCGCCGCATTTCCATGGCTTCCCTGCCAGTGCGGGATTTCTTACATTGATTCCGATGAACCGCCCTTCGGCCTCACAACCATTGGAGCAGAAATGAAACGCATCACCCTCCTCCTGATCCTGCTTCCCTCGCTTGCCGGAGCCCAATTTGCGTATCGCATCGGATCCGCCGGGCAGGAATACGGCAAGGCCCTGGTCGTGGACCAGTCCAACGACATCATCGTGGCCGCGCTGTTCCAGAACACCGTGAACGTCAACCCCGGTGGCACAACGAACCTCGTGTCCGCCGGCATGGTCGATGCCTGCCTCGTCCGGTACGATCAGGCGGGGCATTTGATGTGGGGGAAGCGTTTCGGTGGATCCACCACCACCGATGTCCCACACGGAGTGGGGACAGACAACGCCGGCAACATCTGGGTGTGTGGCGCCTTCGGCACCACGGCGGACAACTTTCCGCACACGGCGGATTTCGATCCGGCAGGCGGTGGGACGTTGACCACGCAGTCCCGCTACGACGGCTTTCTCGCCAAGTATGACGCCAACGGTGTGTACCAGTGGGCATTGGGGCTGGGCAGCACCACATCCACCACCGAGGAGCGCTGCTGGGACATCGCGGTGGACACATCGGGCTTCGCCTACATCACGGGAGCGTTTCACGGGACGGTGGACTTCAATCCCCGTGGTGCTGCGCCCATCTACCGCACCACATCGAAGACCGAGGCGGGCCTGTTCCTTGCGAAGTACAATGGCAACGGCATCTGTCAATGGGTGGTGTCCGTCGATGCCGGCATCCAGGACGTGTTCAACGAGGGCTACGCATCGGTGGATTTCGATCAGCGTTACGGAGTGTTCTGGGGTGGCAACTTCCGCGGCACCAATGTGAACTTCAATCCCGGTGCATCCTTCACACTCTCGAGCGCCGGGCAGACGGACATGTTTCTCGCCAATTTCAACGGTGTCGGACTGTTCCTCTGGGCCATGAAGTTCGGTGGAGCGGCGGCGGATATCATGTCGCCCGGTGCCATGCGTCTCGACCATCAGGGGAACCCCGCCTTCACCGGCAGGATCGCCGGTCCGGTGGATTTCAATCCCACGGGGGGCGGTGCGGTGGTGAACAACGCGTCCCTGTTTCTGGCGAGCTACACGCCCAAGGGGTTCTTCCGCCAGGTTGTGGGCATGCCGGGCATCCAGGGAAGCGGAGGTCATCGCATCGCCTTCGACGGCCAGGACTTCCTTTTTATCGCAGGCTGGATCAAGGGGACGGTGGACTTCGATCCCGTTGGAACGCTCAACGTGACGGCCACCTCGCCCACATCCGACATCTTCCTCGCAAAATACTCGCCCGTCTTCACCCTGGAGTGGGTGAACCACTTCGGGGCTGCTGGCTCGTCCGACAACAACATCTGTGCGGGGCTCGATGTGGACCGGCAGGAATACCCGTGCATCACGGGGCAGTTCTATGGGTCGCCGATGGATTTCGATCCCTCGCCCACCGTCACCTTCAATCTGACAAACCTCGGGCAGAACGACTGCTTCGTGGCGAAATACACGGAGATGGGTGAGCTGAACGCCCCGGTTCCCGTGGAGCTTGCCGGTTTCTCGGCGGAGCCCGTGGACGATGGAGTGCTGCTTCGTTGGAGCACGGTGACGGAATCCGGGAACCATGGCTTCGACATCCAGCGGAGCGATGATGGCGGGGCCTGGCAGAGGATCGGCTTCATGCAGGGGGCGGGCACCACCACGGAGCTGCGGGAATACGAGCATCGCGACGCATCAGGGATCGCGCAGCAGGCGCAGGTTCTGCGCTATCGGCTGGTGCAGATCGATGTGGACGGCAGGCGGACGGCATCGCCGGTGATCGAGGTGCGCCGCGACGGCGTGGAGGATCTCGTGATCACCGCGCGGCATCCGGATCCGGCGCCGTCGATGCAGATGGTGCACGTGGCGCTTGCCCATCCCGCGGCGTTGCAGGTGACGGTGACCGACGTCACCGGTCGCACCCGCCACACCATGGAAGTGCACCGTGATGCCGGAACGCACATCCTCATGATCCCGACGGCAGATCTGCCCACCGGGGTGTATTCCTGCCGCATCATGGCGGAGTCGATGGAAGCGAAGCATCCTGTCCGTCGGTTCACCCTTCGTGTCGTACGATAGGGGATCGCTTCTCACCCCCGCCCCATGGCCCCGCGGGGCACGCAGAAAGCAATCAGATGCGAAGTATTCTTTCATTGCAGGAGGAAAAACCCTACATTCCACGCAAGGAGCAATCCTCCCATTCGTATCCCTTTCTGGAGCTCGCACATGAATTACGACGATGTGGAAATCCTTCTTGTTGAAGACAATCCCAACGATGTGGAACTGACTCTTCGAGCATTGCAGAAGCATCGTGTTGCGAACAAGGTGTTTGTCGTCTCCGATGGTGAGGAGGCGGTGGAGTACATCTTTGCACGTGGGAAATATTCCGATCGGAACATTCACACCTTTCCGCGGGTCATCCTGCTCGATCTCAAACTCCCGAAGATCAACGGTCTGGAAATTCTCCGCATGGTCCGCGAGGATGAGCGGACGGCGCTGATTCCCGTTGTGGTGCTGACCTCCTCCCAGGAGGATGTGGACGTGTTTGAGAGCTACCGCCTCGGTGTGAACAGCTACATCGTGAAGCCGGTCGAATTCGAGAACTTCGTCAGGGCGGTCTCCGAACTCGGGCTGTACTGGCTGATCCTGAACAAGTCCCCCAACTATTGATCCCCGCGTGGATCTCCCCTCCTCCCTCACCCTTTCACCTCACACGATCGATGAACGACCCCATCCGAGTCCTGCTGCTTGAGGACCTCGCCACCGATGCGAAGCTTGTCGAGCGTGAGCTTCAGGCCTCCAACATGGCCTACACTCTGCGCTGGGTGGACAGCCGGAGCGCCTTTCTTGCGGCCATCGACAGCTTCCAGCCGGACATCGTGTTGTCCGATTATTCCATGCCGGGATACAACGGAATGCGGGCGCTGCTGGCACTGCGGGCGGACCATCCGTACACGCCCTTCATCATCGTCACCGGCTCGCTCAACGAAGAGACCGCGGTGGAATGCATGAAGGCCGGAGCGGACGACTACGTGATCAAGGAGCATCGTCATCGCCTCGCATCCGCTGTCGTCTCCGCCATGGAGAAGCGATCGGCGATGCGTCTGCGGGACCAGGCCGAACATGATCTCCGCAGCACACGGGATTTTCTCGGGAAGCTGCTGCATCACGCCAACGGTCCCATCATCGTCTGGGATTCCGGTGGAACCGTTGTGCAGTGCAACCGCGCCTTCGAGGAACTGACCGGTCATCCGGCTGGTATGGTTCTGGGTGGGAATGCCGGGCGCTTCTTCCCGGAGATCGGCGGGGGAGGCGACCCCGTGAAGGCCATCCCCGAAGGACGGGAAACCGCAGAAGAGCGGGAGATCCACTGCGCCGATGGGTCGGTGAAAACCGTGCTCTGGAATTTTGCCTCCATCCACGACGACGCAGGCGCGATCGAGGCCACCATCGCCCAGGGGCAGGACATCACGGAGCGCAAGCGCGGCGAGGAGCGCCTCCGGCAGCTCTCCAAGGCAGTGGAGCACTCGCCCTCCATCATCGTCATCACCGATCGCAGTGGCTCCATCCTCTACGTCAACCCGAAATTCACCGATGTCACCGGCTACACTGCCGACGAGGTGATCGGCATGAACCCCCGCATGCTGCAATCAGGTGAGACGCCGCGGCAACAGTACGACAGAATGTGGGGGACGCTTCTCGCTGGACACGAATGGCATGGAGAGTTTCGCAACCGCAGGAAGGATGGGACGCTCTATTGGGAGACCGCGTCCATCTCCCCCATCATGGATGAGGCCGGAGGCATCACCCATTTTGTGGCTGTCAAGGAGGACAGCACGGCGCAGAAGACACTGGCACTGGAGATCCTGCGGGCCCGCACCAAGGCGGAGCAGTCCGACAGGGTGAAATCCACGCTTCTGGAGAACATGAGTCATGAGTTCCGGACGCCGATCAACGGCATCATGGGGCTCGCAGCGTTGCTGCACGACGAGCCCGATCATCCGGACCGGCTGGCGATGCTGGGCAGGGTGGTGGAATCCGGCGAGCGGCTGCTCAACACGCTGGACGCCATCCTCATGCTGGCCCAGCTTGATTCCGAGAGCATGAAGGTCCGTGCACAGAACGTGGATCTCCGTGCCGTGGTGCGGGCGGCCGCCGTGCGTCATGGCGAGCGCGCCACGGCGAAGGGCCTGACCCTGACCATTGCCGACGGCGGGTCCTGGACGGTCGCCGGGGATGCCGAGCTGCTCACTGATGCCTTCGCCCGCCTCATCGACAACGCCGTGAAGTTCACAGAGACGGGCGGGGTCACCATCGCCCTGGTCGACGATGCGAAGGCCGGCACCGCGGAGGTGATCATCACCGACACCGGATGCGGCATTCCCGCGCAGGACATGCAGCGGATCTTCGAGCCCTTCCGCCAGGCCAGCGAGGGGCTGGGGCGCCATTACGAGGGGGCGGGCCTCGGGCTCACCATCGTGAAACGCAGCCTCGATCTCTTTCATGGCGGCATCACCATCGACGCCGGGCCCGGTGGCACATGTGTGCACGTCACCCTGCCTTGCGTGCACCGGCAGGCGCAGGGCGCTTCTTCAGCCGCCCCGCCCACCGCACCCGCGGTCGATGGGATGGCATTCCCGGACTTCCGTGCCATCATCGGGAGAACCCCTCGTGTCCTGGTCGTGGAAGACAATGACGCGAATGCCATGCTCACCAGGGCCATCCTCACCAGGCACTGCGAGGTGACCATCGCCGAGACCGGAGAGGCGGCCGTCGAGCTGGCCGACAGGAACGAGTACGATCTCGTCCTGATGGACATCAACCTCGGGTCGGGCATCGATGGCATCGAAGCCACCCGTCGCATCCGCGCTCATCCTCAGCATCGGAGCACCCCCATCGCCGCATTGACCGGGTACACGATGCGTGATGACCGGGAGCGCTTTCTCCTCCATGGTCTTCAGCATTATCTGGCAAAACCCTTCACCCGTGATCAGCTCCTGCGCCTCGTGCGGACGATGCTGATGGAGCGTGCATCGTGACGACCGGAGACAGCGGCTCCATGGCAACGCTCTTCACAGCGCTCGAGTGCGGCATCGCGGTGTTCCACCCCGTGGAGGATGACCCGGCCCGGCGGGAGTGGCGCATCGGGGATGTGAACCCCGCCTTTCTCACCATGCTCGATCTCACACCCGACGAGCTGCATGGTCCGCCGGCGCTTGATGTGGCGGTCGAAGGGCCGGCACACGTGTGGGACTGGTTCGAACGGTGCCTGAGCCTCCACCAGGCGGGCGCGGCCGCCGAATTCGTAGGCTATCTTCATCACCTGGAACGCTGGTTCAAGGTGACGCTCCATCCGGTGGGAGACGACGGCTTTGCGCTGGTGTTGTATGATGAGACGGAACATCGGCACCTGGAGGAGACCCTGTGGCAGGAGTATTCCCTGGGTGCGGAGCTGGGCGCAGTCAACACCCTCGATCACGCGCTTCATGCAGTGCTTGATGCGTCGGTCCGTATTGTCGGCATCGATTGCGGCGGCATCTATCTGGTCAACCATGCCGACCGATCGATCGACCTCGCGGCACACGTCGGATTGTCGGAGGCGTTCGTCGCCCTCGTGTCGCATTACGATTTCGATTCGCCGCGTTCACGCGAGGTGCTTGCCGGGCAGTCGATCTACATGGATGATGCGCGTCTGGGCACGGAGTTGAACCGGCTGCTCCGCTCCGAGGGCCTCCTCGCCCTCGCCGCCATCCCCATCATGCACGATGGGCAGCCTGTCGCCATGATGAACCTCGCCTCGCGCACGGTGAGGGAGTTCTCCAAGCCGATGCGCGACGTCATCGAGCTCATCGCCACGCAGGTGGGGGGTGCTCTGGCGCGCCTGCGTGCCGAGAGGGATTCGATGCAGACGCACACCGACATCGATGCGCTTGTGAACACGATGCCGGATTTCCTCTTCATACTCGATGCCGGGGGCAGGATCATCCGCACGAATCCCGTCGTCAATCAACAGCTGGGGTTCACGCCCGAGGAACTGCACGGTCGTTCGGTGCTCGATGTGCATCCCCCCGAGCAGCGCGCGCTGGCGCAGACCATCGTGACGGAGATGATCGCCGGCAGGGAGACCATGTGTCCCATCCCGTTGATGGCCCGGGACGGAAGCCTCATCCCTGTCGAGACCCGTGTCACGCGGGGCGAGTGGAACGGCAGGCCCGCCCTGTTCGGCCTCTCGCGGGACATCACCGAGCGCCGGCAGCACGAACGCCGGCTGGCACAGTTGTCCCTCGCAATGGAACAGAGCCCTGTCGGCATGGTCATCACCGATCTTGGCGGCCTTGCAGAGCAGGCGAACGTCGCCTTCAGCAGGCTCACAGGCTACGCGCGTGAGGAGATCATCGGGCGCTGCCCGTTTCGCACCATGGCCACGAGCGCGGACAGGGACCAGCTCGGAGCGCTGCATGCCGCGGTCGGGCGACGCGAGGGCTGGCAGGGTGAGATGTGGTTCCGTCGGCAGACGGGGGAGGTGTTCATCGCATCGTGCAGCTTTTCGCCTGTGGAGGCCACCCCGGGCATGGTGACGCACTACCTCGCCGTGGTGGACGACATCACCGAGCAGAAGCGCGTGCAGGCCGAGCGTCTGCACCAGGAGCGCGTGCTGAAGGGGGTTGCAGAGATGGCGCGCGTGCTTCTGACATCCAGCTCCTTTGCCGATGCCCTGCGGCATTCCCTGCGTGTCCTGGGCACGCTGATCGATGCAGACCGCGTGTATGTGTACGAACTGTGTGAAGCGGAATGCCGGCGCCCGGCGCTTGTGCGGCGCTATGAATGGTCCAACGCATCGAGTGTGCTGGCGGTGACCGAGGATCTCCAGTTCCGCTCCATGGCGGTGGACGGCGTCCTCCATCGCTGGTACGATGAACTGTCCGCCGGCAGGGCGGTCAACAGCGTGGTCGGCGAGCTTCCGCCGGAGGAGCGTGCTCTCCTGAGCACCTTCGACATCAAGGCGGTGCTCGCGCTTCCCATCCTTGTCGACGGGAGGTTCTGGGGCTTCCTCGGATGCGACAACTGCCGCGAGGCGAGGAAGTGGAGCGAGGCCGAATCGGTGCTCCTCACCGCGGCCGCCTCCAACATCGGTGGCGCGGTGGATCGCGAGATCTCGCGGGCGACGCTGCTGCAGGCAAAGGACAGGGCCGAGCTGTCGGACCGTGTGAAATCCTCCATGCTCGCAGCCATCAGCCACGAACTCCGCACGCCGCTCAACGGCATTCTCGGCTTCACGGCCCTGATGCGCGGGATGATCATGGAACCCGACCTGGCGACCATGGCGGGGAACATCGACTTCTCCGCACACCGGCTCCTTGCCACGGTGGATGCCGTGCTCACGCTGGCGCAACTCGAGGGTGCGGCCATCAAGGTCCAGCCTGAGCGGATCCGCCCCGTGGTGGTGTTCCAGCCCCTGGTGGAGGAGTATTCTCCGCTGGCTGCGGCGAAGGGCCTCACCTTTGAGTTCGACATGACCTGTGCCCCGGACCTCGTGGTCACAGACCAGAAGCTCTTGTCGATGGCGGTGAGCAAGGTGCTGGACAATGCGGTGAAGTTCTCGAACGGCGGCACGGTGAAGATGCGGCTGGTGCGGATGGAGGAGGTGGAGGGCTGGACGGTGGAGGTCCATGACACCGGCATCGGCATCGAGACCATGGACATGGGGTTGATCTTCGAACCCTTCCGGCAGAGCTCGGAGGGCTTCGGCCGGCAGTACGAGGGGCTTGGCCTCGGGCTGGCCATCGCACGGAGGGCGGTGGAGGCGCTGGGCGGCAGCATCACCTGCCAGTCCCATCGCGGCAGCGGTTCGGTGTTTGTCATGACCTTTCCCGAGGCCACCTCCGACGTCGATGGGGCGGATTCGGCACACCCCGTCACCGAGCAGGGCATTCCGGGATTCGATGAGCTCCTCGCACACCTCGGGCGCCGCCCTGCTGTCCTGCTGGTGGAGGACAATGAACTGAATGCCATGCTGACGCGTGCTATGCTGAAGACGCAGTGCGACGTCACCATGGTGATGAACGCCACGGATGCCATCGCTGCGTGCAACGCACGGGGTTTCGATGCCATCCTCATGGACATCAATCTGGGGAGGGGGATGGATGGCATCGAGGCGACGCAGCACATCCGTGTGATCGACGGATTTGCGTCCACCCCCGTGGCGGCCCTGACCGGGTACACCCTCACCTGGGAGCGCGAAAAGATCCTCGCGTCCGGATTGACACACTTCCTGGAGAAGCCCTTCATCCGGGAGGATCTCCTTCTGCTCGTGCGTGCCATGCTGTCGGGGGTCACCACGAACATCCCGTTTTCCGGAGTGGCATGATGCATTCCTCCGCGATTCATACCAACCGTGTCTAACGCTTGGAGTACCACGATGGCCGTCATCAGAATTCTGCATCTGGAGGATGATTACCGGGACAGGGAGCTGGTCCAGTTCGCGCTGCGTGCCGGTGGCATCGAGCACGATATTCAGTATGCCATCAGCAGGGATGAGTTTCTGACACGGCTCGACACGAATGAGTTCGATCTGGTGATCGCCGACTTCAAGCTGCCCGCCTTCGACGGCGCAGAGGCTCTGCGTCTTGTACGTGAACGCAGCGAGGAACTGCCCTTCATTCTGCTGTCGGGGACGCTGGGTGAGGAGCGGGCGGTGGAGATCCTTCGGCGTGGTGCCACGGATTTTGTGTTGAAGGAGAACATGCGGAGGCTGGTGCCCATCATCCAGCGGGCCGTGCAGGAACTGCGCCAGCGGCGTGAGCGGCAGCAGGCGGTCCAGGCTCTGCAGGAATCCGAACGCCGTTTCCGCATCATCGCGGAGCAGACCGGGCAGCTCATCTACGACTACGACCTCACGCACGGCACCATCCGCTGGTCCGGCGCCGTCACGGCAGTCACCGGCTACACCCCGGAGGAGTATGCCGCATTCGGGTATGCCGCATGGGAACGCTTCATCCATCCCGATGATCTGCCGGGAGTGCAGACCATGCTCGATACGGCCATCGAGCACAAGAGCTTCTTCCACGCCCACTACCGCTACAAGTGCAGGGATGGCAGCTACATCCATGTGGAGGACCGTGGGGCCTTCATGGACGGCGACTCGGGGGTGCACATGGTGGGGACACTGAGTGATGTGACCCGCCGCATCGCGGCGAAGGAGGCGCTGCAGAAAAGCGAGCAGAAGTATCGCACCGTGATCGAGTTCATGAACGAGGGGCTGATCCAGGTGGACAATGACGACATCATCCTGTTCGCCAACGAGAGCTTCTGCCGGATGTTCGGCTTCGGCCAGGACGAGCTTGTGGGGCAGATCGCCCACAGGTTGATCCTGTTTGAGGAGGACTGGCCGGCCCTGCT
>CAYUYM010000061.1:0-6203 GCA_964449305.1 uncultured Chromatiales bacterium | reverse complement strand
TACGTCAACCAGCGCTTCACCGAGGTCACCGGTTACTCACCCGAAGAGGCGGTCGGGCGCAATCCGCGCTTCCTGCAGGGGGGCCACACCACACGGGACGAGTATCACGCCATGTGGGCCACGATCCTGGCGGGGGGGGAATGGCACGGCGAATTTCACACTCGGAAAAAGAACGGGGAGAAGTGCTGGGAGTCCGCCTCGATCTCCCCGATCACCGATGCCGACGGAAACATCACGCATTTCATCGCCGTGAAGGAGGACATCACGGAGCGGAAGCGCTTTGAGGAGGAGCTGATCAACGCCAAGCTTCTCGCGGAGCAGTCGGAGAAGCTGAAGGATGCCTTCATCGCCAATGTGTCCCACGAGATCCGCACTCCGCTCAACGTGATCCTCGGATACATCCGTCTCCTTGCATCAGACTACCGTGCGGTGATCATGGATGAGGACGTGGATTTCCTCGACTCCATCGACAAGGCGGGGCAGCGGCTGATGCGCACGGTGGAGCACATCCTGTCCATCTCCACGCTGCAGACCAGGGCGATCACGGTGAACCGGCAGGAGATCGATGTCAACGACCGGCTGGGCTACCTCATCGCGGAGTTCATCCCGAGCGCCACGCGCAAGGGCCTCGACCTCTCGTACGAGTCCACCGCGGCGAACGCCGTCATCCTCGCGGATCCGGATTACTTTGATCAGGCGATCGTGAATCTTCTCGACAACGCACTGAAGTTCACCAGCGTGGGAGGCGCATCCGTGGTCGTGGCCTCGGACGGGGATGATGTGACGATACGCATCTCCGACACCGGCATCGGCATGTCCGACGAATACCTGCCCGACCTGTTCAAGGTCTTCTCCCAGGAGAGCATCGGGTACTCCCGGCCCTACGAGGGCCTCGGGCTTGGCCTGGCGCTGGTGCACCGCTACGTGGAATTGAACGGCGGTTCGATCCTCGTGGAGAGCACGAAGGGGCAGGGGACGACGTTCACCCTGCGATTTTTCATGATCGGCCACCGGGATGGCGCCGTTGCCGCCACCATGCCACCGCATCGCCTTGCCGCCGCGGTCGCGTCCTCCGAGGGGCAGCGACGGAAGATCCTCCTTGTCGAGGATGATGAACAAAACCAGCAGCTCCTGCGCGTCCTGTTCTCCCATGAATTCACGTTGTGCATCGCCCCCGACGCCGCCGGCGCGCTCGAATGCCTGCGGTCCCAGGAGATCGACCTCGTCCTGATGGATCTCTCACTTGCAGGGGAGATGGACGGCATCGAGCTCACGCGCATGCTGCGCTCCGATCCGGCTTTCTCGGATCTGCCCATCATCGCACTCACCGCGCATGCCTTTCCACGCGACAGGCAGAACTGCCTCGATGCCGGGTGCAACGACTATGTCGCCAAGCCCTTCCAACGTGACACGCTCCGGGAGCTGATCCACTCCCACATCCGCAGGCGCTGATCTGCAGCCCCACTCCACCGTTCACCGTTTTCCACCAACCCCGACCAACCGCACCCCATGAGCCTTTCCCCCGAATTCTCCCGCACCGTGCTGCAGGCCCTGCCGGACGGGTATGCCTGTCTCCGACTCGAATACAACGACGCCGGTGTCTCGGACATCGTGTGCATCGATGCCAACCCCGCGTTTCTCGCCATGATCCGGATGACGGCCGCCGAGGTGCTGGATCAGCGGCTGTCCGGCATCGACCGCGTGTCCATGCTTGCGCATCGGCAGTATTACCCGCTCATGGAACAGGTGGACAGGGACGGGCAGACGCGCATGGTGGAATTTCCCCTGTCCTCCTCCGGCCCGTGGTATCGCGTCAGGCTCAGCCGCATCGACGATGGGCTCCTCGCCATGGTGCTGCACTCGGACTCGGCACGGGTGCATCAATCCCGTGTGCTGCAGGGCATCGCGGAGGCGGCGCGGATCCTGCTCACCACCGACGACTTCGACGAGGCCATCGTGAGCGCCCTGCGGGAGATCGGGCTGGTGTCCAATGCGGACCGCATCCACATCTTCGAGCTCCGGCTCAATGATGCCACCGGTTTGCAGCATTTCCGGCAGCGCTACAACTGGGCCAAGGCCGTCGTGTCCCTGCACAGCGGGGATCCGGAGCTCATCGATGCCCCGATCCGCGGCCCCATGGGGCAGTGGTATCGCGTCCTCGCCGGCGGTGCGAGCCTGAACCGCCTGGTGCGTGACATGTCCGCCGAGGAACAGGAGTTTCTCCAGCCACGGGCCGTGCTGGCGATGCTGGCAATGCCGATCTTTACACGCGACACGTTCTGGGGCTTCATCGGGTTCGACAACTGCCACAGCGAGGAACGCTTCACCGCCTCCGACGAGGCCTTCCTCTCCGCGGCGGCGCATTACATCGGTGGCGCCCTCGAGCGGCAGCGGTACACGATGGAACTCATCGCCGCCAAGGAGCGGGCCGAGGAAAGCGACAAGCTCAAATCCTCGCTTCTGTCGAACATGAGCCATGAAATCCGCACGCCGCTCAATGGCATCCTCGGCTTCGGCAACATCCTCACGCAGGAACTTTCCGACCCAACCTACGCCCAGATGAGCGCATGCATCGTGCAGTCCGGCAACCGCCTGCTGCACACGCTGAACGCCATTCTCGAACTCGCCCAGCTGGAATCCGCCGCGGTGGACATCAGCATCAGCATCCTTCCCATCTCCCGCATCATCACCGAGATTGCGCGGCCCTACGAGACCATGGCACGCAGCAAGGGGCTGACCTTCGGCATCAACATCGACGACATGTCGATCATGGTGGCGGTGGACATGCAACTCCTGACACTCGCCCTGCGACACGTCCTCGACAATGCGATCAAGTTCACCGACACCGGGGGCATCATCCTCGAGGCCACACACATCCCCCACGACAATCGCACACGCGCGGCCATCCACGTGCACGACACGGGCATCGGCATCAGGGCGAAGGATCTGCCCCGAATCTTCGAACCCTTTCGGCAGGGATCCGAGGGCCTGGGCCGGCACTACGAAGGTGCGGGACTCGGCCTGTCACTCGCGCATCGCGCCCTCGGCCTCATGGACGCCGAGCTCCAGGTGGTGTCCGAACCGGGCAGGGGATCGACTTTCACCATCGTGCTCGAACCGGTGGACAACGACGCGGCCATTGTCAGCTCCTCGCCGGAAAGCACCGTGCGTGAGGTTCTGCCACCGCTCGATCACCTGGTGATGAATCTCGGGCATCGGCCGGAGGTGCTGGTGGTGGAGGACAACATCCTCAATGCCAACCTCGCGAAGACGATGCTTGAACGGGTGTGCTGGGTGGATGTGGCCAGCACCGGTGAGGAGGCCATCTCGAAGGCGACGTCCAACTCCTATGACCTCATCCTGATGGACATCAACCTGGGCCCGGGCATGGACGGCATCGAGGCCACCGCCGGCATCCGCGCCATCGACGGCTATGCCGACACGCCCATCGCCGCACTCACGGGCTACACGCTGCGCCGTGAACGGGATCGCTTCATGACCTCGGGCCTGACGCACTACCTCGGCAAGCCGTTTGCCCAGGACGAACTTCTCAAACTCATACGCGAAATGCTCCATCGACCATGAGCCCGCCCCCCCGGACATCCGCCGCGGGGAAAAGCGGCATGCACCCTCCACACCCGATCCGTCACGACACCAGCGTCGCACGGGTTGCCGCCGATGGCATCCATCGGGCATGGATGGTGCTGTCGTGGGTGGCACTCCTCCTGCTGTCCACGGCTGCCATTGCCACGGCACAGGATTATCCGCGCATCGACAGCCTGCGCCGGCTCATCCGCACCGACCGGGAGCACAACGCGGTCGACTCGGCAACGGTCAATCGCATGGTGTTCCTGCTCCAGGAGCTGCGCGTTCATCAGGCGGATTCCGCCCTCGCGATCGCACGAGAGGGGCTCGCCCTGAGCCTGAAGATGGATCTCACGGATCGCATCACCGATTTCTACACGAATCTCGGCGAGATCTACCACAGCCGCTCGGAATACTACCTCGCCCTCGAATACTACCAGAAGACCTACGAAGTCTTCATCGAAAAACACCAGGAACAGAATGCCGGGTGGGTGCTGGTGGACATCGGCAACACCGCCTATGCGCTGAAGGACGATTCCTACGCCCTCGAGTGCTACATGCGGGCCATCCGTCTGTTTGAAGCGGCCCGATCCGAGACAGGCCTCGCCGTGGCGTACAACAACATTGGTCTGGTGAAGCGGCGAAGCGGCGACCCAGAAGAGGCCCTCCAGTGGTTCGACAAGGCGCTGGAATGGCGCATGCGCACGCCGTATGCGTACACGATCGCCTTCTCCCATTTCCTCATCGGGGAGACGCTCCTCCAGATGCAGGATGTTGACGGGGCGGAACGTCGGCTGCATCTCGCCGTCGCCCTCATGGACACGCTCTCGCGCACCAAGTCCCTGAGCGGGGATGAAATCCAGTTCCATGCAGGGCTGTTCCGCATGCTGGGTGTGGTGCATTCGCTGAAGGGGGAGAGCGGGGGGGCCATCGAGAACTTCCGCATCGCCCTCGGCATGTACACGCAGATGGGCAACCTCCGCGAGCTCTCCCACGTGGCGAATGATCTGGGGGCGCATTACCAGTCCATCCACCAATACCGCGATGCACTGGAATGGTATTCGAAGGCGGCCTCCACCGGTTGGCGCCGGGACTGCCTCGAACAGCGGCAGGCCGCCCTCCAGGCACTCATTTCCGTGAACCTGGTTCTGAACCGGTCGGGTGATGCGGCGCAGTACTTCCGGGATTTCATCGCCGTGTCCGACACACTGCACCGCATCATGTACACGATCAATTTCCGCGAGGTGAATTCCACCATGGCGCTGTTCCGGCGGGAGCAGGAGCATGTGGAGATGCAGGGGAGGCAGCGGTCCCAGGTGATGTTCTTCGGTGCGATCGCTGTGGTGTCGGTGCTGGCATTGACCTTCATGGTGCTTGTCTTCATCGACAAGCGACGCTACGCCAACCGTTTCCGGGCGCTCTACAATTCCACGTTCGAGGGCATTGTGATCCACGACAGGGGGGTTGTGGTCGATGCCAACGAGAAGCTCTGCGAGCTGCTCCACGCCACGCTGGCCGACATCATCGGATCGCCCCTCACACGCTTCGTGGTGGACGTCCATCATCCGGCACTGGATGCTGCGGTGCACTCGAACCGCAGTGTCTCCTATGAGCTCGAGCTGCTCACCGCCGATGGGGATGTGTTTCCAGCGGAGATCCTGTCCAAGCCGTTCATTTTCGACAAGCGACCTGTCCGCATCGGTGCCATCCGCGACATCACCGAACGCCGGCACGCCGAGAATCTGCTCCGCGAGAGTGAGCGCATGTTCTCGAATCTCGTCGCCAATCTCCCCGGTGTCGTGTACCGCTGTGCCTACGACGAGCACTGGACGATGTTCTTCCTCAGCGAGGGCTGCGAGGCGCTGACGGGGTACCGACCGGAGGAGCTGATCAACAACGCCGTGCTCTCGTACAACGACGTCGTCGACGGGGATCATCGCGAGCGCCTTCACCGCGAGTGGGACCGGGCGCTGGCGTTGCATGTGCCCTTCGAATCCGAGTATCCCATCCGCACGGCGCAGGGTTCGGTGAAGTGGGTGTGGGAGAAGGGGAGCGGCGTGTATGGCGACAACGGCGAGATCATCGCGCTCGAGGGTTTCCTTGCGGACGTCACCGTCCGGCGATATACAGAGCAGGCTCTGCGCGAATCCGAGGAGCAATTCCGCCTCGTGGTGGAGACCTTCCCCTTCCCGATGGCACTCATGGATCCCCGTTCGGGGCGGATTCTGTACACGAACTTCGAGTGCATCCGCATGTTCAACATGGAGGCGGGCAGGAGCAGGCGCTACAGCGCCCGGGATTTTCTTGTCAGCAAGGAGCAGGCGCTGGCGCTGCTGCGTGAGGTCCGGCAGATCGGGTATGTCAGCTCGCGGGACTTCCTGATGAAGCGCGCCACCGGGCAGGAATTCTGGGCCTATGGCGCCGCGGTCGTCACCACCATCGGCGGGGAGCGGGTGCTGGTGATCGCGCTCAACGACATCACGGAACGCAAGCTGACAGAGGAGCAGATGCGGCGCGCAAAGGAATCCGCCGAATCCCTGGCCCATTCCAAGTCCACCTTTCTCGCCAACATGAGCCACGAAATCCGCACGCCCATGAATGCCATCATCGGCTTCACC
>CAYUYM010000060.1:0-16892 GCA_964449305.1 uncultured Chromatiales bacterium | reverse complement strand
ACTGCGCGAGCCATTCCGTCATTCCCGCACTTCGACAAGCTCAGTGCAGGCGTGGAAATCCACGCGCGAGTCCTTCCGAAGCCAACCCTGATAACCCTGAAAACCCTGATAACCCTGAGAACCCTTCAACTGCCGGACATGGATGCCCGCCTCCGCGGGCATGACAGCGGAGGGGCAGCGGGGCGAGTACCTCCGTCATTCCCGCACTTCGACAGGCTCAGTGCAGGCGCGGGAATCCACGCGCGAGTCCTTCCGAAGCCAACCCTGATAACCCTGAAAACTCTTCAACTCTTCAACTCCCCCGCCCTCGACACTCCATCCACATCTTTATTTGCAATACATCGCGGAGCGCTCAGCTGCCTCCCGGCTCCCGAGCTTCTTCGCGGTCTGGAGATCGCGGCAGGCCTCATCATGCTTGTTCATGCGGAGATACACGGCCGCGCGGGCCATCAGCGCCTGCACATCACGTCCATTGTATTTCAGGCCCGTGGTGAAGTCCGCGATCGCTCCGGGGTCGTCGTTGCGTGAGGCCCGGATGATGGCACGGTTGAAATACGCATCGGCGAACGTGGGACGCAGCTCAATGGCGCGGCTGTAATCCGCCATGGCACCCTCCAGGTTCTTGAGAGTGAAACGGGTCATGCCACGACTGTAATACACGTCCGCATCCTCATCCCGAAGCCGGAGCGCCTCGGAGAAATCCTTCTCGGCCTGGGCGTAGTTCTTCAACACGAAATGCGCGTTGCCCCGGTTGGACCATAACAACGCAATGCCCGGCGATTTCTCAATCCCCTTCGTAAAATCCTTGATGGCGCCCTTCGGGTCCTTGAGCGCCATGCGCACCAGACCCGTTTCGATCATGGCATCCACATTGTCCGGTGCAATGCGCAGCACTTCGCTGTATGCCTTCAATGCCTCCCGATATTTGCGCTGGGCATACATCGCCGATCCCAGGTAGTACCAGGCATCCGCGTTTGCCGGGTCGAGTTCCGTCACGCGCGCCAGGTCGCTGGCAGCACCTGCGTCATCACCCCGGTCAAGTTTGAGGCGTGCCCTGTTGTACCATGCCTGGATGAAGGTGGAGTCCACACGAATCGCGTTGTCGTAATCGCTCAGCGCCTCCTCGAAGTTCTTCATCTCGAAGAGCAGCATCCCCCGGTTGTTGTAGGCCGTGGCAAAGGACGGATTGAGTCGCAGCGCCTCGGAATAATCGTTGACGGCCGCTTGCGGGTTCCCCATGCGATACAGCGTGTTGCCGCGATGATGGTAGGCATCGGCGCTGTTGAGGTTGAAACGGATGGCCTCGCTGAATTCCGCATGGGCATCGGGATATCGCCCTGCATTGTAGGCACGGACGCCCGCCTGGAGATGGACGGTGGATGAATCGGGCAGCAACTGACCGACGGCCGATGTGGTGAAGAGGATCAGGGCAGTGAAGAGAAACGAGTGACGCATGGAACTCCGGTGTCGATGGGGTGAAACGATGGGCAAATTACAAAAAACCCCCCGAATGATTCGAGGGGTTCCGTGGAATTGGCCTCTGGTGGTCACTCCTCCGTGCAGTAATCCGCAATGAACTCCGCCGCCTCCTCCACATTGAGGTCCATCGCCCGCTGCGCATCCTCACAGGCCTGCGTCACATCCTCCATCCGGGCACGGAGCCGGGCACGGCGGTACCAGGCCCAGCCGTAGTCCGGGTTCTGCTCGATGGCCTTCGTGAGCATCTCCAACGCCTGCGTGTTGAATCCCTGCACCTCCAACACCCAGGCGTGGTACACCCACGCCTCGGCATACGTGCTGTCGTACACATGGGCCATGGTGAGGTGGTGCAGCGCCTCCCCGATGTTGCCGCGCTTGAGCGCGACGGTTGCCATCAGTGGATAGATGGTCACATTCCCCGAATTGACCTCGATGGCGCGACGGAGAAGCGGCTCGGCGGCATCATGCTCGGATGAATCGATGTGCATCCGCGCGCAATCGATGAGCGCCTCCTCCCATGCCGGCCGGCTCTCCAGCAGCAGACCGAATTCCCTGACGGCATCCTCGTGGCGGCCAGTCGCGTGGCTGATGTTGGCTGCCTTGAGAAGGTCGGAAACACGGGACGTGTCGGTCTGCCAAGCCTGCAGATACAGCTCATGCGCGAGTGCGTTCTCATCCTCCGCGTTGGCCGTCATCGCGACGAAACTGATGCCCTCCGGCGAGTGTCCGGCACAGCGGTGTGCCTCCCCGAGGTCGATCGCCGCCCCTGCACTGTCCCCTGTGGCGTGGCGGACAAAGGATCGATAACACAGCCAATTCACCCGCGTGCTGTCCTTTGCGCGTGTATCGGGAAGAAGTGACAACGCCTTCGAGATGTGTGGCAAAGACTCGCGTATCCCGCCGGAAAATACCAGGGCGAAACCGAGATTGAAGTGGTACTGCGCGCTGTCCGGCGCAGCGTCAACAAGCGCACGTGCCGGTCCAATGGCGTTGGCATAGTCCTGCTTCAACAGCATCGCGTCCACCCTGATCGCCAACGCAGGGATCGACGCGGCATCCCCGGCAAGCACTCGCTCCGTTTCCGCCATGAGGATGGTGATGTATCGGTACCCCCTCACCATCCACTCACGTGTCTTCATCCCGTTCAGGAGCTGCCTGGCATGGGCAAGCCTGTACGAGGTGTTTGCAGGGTCCAGTTCGACAGCGATGATCCATGCGCTGTTGGCCATCCAGTTGTCTTCCAAGCGCGCAAAGACATGCGCCAGGTGGGCATGCGCCTCGGCGTTTCTCGGGTACCATGTTGTTACGGCCGTGTAGTCGTAGAGCGCCAGTGAGTCGCGCTGCTGCGCCTCATACCAAGCCGCCCGCTGCATGAGCAAGGCGAGATCAGTGGGATTGTCGTTCAATGCGCGGGAGATGACCACGGTGGCGCCCGGCAGATCGCCGTGCGCCGCCAGCGTGCGTGCGGTGTCGAGTGCACTCTGCGCATGCAGACCTGCCGGCGCGGGGCACAGCACGAATGCGGAACAGAGGATGAACAGATGAAGTCCTTTCATGATGCACCTCCTTGTTTGGTTTCCCGTTTCGTTTCAACATTCATGCCAGACAATCCTGCACTCCTGGCACCTGCCCGGATGCGCTCACGCACCCTGCTTTCGCGGCATCCCTGCGCTGCCGTGTCATTCTCTGCTGCTGCATTGCACTGGAATCCGGAAAAAATTTTCACACCCACGTGCTGGTTTTCACACCCCGCGGGCGCTGGTGGAGAGTGCAACGATGCATTCACCGCGAGTGGATGACGTGGATCACGTCGCGTGGGCGCGGATGCATCAGCGTGGGCGTTGGGACTGACTGCACGTGCGGTTGTCCATGATGGTGGTCGTGGCCGGGGCGGCAGTTCAGCATGCCCATAGCATACCGTGTCCAAGGTCCGGATGCCCGTCCCTGTGCGATGTGGCCTGTTGTTCGCCTGCTTCGTCCGTTGCATTTCATGGAATGATGATCCGCCCCCGGCATCCCGTCCCGCCGGTGTTCATTCATGTGTGGGGCGGGTCGCCCCCCCCGTTGGTCTATTGCCTGATGGTTCGCAGGAACTCGGTCAGAAGGCGCACCCCCACGCCAGTCGCACCCTTGGGACAGTAGGGCAGCTCCTCCTCCGTGGTGGACGTCCCGGCAATGTCCAGATGCACCCAGGGTGTGTCACCGACAAAGGATTTGAGGAAGGCACCTGCTGTCACGGCCCCCGCCCATCGGCCGCCGATGTTCTTGAGATCGGTGATGGTGCCCTTGATGAGCGTGTCATACTCGTCATACAGGGGCATCTCCCACACGCGTTCGTGCGTCTTGATGCCCGCACTCCTGAGTGCGGACTTGGTCTGCTCGTCGGTGCCCATCATGCCCGTGGCCGCCGTCCCGAGCGCCACCATGATGGCCCCGGTGAGCGTCGCGAGATCGATGATGGCCAGCGGTTTGTAGCGCTGGGCATAGATGAGCGCATCGGCCAGGATGAGGCGGCCCTCCGCGTCCGTGTTGAGCACCTCCACCGTCCTGCCGTTGGAGTACCGGATCACGTCACCCGGGCAGAGCGCATTGCCACCGATGGCGTTGTCGGTGAGAGGCATGAGCCCGATGAGCCGAAGCGGCAGCTTGAAGCGCGCGGCGATCTGCATGGTGGCCAGCACCGCGGCTGCCCCAGCCATGTCAGTCTTCATGTCCTCCATCGACGCCGCAGGCTTGATGGAGAGCCCGCCTGAGTCGAATGTGACGCCCTTGCCGACAAGGACGTAGGTCGGAAACTTGCGCTTCGATTCGTTGTATTCCATCACCACGAAGCGGGGCTCGCGGCGGCTGCCCTGGTTGACGGCCAGCAGGCCCGCCATCTTGTGCACCTCGATCTCCTTCCTGCCGAGGGCGGTGAACTTCATTCCATGCTTCGTGGCGATGGCGGATGCGTCGCGTGCGAAGGCCTCGGCCGACATCTCGTTCGCCGGCATGTTCGTCATGCTGCGCGCCAGCTCCACACCATCCACGATGATGGTCGCCGTCTCGATGGCGGATTTCAGGCGACCTTGGAAGCCCTCGTCCGCGATCACGATCTTCAACTCACGAATCTGCCCGTGAACATCGGTGTCCTTCTTTGCATGGTAGCGCTCGAAGCGGTAATGCGCCAGCATGGCCCCCTCCACAATGGCGACAAGCATGTCGTCCATCGAGCATCGGAACAGCTTGCGCACCAGATCCTCCTGGATACCGTGAAATGCGACGCTGTCGGCCACCTGCTTCCGGATGCGCTTCATGGCACGACCCGCCGCACGCCGCAGGGACTCGAGCGTGAGCGACGCCGGCGTCCCCAGCCCCGCGAGCACGAAGGTGTCGCTCGCCGTGACGATGGGGACGATCTGCTTCTCCGCACCCGTGAAGTCCTTCCGCGCCTTCAGGGTGGTGCAGATGTCACGAATCCTTGCCGGCAGGCGGTCTGCGGCGCGACGGAAGTGATCATCGTCCTCGATGAAAAACAGCACGTGGACATCCGCAGCAATCTTCTCGGGAGTGCCGTAAAAGCCTGCGCATTTCAGCATGGTCATGCTCCTTGGTGTTGTCGATGGTACTCGTCGGGCGGCCTTTCCGCCGGCTGGAAATACGATGGCCGGAAAAGGCATGGAGTCAACAGTGCGGGCACTATACGCAATTCCGCACACTATTCAAACGGGAAAATCACATCGACTGGGAAAATCGTCAGGAGGGGGACGCCTCGATCACGGCACGCTCCAGCGCCGCCCGCACGAGGGGTCCAAGCTCGTCCATGGATCGCCCGACCACCGTGGCGCCGGCTGCCAGCCGGTGTCCCCCGCCCCCGAACTGCCGTGCGATGTGGACGATGGCGACGGGATCGCGCCCGCGGAGGCTGATCTTCACCGTGCCATCGTCCCCCTCGGTGAGGAGGGCGGTGGCACGCGCTCCCTGAAAGCTCAGGCCGAAGTTCACGAGGTTCTCCGTGTCCTCGAGCGTGGTGCCGGTGGCGTGGAACACCTCCCGGTCGATGCGCATCATGGTGGCGCGATTGTCGCAGAAGCGGTCCATCGTGGTCAGGATGTGCCCGAGGAGAAGGGCGCGGCCGATGGGGAATTCGTCGAACACATGCATGGCCACCTCCGCGGCATCCACGCCGAGCCGCATGAGATGCGCTGCCATGTCGTGGGTCTTTGCCGAGGTGTTGGGAAAGCGGAACGAGCCGGTGTCGGTCATGATGCCGGTGTACAACCCGCGGGCCACCGCGGGCGTGCAGGCGTCGGGCATCGTCTCCGCGATCAGATCGTAGAGCACCTCTGATGTGGCGCAGGCGTCCTCACGCACACAGTAGGCATCGGCGAACGGCTCGGGATCCAGATGGTGGTCGATGACGATTCGCGTGGCATGAGAACTGCAGACCACATCGCGCATGGACGCCAGGCGGCCCGGGGAGTTGAGATCGAGGATGACGATGACGTCGGCCTGCTCCACGAGCCCACGATGCAGCTCCTCGTCCCACTGCTGCATCCGCCCATCCTGGTTGAGCCAGCCCATGTTGGCGGGTGTGGGCGAGGTGTTGACCACCACCACATCCCTTCCCTCCCGCGTGAGCGCGTGCAGCAGGGCGTACTCGCTGCCGATGGCATCGCCGTCCGGGTTGACGTGGGTGGTGATCACAATGCGGCGGCCAGCAGCGAGGATTGCGTGCGCCTCGTGAAAGCTGATGCGGTGGATGGCATCGGTCGTCATTCCATGTCCTCCAGTTCCCTGGTGAGAAGCTGCTTCGTGTGAAGATCGGCATACATGCCGCCGAGGGCGACGAGCTCGTCGTGCGTGCCGGACTCGGCGATGCCGCCGTTGCGCAGAACGATGATGTGGTCGGCGTTTCGGACGGTGGAGATGCGGTGGCTGATGATGATGCTCGTCCTGTCCCGCATCACGCCGGCGAGTGCCTGGAGGATGCGCTCCTCGGTGTGCGTGTCGACGGCCGAGAGGGCGTCGTCGAGCAGGAGGATGGCCGGCTCGCGGTAGATGGCCCGCGCCAGGCTCACCCGCTGCTTCTGCCCTCCAGAGAGGGTGATGCCGCGCTCGCCGAGCACCGTGTCGTATCCCAGGGGGAAGGACTCGATGTCCTGCGCCACCTGCGCCACCCCGGCTGCGCGGCGGACGCGGTCCATGTCGATGCCGTCGCCACCATAGGCGATGTTCGCCGCCAGCGTGTCGGAAAACAGGAAGGTCTCCTGCGTCACATACGCGATGTGCCGCCGCAGCGTGGAGAGCGGGATGCTCCGGATGTCGCGACCATCAATGAGCAGCTCTCCGGATGTGACATCGTGGAAGCGTGGGATGAGGTTCACGAGGGTCGTCTTCCCCACACCCACATGACCCACGATGGCGAGCGTGGATCCCGCGGGGATGGTGAGATCGATTGCGCCGAGCACCTCCGGCCCTGCCGCGGTGTGGCGGAAACCCGCCCTGCGGAATTCGATCGCCCCGCGAATGGTGGTGATCGCATGATCGGTCGACGCATCGTCGTGGATCTCCGGCGTCTCGTCCATGATGCGCTGGAGACGCTTCATCGACGCGGAGGCACGCTGGATGATGGCGACAACCCAGCCGATGGCGATCATCGGCCAGATGAGGATGCCGAGGTAGATGATGAACTGCGTGAGCTGACCGAGCGTCAACGCGTGCTGCATCACAAGGATGCCCCCCCGCCACAGCACGAGGATGAGCGAAAGGCCGATGAACATCGACAGCAGCGGCATCATCAGGGACTGGAGCTTCACCGCCTTCAGATTCATCCGGAGATACGCCTCACTCAATCCCCGATACATCTCCTCCTCGTATTCCTCACGCCGGTAGGACTTCACCACGCGTGCACCGGAGAAGCTCTCCTGTGCGCGTGCGGTGACGAGTGAGAAGTGGCTCTGGATCTCCTCGTACCGCTTGTGAATGCGTGTGCCGAGCTTGTTGACAATGAAGCTGATGAACGGCATGGGGGCGAGCGAAACGAGCGTCAACAGCGGATGGATTTCAAGCAGAAGCGCAAGGATGATGGTGAAGGTGAAGAAGGTCTCCACACTGTACATCACGGCAGGACCGATGAACATGCGCACCGCACCGATGTCGTTCGTCGTATGGGCGATGACATCCCCCGTGGGCGTGTTCTGATAGTAGCGCACCGAGAGACGCAGCAGCCGCCCGATGAAGTCGTTCCGCAGATCGTTCTCGATGCGACGGGACACGACGATGATGGTCTGCCGTGTGAGGTAGAGGAACACGCCGCTGATGGCCGAGGTGAGCACCACAAGGATGGCGTACCAGAGGATGGCCGTCCGGGAGATGTCCGTCATGAGCCCGTCGATGGCCTGCCGGATGAGGATGGGGACCACCACGCCAAAGACGACGGAAAGGAAAATGGTCGCGAACCCGGCGATGAAGGTGCGGCGGTATCGAATGAAATACGGTTTGAGAGCCAGAAGGGACTTCACGATCGGGTCCGGTGCTTGGTGGATGGAAGTGCGGCGGTCACCGGTGATGGAGGTGGTTGATCACGGCCATCGCCTCCGGCCACGATGCAACAACGGCATCGGCGGCCGAGGTTCCGTCGTGTTCATTGAAGAACTCGCTGTCCGTGTCGAGCCGCAGAAGGATGGCATGCATGCCCATGGCCGTCGCACCGGCAATGTCGGTGCGCTCGATGTCGCCGATGTGCACGGCCTCCTCCGGGCGGACGCCGAGGGGCTCCAGGGCAGCGCGGAAGGCCACCGGGTGAGGCTTCGACACCCCCGTCTCGTCGGAAAACACCATCGCGCCGAAGCAGGAGTGCAGGTCGTGCACCTGCAGGACGCGCCGCAGCACGGTGCCGGGCGAGTACGAGGTGTCGCTGATCACCGCGAGGGCATGCGATCGCGCCAGCGTGCGGATGGCCTGCGCCGCACCCGGCAGCAGGTTGGGCAAGCCATGCATGATGGATTCCTCGAAGGCCTCCACGGTCCGCTGGTGCTGCACGTCGGTGACGGTGAGCCCCAGCGCGTCCCAGAAGACGCGCAGGTTCTCATCGGCATTCATGGTGCGGTGGTCGTTGCGCCAGCGGTGGTCGAACACGGCACGGACATGCTCCCGGGCCGCGTCGATGCGCCCGGCATCCGGCTGCACGCCGATCTCGTCAAACACGCGCTGCACGGCTGCGTCGCGGAAGCGCCGCCGACCCGCGCCGTTGGCCGTGTCGAAGATCGTGTTCCAGTAGTCGATGGTGACGGCACGGATCATGGGTCAGGAGATCTCCCCGAAGCCGGTGTAGCGACGGAGCGGTTCTGGCACGATGATGCACCCGTCGGCCGTCTGGTTGTTCTCGAGCAGCGCAACCATGAGGCGTGATGTGGCCAGCCCCGAGCCGTTGAGTGTATGCACAAACTCCGGCCTGCTCTTCGGATCCGGCTTGAAGCGGATGTTGGCACGGCGTGCCTGGAAATCCTCGAAGTTGCTGCACGACGAGGCCTCGAGCCAGGTGTTCTCCGCCGGCGACCACACCTCGATGTCGTAGGTCTTGGCCGAAGCAAAGCTCAGATCGCCCGAGCACAGCATCAGCACGCGATGCGGGACGTTGAGGTGCCGCAGGATGGATTCGGCGTTGTCGGTGAGCTTCTCGAGCTCGTCGTAGGACGAGGCCGGCTCCACGAACTTCACCATCTCCACCTTGTTGAACTGGTGCACGCGCAGAAAGCCCTTGGTCATTCGCCCATACGATCCGGCCTCGCGGCGGAAGCAGGCGGAGTAGCCGCAGAGGGAGATCGGGAGGTCGGCACCGGCCAGCACGTCGTCACGATACATGTTCGTGATGGGCACCTCGGCGGTTGGGATGAGGTAGAGATCCTCGTCCACGCATTTGTACATGTCGTCCTCCATCTTGGGGAGCTGCCCCGTGCCATACATCGAGGCGGCGTTCACCGCGAAGGGCGGGAACACCTCACGGAAACCATGATCCGCAAGATGCACATCGAGCATGTAATTGATGAGCGCACGCTCGAGCGTGGCACCGCGTCCCACGTAGAGGGGAAAGCCGCTGCCGCTGATCTTCGTCCCACGCTCGAAATCCAGGATGCCGAGTTTCGCCCCGAGGGCCATGTGATCAAGCGGTGTGAACGATGCCTCGGCGTTGAGACCGACGATGCCGTCCGGGATCCATTGACGCACCTCCACATTGTCCTCCGACGTGCGCCCCACGGGCACTGATGCATGCGCCATGTTCGGGAAGTACCGGAGCACCCCCTGGACCTGCTCATCCACCTCGCGCAGTTCGTCGTCCATGGCCTTGATGGAATCCGACACCACCTTCATCTCGGCGATGAGGGCGTCTGCATCACCACCACTCCGCTTGAGGGCGGCCACCTCGTTGGAGACCACGTTCCGGCGGTTCTTGAGGGACTCCACCTCCTGGATGATGGCGCGCCGCCGCGCATCGAGTGCGAGGAAATCGTCGACGCGATCCCGTTCGTTCTTGTTGATGATGCCCTGCCGGATCAGGTCAGGATTTTCGCGAATGCGTTTGACATCGAGCATGGAGGTTCCTGTGATTGATGGTTCTGTATGGTCTGTTTCGAATGGTCTCTTGGCGGTCATTTCCTGCCACGCTGCGCCGGACCGGCGAGTGTGGCGCTGGTGGTGCGCTCATTCCCCGCCTTGTCACGCACGCGGACGGTGAGCGTGCCCGTCGCTCCCTTCGGAACGCGTGCAAGGCAGTTGCCGGCGCCCTCCTGGTAATCGGCGATCACGATGCGGCCGTCGAGCGACACGACGAGGGACTCCCAGTCGACGCCGCTTGTCGCGTCGGTGAGCGCCACCGGAACGGCACCGGATCCCGTCATCGATCCAATGACGATGCCGGGAGGGTCCGTGTCGTTGAGCAGCGAGTAGGTGGCGGGATAGTTGCCACACCGTGCGGCCACAACATCGGCGGGCAGATCTGCACGCGGCACCGCTTTCATGCGGATGCGGATGTCCGGATGCTGCGCGCGGACCACGCTCTGGCGGGCGATGACGGCCGTTGTGCGGAAGGAGACGCGCGGCATCCCGGCCAGCGGCACATCCTGCGGCAGGACCTTGTAGCGGCCTCCCCCCAGCGTTTCAACCCATCCAAGCATGGGGCGGGATGCATCGCCCGGGGCGAACGTGATGGTGAACACACCGTCCGACGAGGTCATCGTTCCACCCTGCGACGGGGTGATGAGCGTCACCCCGAGCGTCTCGGTCCACTGCGCGGGTTTCGCACCGCACATCGCGTCGATGACCACCGTGATGGGACCGGATTCCTTCGGGAGCGGGCGGACAATGGCGCGATACAGCGTCGGGGCCCCGGCCTCCGCGCTCACCGTCAGGGACTGCGTGCCCTGCGACACGGTGATGCGTGGTGGAACGCGGAACGGCACCTGCGTGCGCATCGTGTAGATCACCTCGTCGTCGTGGATCCGGCGCATCACATCGAGTGTGCCCGAAGCTGCCGGTGGCGAGGGATGGAGGTACCATGGCGCGGACACCCCCCCGCGGCCATCCTCGGCCACAATCTTCAGCACCTGGGGCATCGCACCCTGAGGCGTCCATGTGATGAGGGACGAGATCATGGCGTCGCGATACGTGGCAAGCTCCTGCCAGCGGCCGTCGGCGCCGACGGTCAGGATGCGCACTGCCGCGGTGGACCGCGCGTCGTGGAGACGGATCTCGACCGAGGCATCGCGCAGCGAGGCCTGGAATGCGGGGCGGACGGCAAGCATGGCGGAGAAGGCAAGCTCCGCGCTGTTGCCGGAGATGTCCTTCGCCACGATGCGGCACTGCTTGCGACCGGGGGTGAGCCGGTGCGTGGTGAACATGCCCGCGCCCGCGTCGGGGGGGGTGTACACCGGCAGACGGTTGCCCTCCTCGCGATAGAGCTTGCGGAACTCGCCGATGCCACCGCGCCAGAGGTCGTTCTCCCGGTCGATGCGGACATGCCAGCCGAGAGCGGAGGGGATGCGATCCAGCATGGAGGAGAAGTAGGCGGCATCGTTCACCATGAGCACGAGGGATGCCGGAGATCCGACGTCGCTCGCCGCCTGTGCGCGGTCGGTGGCCCGCACCGACACGCCCACCATGCCCGTCAGCACGGGCACGGCGTCCACGCGATATCTGCCGGCGCCCTGCGACGTGACGGGAACGATGAGCGGATCATGCCGGCCGTCGACGGTGGAGGATGCGTCGAGTGGCATGAAGCAGAGGGCGTGAAAGACGGGGGCGATGGTGTCCGGTGTGCGCAGCGCAGGCGCCAGGGCGGGGTGGAAGGCGGTGTATTCGGGATCGCGGATCTCGAAATGCAGATGCGGAGAGCTCCCCGCACCGCTCATCCCGGAATAGGCGATGATGTCGCCGCGGGTGATGGGCACTTCATGATCCCTCCATTCCACCATGCCGAAGCTCCTGCCCAGCTCGGCGAGCTTCCGCTCATAGGCCTCGCGCACAACGGGTGCGTAACGCGAAAGATGGGCGTAGGTGGTGTGCCAGCCATCCTCATGCCGGAGAACGAGGAAGAGACCGTAGCCCCCGATCTCGAAGCGCGCGGACTGGAGCCACCCGCCACGCGATGCACGGACAGGCCAGCCCGTCTTGAGCTGTGTGCTGATGTCGAGCCCGGCGTGAAAATGGGAGTCGCGGAACTCGCCGAAATCCGATGTGCGCTTCGTGCAGTCCTCGATGGGCCAGAGGTAGTCATTCCAATCCGTCTCCGACGCGATCGGGATGGACACGCCGGGCGACACAGGACGCAGTTGTGCATTGGCACCGGCGATGCGCCACGCCATGAACGCCACCGCAATGGCGACCGACGCATGATACCCGTATCGGACCAACGGCTTCATCCCGCACTATGCCACGGTGAATTCCGCCTGCACGCGTCCCGCACAATCGCAGGACAGGCGATCACCGGATTCGATGCGCCCCACACCTTCCGGCGTTCCGGTGAAGATGAGGTCGCCGCGGTCCAGTGTGAAGATGGTGCTCAGGTGGGCGATGAGGCGGGGAATGGAATGGAGCATGAGACGCGGATCGCCGCTCTGGCGCAGCACACCGTTGAGGTGCAAGGTGAAGGTGAGGTCGGAGGGATCGGGCACCTCCTCCGCGGGGATGAACTGCGAGAGGCAGGCGGCGGTGTCGAATCCCTTGGACACGGTCCATGGCAGTCCCTTCGCCTTGAGCGCATCCTGCACATCACGTGCCGTGAGGTCGAGCCCGATGCCGTAGCCCAGGACGTGCCGCAGCGCATCCTCCTCCGGCACACTGGCGCAGCGGTCGGCAATGGCGACCACGAGTTCCGTTTCAAAGTGGACGTCTCCGGAGAAGCCGGGGAGCCTGATGCTGCCACCGGGACCCAGGAGAGACGAGGTGGGTTTGAGAAACACGACCGGATTGTCCGGGACTTCGTTGCCAAGCTCGGCGATGTGTTTCACATAGTTGCGGCCGATGCAGAAGATGTTCCGCACATCAATTCCCCACCTTCCATCCTTGGCTGCCATTTCCATCCTGATTGCTCACTGTGCAGTTCAAACATCTTCAAACGTACGGAAAATGGCAGTCTCGAAAAACAGAATGCGGGACGCAGGCTTGGACAGCGCCCATGGCGGGCCCGCGGCTTGGGAACATCGACGGCCGCAGTTGCACATGCATGCGTTTTCTCTCTAACTTGTCGGCTGGAACGTGCTTTCAGCCTTCCCCCCACGAATCATCCATCGAAAGGGATCACGTGACACCGCAAGCCCGCTGTTCAAGCTCCATACCGACCGCCCACCGGCCCCGGCTGGTGACCATGGCCGTCCTCCTTCTGGCCACCACCATGGCCTGCGGTGCCGGTTGTGCGAGGGGGGATGGTTCCCAGCATCAGGAGGAAGGCGCGAAGGACACCGGCCCCGTGTCGCTCTCGCTCGATCAGACGCGGATGACCGAGGCTCTGTCCGCGCTCTGGTCCGCCCCTGCCGACACCACTCTGACGCCGGAGCGCCGCACCACCGAGCGCCTGCTTCGTTCCTGGTACGCGTCGCGCGGAAACGCACCGCGCTGGCTCACGAGTGACAGCGGCGCCGCGAACTGCCGTGTCATCCTCGACCGCATCGGTGCCGCCGGTGCGCATGGGCTGCCACCGGAACTCTACGGCCATGCACGTCTCGCCACACTGTTCGCCGAGGTCATGTCCGCCAGCGAGGGTGGCGGTGATCCGGACTATCGCAGGGCGGCCGAGCTGGAGGCGGGGCTTTCACGGGCGGTCACCGCCTATGCGCGGCATCTGCGACGGGGGCTGTTCGACTACACCGCGCTGGATGTCAACTGCGGGTACCCGCCGCCGAGGATGTCGGACGAAGAACTTCTCGCTCCGCTGGCAACGGCTGACATCGGCTCCTGGCTTGATGGCATCCAGCCGTCATCCCCGGCGTATCGCCAGCTGCAGACGGCGCTTGCCTTCCATGAGGCGCTGGAGGCGGCCGGCGGCTGGGCGCCGATCCCTGCACCCGATTCAAAGACGCGCATCACCCCGGGCAGCCAGCATCCGGCCATCACGGCCATCGCCCGGCGCCTGCTGCTGACGAGCCGCAGGCGGTGGGATGCCTTCCGCAAGGCGGCTCAGAGCAACGCCGCCGACACCACCATCACCTGGACCGTGGTGAACGGCAATGTCTACGACGCCACGCTCGAACCCCTCGTCCGCGAATTCCAGCATCTCAACGGCATGACCGAGGATGGCATCATCGGCAGAACCCTGGTCGAGAAGCTCAACGTCACCGCAGCCGACAGGACACAGCAGATCCGCGTCAACCTCGACCGGCTCCGATGGTTCAGCATGCCGGAGCACAGGCATGTGGTGGTCAACATCCCGGATTTCCGCGTCTACACCTACGCCGGCGACACGCTGGTTCATTCCATCAAGATCTGCTGCGGCAAGACCACGCTGCAGACACCGCTGCTCATCGACGGCATCAAGCATGTGGTGCTGAATCCCCCGTGGAATGTGCCCGCGGCCATCGCCCGCATGGAGACGGAGCGTGTCGCAAAGAAGGATCCCGCACGGCTGGCGCGTCAGGGCTATCGCGTCTACGAGGACGGCAAATCGAAGGATCCCCGCGAGATCGACTGGGCGAACCGCCCGGCAAACAAGCCCATCGCCTTCGTTCAGATGCCAGGCGGCGGCAATGCCCTCGGCAAGATCAAGTTCCTCTTCCCGAATCAGTACAACGTCTATCTGCACGACACGCCCACACGCGGCCCGTTCAGGAATGCCGTCCGCGCGGTGAGCCACGGCTGCATGCGCGTGGAGGAACCCATGAAGCTCTTCGATTTCGTGATGGCGGGCAACCAGGAATGGACCGTCGACAAGGCCCAGGCCTACCTGAAGGAGACGCGTGCCACGAAGTGGATCAACCTCGCGAATCCCCTCCCCGTGTATGTCGTGTACCATTCCGCCTGGGTCAACGAGAGCGGCGAGCTCCACCTGCGCGGCGACATCTATGGCAAGGACAAGGTGCTGAAGGCCGCCATGCTCACCATGCTGAAACGCAGGGCCGGCTAGACCGACACACGTCGTGCATCAAAAAAACGGAGGCAGTGGATCACACTGCCTCCGTCCGTTTCGCCCGGTGTGGGTGGATCAGGTTCCGGCGCTGTAATCGTTCATGTAGACGATCTGCTCGGCGGTGAGCTTGTCGATCTTGTAGCCCATGGTCTGGAGCTTGAGACGGGCGATCTCCTGATCCTGCTCCTCGGGGATGTCGTGCACCGTGGTGCCGAGGCGCTGGCCCTTCTTCGCGAGCTCGGCCAGACGGATCTGCGACATGAACTGGTTGGCGAAGGACATGTCCATCACCTCCGAGGGATGCCCCTCGGCGGCGGCGAGGTTGACGAGGCGTCCCTGGGCAAGCAGGTAGATGCGGGTCCTGCGCTGCCGCAGGGTGTATTCCTCATTGTTCGGACGGATGGTGCGTTTGCCTTCCGCCACCTCTTCGAGCTCGGGGATGTTGATCTCGCAATCGTAGTGGCCGGTGTTGCAGACGATGGCACCATCCTTCATGGATTCGAAATGTCGCCTGCGGATGACATCCTTCACGCCCGTGGCTGTCACGAAGATGTCGCCCACCTTGGCCGCCTGATCCATGGTCATGACCTTGTGCCCGTCGAGCGTGGCCTTGAGGGCGGCGGTCGGCTTCACCTCGGTGACGATGGTGTGGGCGCCGAGCCCCTGTGCGCGCATGGCGACGCCGCGCCCGCAGTGCCCGTAGCCGGCGACGACGACGTTCTTGCCTGCAAGCAGCACACTTGTGGCGCGCAGGATGCCATCGAGTGTGGACTGGCCGGTGCCGTATACATTGTCGAAGTCCCACTTCGTCTCGGCATCGTTCACCGCGATCACCGGGTACTTCAACTCACCCGCGGCCGCCATGGAGCGCAGGCGATGGACGCCGGTGGTGGTCTCCTCCGTGCCGCCATAGAGCCCGGGGATGAGTTCCGGATGATGCTTGTGCACCGTGAAGATGAGATCCGCGCCATCGTCGAGTGTGAGGTTGGGTTTGAACTTGAGCGTCTCCTCGATGGCCCAGTAGAACTCCTTCACGTTCATGCCGTGCCAGGCGTAGATGCTGACGCCGTTGGCCGCAAGCGCGGCGGCCACGTCGTCCGAGGTGGAGAGCGGATTGCAGCCGCTCCAGCTCACCTCTGCACCCACCGCGACGAGCGTCTCGATGAGCACCGCCGTCTCCTTGGTGACGTGGAGGCAGCCTGCGATGCGGCAGCCCTTCAGGGGCTGGCTCTTGCTGTACCTCTCGCGCAGAGTCATGAGGACGGGCATGCGGCTCTCCGCCCACTCGATCTTCATGCGGCCCTCTGCGGCGAGGCCCATGTCCTTCACCTTGTAGTTCTTTCCTTCAGCTTTTCCTTTTGCCATGAATTCTCCGGTATTGAAATGTCGGTGATTATTTGATGGTGAATGCCTTTGTGAGATCCCTGACGAGGTCCAGCTTCTCCCAGGTGAATCCGGCACCCTCGCGCCCGAAGTGACCGTACGCAGCGGTGTCGCTGTACACCGGGCGGCGGAGCTTGAGGCGCTCGATGATGCCCTTCGGCGTCATGTCCACCTTCTCCTCGATATACCGCTGGATGTCGCCATCCGAGACGCCTGGGCGACCCGTGCCATGGGTGTCGACGAACACGGACAGGGGCTTGGCGACGCCGATGGCGTAGCTCACCTGGATGGTGCATTCACGCGCCAGGCCCGCGGCGACGATGTTCTTTGCGATGTGGCGAGCGGCGTAGGCGGCGCTGCGATCCACCTTCGACGGATCCTTGCCGCTGAATGCACCACCCCCGTGCGGGGCACGCCCGCCGTAGGTGTCGAC